>NZ_QWES01000013.1:0-114434 GCF_009936115.1 Anaerotruncus sp. 80
TGATATGTGTTTTTTAGGAATCCTTTTGGGACATTTTCTCTTGCGCTTTCTTAAGACATTATCACTTTTGGAGCAGACAATTATGCGAACTGGCTTATCGCAGACTTGACAACTCTGTTATATCAAATACATATTTGCAATGTACTCATCAAAAACCTGTCGCTTTATTACCCTCCGATTTCCAATCCATAATACAAATGGGCAATCTTCTCTATTTGTCATCTCATATAATTTTGCTCTGCCAATCCCTGTATAAGCGACCGCTTCATCAATAGAAAGATTTGTTTTATGCCACAATGGGACTTCATATTTAGACTGCTTTGCCTTCTTATTATCATTCATCAGCCTGTACCTCCTTGTCCCCGGTGGAAGTACACCTTTCATAAATGATATAATCCCAGCCCATATTGTCGCACTTATCGCATTTCTCCCTTTTGGAAGCCAGCGGATCAAGCCGCCTAACAATATAATTCTGTGTTTTCTTATATGCCTGTAAGCAGGCAGGACAAAGGCAGCGAATATCCCCCTTGTGCTTTTGCGGCTTATCCACCCACAAACCAAGCGCTTTCTTTAAGCCGTGATTCACCTTACGGAGCAGATATTCGTTGTCAACAAATCCGATATACTCCACAAGCTCGGACTGATTGACTGTTTTCAGTTGTTCCAGCATAACCATCGAAGGCTCTTTGAGTCCAAATTTATCTCCCAAGATAATATGGGACGGCAAATAACGCTTCTTTATAACTGATGTAAGAGCTGCAACAACCGTTGTCATGCTTGCCTGATTGCCTTCATCGCATTGAACTACAAGAACAGGTCTTACCCCATTCTGAATTGAGCCTGCATTGTTTCCAAAATCATGCAGATAAATTTCTCCACGCTTCACCTTTTCTTTATTCTCTGTTTGCATAGCATTGACCTCGCATTTCCAAGATTAAGTGAAGGGGAAATCTTTATCCGGATTCAAAACAACCCCTTCACTAATTTGGAATCAGTCAGCCAAATGACAACCTATTTTCGGAAAAATCCCTCAAATATTTTTTTCACTTTCTTGATCGCTGCGTTCAAATGCTTTTCAATCGCCTGATGAGATACACCCTCCGCTTCGGCAATTTCCCTTGCGCTTTTATTTGCAACATACCGAGATATGAGGTATTTGTATTGCTTTTCGGTAAGGGTTGAGAGAGCCTTGTCCATCAGCTTCATCTTCAACTGATAACGATTTTCTTCGTATTCCTCTGTTATCTGCTGCTCAAAAAAGTCAGGAACAAAGACCTCCGAATGGAATATCCCTATAAGCTCATCGTCACATCCAAAAGCGTCCTCGTTATTTAAGCTGCGCTTATAGAATTTGCTTTCATTTCTTCTAAACTCATATACTGCCTTTCCCTGTTCAACGGACAGCAGCACGAACGGTATGTAGCGGGATATAATATCAGGGTATTTTTCAAACAGTTCTTTTTCGGATAGTTCTGTAATAACCGCCCATTGCTCCACGCCTATGTATCCCTCATACTCGTACTTCAAATTGATAACCTTACACTCGTTCTGAAACTCCTCTTTCAGAACATCAAATTGGCTTTTTGCCATTTTCTTTACATCCAGTCTGAATTTTCAAAAATGTAAAAATTCAGACCGTAAGGCGGCGAACGGCAGCCGACACTATATAAGGTCGAAATACCACAAAATATAAAAACGCACCTGCATAGCGACAAATTTCGCCGTGCAAGTGCGTTTGTTTCATTGTATTTATGGCATATCAGTTCAGTATGTGAGCCGCATTGTCCTTTTGTGGGGTAAATGCTTTTTTCAATGAAATACTTTCTGATAATACCTTTGTAACAGTTTAATATTCGCTGCTCATCACAAGCAGCGGAACGCCGAGAATAATCCAGCGCATTAAAAAACCTCCGATCCAAAAAAACTCAGAATCGGAGGGTGTAGGCATATTAAATCGCCCTGTCAAAACCTCGTTTTTTTTATTTGGCAGGGTTCATATTTCTTTATAGTTCAGTTATCTGCGAACTGTCAGTCCACTTATAATTGAATTGCTGTGCCATTATAAAGATGGCATAAATCAGTATAATTATATATGGAAGTGGACTGTAAGTGCATAATAAACCTGAAACGCTTGGTTGTATCATTAAGGCAGCTCGTGAACACGCCGGGATCACCATAGAAGCGTTGGCTGAAAAAGCGAATATTACCGAGCGATACCTATATCGGATCGAGAACGAGGGCAAGAAACCGAGCTTCGATGTCCTACATAAGCTCGTCCGGGAATTGAACATTTCTGCGGATTCGATTTTCCACCCTGAGAAGCCGTCCAAAGATTCCGAGGTAGAAAATCTCCTCCGTATGCTTTCAGCTTGCGATGAACGGTCGTTAGAAGTCGTTAAAGCAACTGCGAAAGCCTTAATTGATACTGCACCCGAAAAGTAGCCGCAAGGCTGCTTTTTCTATCAGATTAAGTTTATCAAAATAACATCAAATCTGTTATCGCACTCTGATAAAATCCTTGTAAAGCAAAAACAGAGCCGCAGTTTTTACTACGACTCTGTTTCTCATTATGTTTAGTTTTTAGGAAATTTGATTGTAATTTCAGTACCTTTATTTACAATGCTGTGCAACTCAATTTCCGCATTATGCAGTTTTGCAGCGTGTTTTACAATAGACAGTCCAAGTCCTGTACCACCTATTTCTTTTGAATGACTTTTATCTACTCGATAAAATCGTTCAAAAATGCGCTCTTGATGTTCTGCCGGAATGCCAATACCCGTGTCGGTGATGGTCAGAACAGCAAATTCATTTTCATTCTTTACCCCTACAGATACCGAACCGCCCCTACAGTTATATTTGATCGCATTGTCACAGAGATTGTATATAATCTCCTGAAGCAGCTGCCTGATGCCGTTGATCAAAACAGTTTCTCCATACAGTTCAAATTTTATCCCATTGCTTTCTGCTTCGTCGGCAAGAGAATTTATCGTTTCCTCTGCTACCGCATATAAATCCACCATATCCCATTTCATATCTTCAGCGCCTTCGTCCAAATGTGAAAGCCGTATAATATCTTCCACTAATTGAATCATGCGTTGTGTTTCAGAGTAAATACGCTTTAAAAAGATGGGAATGTCCTCCGGCTTTACCATACCGTTCGCCAAAAGCTCAGCGCTTCCCGATATGGTATGCAATGGCGTCTTTAACTCATGTGAAACATTGGCTGTGAATTCACGGCGTAATTGTTCCGCCTTTTCTTTCTCCGTTACATCAAGTATTAAAAGCACAATCCCGGATACTATATTGTTTGATATAACAGGACTTGCCATCATTTGATACCGACCACATCCAAGTTCCACAACTCTTTCTGAATGTTCCCCGTTCTTCGCCCTATTAAGCAATTGGGCTAATTCCAAGCTGCGGTTTATTGACACGATATCCTCACCTATGCAAAAACAATCTGTCCCAAATAGTTTCGCAGCCGCCTTGTTGATACTCAAAACAGTTCCTCTATTATTCAGCAAAATAATTCCCTCAGACATAGCGGAGGTCATCACTTCAAGCTC
This sequence comes from Anaerotruncus sp. 80, assembly GCF_009936115.1. Lineage (NCBI taxonomy): Bacteria > Bacillati > Bacillota > Clostridia > Eubacteriales > Oscillospiraceae > Anaerotruncus > Anaerotruncus sp. 80. The sequence goes on from NZ_QWES01000013.1 coordinate 3,567, forward strand.
ATTCTGCCTTTGTCTTAATTCCTCACTTTGCCGACTAATCTCTTTTTGCTGTGTATCAATACGCCGAAGCAGAGGAGAAAGTTCATCGTATCCATTATTATCTAAAGGTTTATCCAAATTTAATTCATTCAACGGCTTAACAATTTTCTTTGACAGTCTCGAAGCTAAAAAAGCTGATAAAATAATAGCAATCACAAATATAATCATAATTGGCTGCAACATACCGAGTGTAAGTATGAGCAGAGAATTCTGTGTTACTGAAAGCCTGATAACAGTTCCATCTGGCAGTCGCTTTGCTCCATAGAGATAACGCTGCGTTAATGTGGAGGAATAACGGGAACTTGCACCATATCCCTCTGAAAGTGCTTCTTTTACTTCTTCCCGTTCAAAATGATTTTCCATTTCATCAGCCTCTGATATGCTGTCATAAAGAACTTTACCATCTGTTCCTATCCAAGTAACACGGTAATCTTTTATATTTAAGTTTTTCAGGTAATCAAGTCCTTCATCTTCAACGCCCTGTGAAGCAAGATCAATTTGCATACGCAGTTGATTTTGTTGGATTCCAGAAAAATAGTCATACAGTACAGTCATAAAAAGTACGGCTGAAGCAATAAATATGCTGATGGCAACAACGAATACAGTACGAAAAATTCTTTTTGTCATAGCTTCGCCTCCATTCGATACCCAACACCTCGGACAGTTTCTATATAACTTCCACATTCTCCGAGTTTTGTACGGAGAGTTCCAATATGAACATCGACTGTTCTTGTTTCGCCTATATAATCAGAACTCCATATTAATTGTAATAATCTGTCACGGGTGAAAACTTTTCCAAGATTATCCATAAACAAATACAAAAGATCGTATTCTTTTAATGTAAGCGTGATACGCTCGCCGCAGGCATAAACAGTATGCTCAGATTCCTTTATTTCAAGATTTCCCACCTTTAAAGTTTTTGGGGTGTTTTTTGGAGCTGTCCGCCTAAGTACAGCTTTCACACGGGAAACCATTTCCATCATTCCGAATGGCTTTGCAAGATAATCGTCTGCACCTGTGTCAAGACCGATTACCTTGTCATATTCAGTTCCTTTGGCTGTTGCCATAATAACCGGAATATCTGCGGTAACAGTATTGTTACGAAGCTTTTTTAGAATCGTGATTCCGTCATCACCCGGCAGCATAATATCAAGTATAATAAGTTTCGGCTGATCCGCTTGCAACGCACTAAAAAATTCTGTACCGTCCGTGAAGCCTTTTGCTTCAAACCCAGCAGAATTTAAAGCATATATCATTAAATCTCTAATTCCATTGTCATCCTCTACACAATAAATCATTGTCATTCTCCTTCTGCATAAAAATACCCATATTATATTATAGCGTAAATCCGCCTCTTTTTCAACTTTGCTTATATGCAATGAAATTATCGTTTATCTCTCTTTCCTTCCAGTAATAGAAAACAATACCCACTTTGCAATTTCCACCGCATGATCACCCATACGCTCAAAATACTTTGCAATCATAAGAAGGTCGAGAACTTTTTCTCCGTTTGATTCAGGATTACCAAATTTTTCTATCAAATCTGTCTTTACTTCGTCAAAGAGACCGTCTACCACATCATCGTAGGTAATGACTGCATTTGCAATCTCTATATCTTTCTTCACAAAGGCGTCAATACTGTCTGTTACCATTTTGATTGTCGCTCTTGCCATATCCTGAATATGCTCCGTATTATCGGAGGGTGAAATGTTCGCCATAGTCACAATTTCTACAATATCGCCGGAATTGTCCCCAATGCGCTCCATATCCGTCACCATTTTCAGTGCGGAGGAAATCGTTCGCAAATCCTTTGCCACCGGCTGCTGCTGAAGGAGCAGCTTCATACACATGGTTTCAATATCCCTCTCTTTTCTATCTATCTCAGTTGACAATTCGGGGACTTTTGCCGCCATTTTCGTGTTGCCCTCTGAGAGTGCTTTTGCCGCCATTGCTATGGCATTTTCACAAAGAGCGCCCATTTCAATAAGCTCTTTATGAAGCAGTTCCAGTTGTTCATCAAATTTTGACCGCATTTAACCAAACCTCCCTGTAATATAATCCTCTGTGCGTTTATCCCCCGGTTGTGAAAACATTGCTTCTGTCTCTGAAAATTCAACCAAATCCCCCAGCAGAAAGAATGCCGTATGATCTGAGATACGGACAGCCTGCTGCATATTATGTGTAACAATGACAATCGTATATTTTTCTTTCAGCTTCATTGCCAGTTCCTCAATATGCGAAGTGGAAATTGGATCAAGCGCCGAAGTCGGTTCATCCATCAGGAGAATCTGCGGCTCTACTGCAAGTGCTCTCGCAATACAGAGCCTTTGCTGCTGACCGCCGGATAGTCCCAAAGCATTTCTTTTCAGCCTGTCCTTTGCTTCCTCCCAAATAGCTGCATCCCGGAGTGAGCGTTCCACAATATCATCGAGTTTTGCTTTGCTTCTAATTCCGTGTGTACGAGGTCCGTAAGCAATATTGTCATAAATGCTCATTGGAAATGGATTCGGTTTTTGAAACACCATTCCGATATTTTTACGAAGTTCGTTTACATCAACTGAATTGTCATAAATATTCTCACCGTTATACATAACTTCGCCCGTAATCTTAACGCTGGAAACCAAATCGTTCATCCTGTTAAGTGTTTTCAAAAATGTGGATTTTCCACAACCCGACGGACCGATAAGCGCCGTTATGCTTTTTTCGGGGATTTCCATATTGATATGTTTAAGTGCCTGTGCTTTTCCATACCATAAGCACAGATTTCTTACTGTCATTATACTGCTCATAGGCTTCTCCTTTTCTTGAAATAACGGCTGACAATATCAGCGGCAAGGTTGATAAGCAGCGTCATAATCATTAGTATTGCGGCAATCGCAAAAGCTATTTCAAATTCACCCTGTTCCTTTGCATAAACATATAACGCTACTGTCAGCGTACTGCCGGAGTTTTGCAGCCCCTCAAATAATCCATATAATTCGTGGGCAAGTCCAGCTGTAAATAAAAGCGCCGCCGATTCGCCAAGAATTCTTCCGATTGACAGGATACATCCTGTGACCACCCCATCCACACAACCGGGAAGTACCACAGTACGAATTACCCGCCATTTTCCGGCTCCAAGTCCGAACGCACCTTCCCGGTAGTTCTGTGGCACGGTTTTCAGGCTTTCCTGCGTAGTGCGCATAACAGTAGGCAGATTCATAATAACAAGCGTCAGCGCACCAGCCAAAAGGGATGTTTTCATATTTAAAAACTGACAGAAGAACAACATACCAACAAGCCCGTAAATGATTGATGGGATTCCCGACAGGGTTTCCGCAGCATATTCAATCGCCGTAACAATTCTTTTATTCTTTGCATATTCCGTTAAATAAATCGCCGCCCCCACTCCAAGAGGTATTACAAAAACAAGCGTGGCAAGAATAATATACAAGGTGTTCAGAATATTTGGCAGAATCCCAATGCGTTCTTCAATATAGCTCGGTTTTGTAGAGAGCAGTTCCCAAGTGATATGGGGAATTCCTTTCACAAGAATATATCCGAGCAAAAACAATACAAGTGCCGCCGTAATTCCCACTGACAGCCAGCAGAGCCACTTCATAGCAAAAATATATCCTTTTCGACTTTTGTTCACTTTGAACCCTCCTTATCCCGCTTCAAAAAGAAATTAAGTGCAGCGTTTATCAGCATAATAAAGAGAAACAGTACAAGGGCGATGGAGAACAATGCCTGCTGTTGTAACCCACTTGAATAAGACATTTCTGAAGCAACTGCTGTTGTAAGAAAACGCACACTCCCAAATAGGGATGGCATATTGGCTACATTTCCTGCCACCATCATTACTGCCATCGCCTCGCCAATGGCACGTCCTACGCCCAACACAACAGCCGCCGCAATTCCGCTTTTTGCCGCCGGAACAGACACCCGGAAATAGGTTTCCACCGGAGTAGCGCCAAGTGCCAAAGATGCGTCCTCATATTCCTTCGGTACAGCTTCCAATGCGGTTATGGAAACTTTGATAATTGACGGGAGAATCATTACCGCCAAAACAATCATTGCCGCAAACAGACTTGCACCGTCCGGCAGATGAAACAGCGTCCGAACTGCCGGCACTAATACAAGCATTCCCACAAGACCGTAAACCACCGACGGGATTCCCGCAAGCAGACTGACCGCCGATCCCATAATGGTTTTTATTTTTTCCGGAGCAAGCTTTGCAAGATATACAGCGGTCATAAAGCCGACCGGTACACCGATTACGATAGCTCCGGCTGTACCGTAAACGCTGGTTAAAATAAACGGCAGAATTCCATAGGAAGCTTTTGCTGCTGTGGAAGCCCAAACTTTCCCAAACAGAAATTTGAAAACTCCAATTTCCCGAATAGCGGGAATACCCGATATGATAAGATACACTGTAATCAGCAAAACAAATCCTACTGTAATAAGCCCCAATATCAGGAATATGCCGTGTATGATGGTTTCAAATAATCTCTTTTTCTTCATCACTACATTCCTTTCAAAATGTGAAAAGCAGCGGTTTCCTATCGCCGTCGCTTTTACAGTCCTTTATTTTACCGGTACGGCTCCTGCTTTCCTGATTAGTTCCGAAGCGTCGCTTGAAGTAATGTAGTCAAAGAATTTCTGTGCTGCATCAGACAGTTTACCCTCGGTTTTCGTAACCAGCACAAAATTACGCTGCACCTTATAACTGCCGTCCTTAATTGTTGTTTCGCTGGGCGTTACGCCTCCGACTTTCAATGCTTTTACGCTGTCCTTTACGGAAGCAAGAGACGCATATCCGATTGCTGCCGGATTCCCCGCAACGGTCGTAATCACATCTCCGGTAGAGGTAAGTTCCTGCTTCAATTTGCATTGATCCTTTGTTCCCGTAATGGATTCAAAGCCGTCACGGGTTCCGCTTCCTGCTTCTCTTCCAATTAAGACAATCTCAGCGTCCTTACCGCCGACTTCTTTCCAGTTTTTAATCTCACCAGTATAGATTTTGGCAATATCCTCAATCGTAAGATCATCTACGGTATTTTCGGGATTGACAATGATTGCAATACCATCATAAGCAATAACTGTTCCTTCAAGTCCTTTTGCTTTTTCTTCATCTTTCAAATCACGGCTGGAAAGTCCGATGTCACAGCGTCCTTCCGCTACTGCTGTAATGCCTGTACCAGAACCAGTGGGATTGTATGTAACGGTAATTCCTTCGTTCTCTGCCTCAAAGGTTTCTTTCAACGAGCCGATTACTTTTTCCATAGAGGTAGAACCATCTGTTGAAACTGTACCTGTTTCCTGTTTTCCACATCCGGCAAGCATACCGAAAACACAAACTGCGCCAAGTGCTAATGCAAGTATTTTCTTTGTTTTCATAATCAAATTCTCCTTTTGTTTTTTCTCCATAATCTTTTCGATTACGGTTTTATTATACCGACCGAACATCAAATTCGTTATCTTGCGATTGTAAAAACATTGTAAAGTTGATTTTATGTAAGCCGCTTGCATTTCTGCAAACGGCTTGTTTTCTAATACTGTGGCACACCGTATCCGTAAATCTGATAATTCCCTATTGAATACTGATTGATTCGGCAGCTATCGCCGGAATTGCCTTCTACGGTGTAAACAATACCGTTTTCGACTTTTTCCACAATTCCAACATGATCGGTTTCACCATCGCTCTCCCAATCAAAGAAAATAATCATTCCGGGAACAGGCTCGGCAGATCCGTCAAGCCATTGTCCTCTGTCCTTAAACCATTGTGCGCCGTTGACGCAGCCCGCAAATTTCGGGATAACTCCAGTATCAATATAGCCGCACTCGTTAGCGCACCAGCTTACGAAACAGGCACACCATTCCACACGAGAATTGAAGCTGTACCAACTTCAGTACGGCTCTCCGCCGACATTGCCGACCTGAGACAACGCAACGGTTACAATCTGATCGCTGCTGTACGAGATACCATAAAGGACAGCCGACCAAAGCGAATTGTTTTCATCTTTCAGCAATTCGGCAAGGTAGTCCTTGTAGTTTGCGAATTGAGACAAAAAATTCCCCTGAGAAGCTTCTTTATCTCAGGGAAACATTGCTATCCACATATTAAAAACCATTTCAAATTGCGGCTTTATTCATAAAGCAAATCTTTTTATAAGCAAATTCCTTCTGCTTTTTCGTCGGCAATATCTTTAATAACTCCTCCTGCGTAAAATCTTCCATCGGCGTTCCTTTTGAAAGAGCAAAAAGCTGTGTAATCAGCCAATCCTGCCATAAGTCCTCCAACATATCCCTGCTGTCCGTATAAGTCGTGACACTGTCAAATCCCTCGTTTGGCATATAATTCTGCAATTTCACAAACCCGAACCTTCCGGCGTCCACCACCAGCACATCATCTTCCTGATAGATTTCCAAAAAGGCATTGGCAACCTTTCTGCATTTTTCCCTTTCTTCCTCTGTTATATATGTCTGTTTATTCATAGGCTTTCCCTCCTGTATTTCCCTTGCAATTACATTGTATTGGAAATCAAAGAAAACTTGAAGTTTGCGACCGGGTACATCGTACAACGCAAAAAAGACCTTGAAAGGTGTTATCCTCTCAAGGTCTTAATTTTAGAAATTATGCAATTTTTTCATCTCTGCACAAGTCTACGCACCATTTGATGTAAGTTTGATGTAAAGATGTAGGGCTTCTCGATTTTTCATGTCCGCAAACCCGCATAAATACTGGGTTTTTAATCCTTGTTGTTCGGTAATGACTTCATCGTCGGGAACAGGATAATATCTCTAATGCTCGGAGAATCTGTGATTAAAATAACCACTCTGTCGATTCCTATTCCAAGTCCCCCTGTCGGTGGAAGTCCAACCTCCAGCGCATTGACAAAGTCCATATCCATCGGATGTGCTTCATCATCTTCACCGGAATCAAGCTGTGCCTGCTGCTCGGTAAATCTCTCGAACTGGTCAATTGGATCGTTCAGCTCGGAAAACGCATTGCAGACTTCCCATCCATTGATGTAGCCTTCGAATCTTCTGGTGATCCTCGGATCTTTCGGGTCTCTCTTTGCCAGCGGCGAAATCTCTACAGGATGTCCCATCACAAAGACTGGTCCGTCCAGATAGCCCGGAACATCTTCGCAGTATTCTTCAAACATCTCAGCAATAATCTTGCCGCGTGTCATTTCCTTCACTTCTTCCGCATCCATGCCATAGGCGATAGCGGCGGCTCTCGCATCTTCGTCAGAGTCAATCTTGTGGAAATCAACGCCGGTAATTTCCTTTACGGCATCGGTCATATCCAGTCTTCTCCAAGGTGGAGTCACATCAAAATCCTTGCCCTGATAAGTGATAACTGGTGTACCGTTTACAGCCATGGCTGCCTTGTAGATTACCTGCTCTGTTACGTCCATCATGCTTTCCATATTGCCGTAAGCCATATAGCATTCCATGGAAGTAAACTCAGGGTTGTGGTTTCTGTCCATGCCTTCGTTTCTGAACATCTTGCCCATTTCGTAAACTCTGTCAAGACCGCCTACAATCAGTCTCTTCAGATAAAGCTCGTTGGAAATACGCAGTTTCATGTCGATGTCCAGGGTATTGTGATGGGTGTTGAACGGTCTTGCGTTAGCACCACCTGCAATCGTAGTCAGAATCGGTGTATCCACTTCCAGGAAGTTGTAATCCTCTTCCAGTACTCTCTTAATCTCATGGATAATCTTTGCTCTCTTATAGAAAGTCTCTCTGACATCAGGATTTACGATTAAGTCCACGTATCTCTTCCTGTAGCGGATATCCGTATCCTTCAAACCATGCCACTTGTTTGGCAGCACCTGCAATGACTTGGATAAAAGTACCAGTCTCTTTACCTGAATGGAAATTTCCCCTGCTTTTGTCTTAAAAATAGTTCCTTCTACACCGATGATATCACCGATATCATAAGTCTTAAACCAGGTGTATTCATCTGTGCCGATGTCGTCTCTCTTGACTACGCACTGGATTCTACCCTGCTTATCCTGAATGTCGACAAACGCCATCTTGCCCATTCTTCTGAAAGCCATGATTCTTCCGGCGCAGGACACTTCCTGATCCTCCATGGCGTCAAAGTTATCTTTGATGTCCATGCTATGGGCAGTCACATCCCATGTTTCGTTGACAAAAGGATTTCTACCAGCTTCCTGCAGTTTCTTCAGCTTTTCTCTTCTGATCAATCTCTGCTCATTCAGATTTTCTTCCGAAAGTTCCTCAACTTCCGGATTTACATTCATGTTGTTATCTTGTGTACTCATATCTATCATCCTTTATACTACTTGGTTATTTCTTCAATTCTGTAGTGCAGCACCCCATCCGGAACTACGATTTCGGCAACCTCGCCGATTCCTTTTCCGAGGAGTCCCTGACCTACAAGTGATTCGTTGGAAATTCTGGCAGGCTCTGCAAACGGGTCTGCTTCGGTAGAGCCTACGATAACAAAGGACTGCTCCTCACCGGTCTGTGTCTCTACTACTCTTACAGTCAAACCTACGTTTACGTGATCGCCGGAAACTTCATCTTCGTTGATAATCTTTGCATTTCTCATCATGGTTTCCAGTTTGTGGATTCTCTCTTCCAGTTCAGCCTGCTCATTTTTAGCGGCATCGTATTCTGCGTTTTCGGAAAGGTCTCCGTAAGAAATCGCTTCCTTCAATCTTTCGGAAACTTCTTTTCTTCTAACGGATACCAGCATGTCTCTTTCGGCCTCTAATTTATCATAACCCTCCTGGGTTAGAAGTATTTCTTCTGACATATTCTAATTCTCCTTTCAGCAATGCCATAGTCCGAGTATTATACTCTAAAATTGTGCATTTGTCAATGTTTTCGCCCTTTACTTGTTTCCTTTTTTGTTTCCTTCGACGAAACGTTTAATTTTTTTACCTGTGGTCTTCTCAAAATCCTCCCTGCGGATGTGAAGCTTTTTGATTTTTTTATAATACGGAAGTCTTTCATTGATCTGATCAACGGCTTCCCATACCAGTCCTTTTACATCCTCTTCGGTAAAGGCTTCTCCCAGCGCTTCGCTGATTTCCTCTTCATCTAAAGTCACTGTCGCTGCGATGGTCATATCGTTTCCATCTTCAACCTCATCTCCCCAAACCATACTTTCTGAAATATATGGTACAGCGCTCAGATAGTATTCCAGCTCTTCCGGAAAAACATTCTTACCGTTCTTAGTGATGATCACATTTTTCTTTCTTCCTGTAATATATATGAAGTTCTCTTTATCCACATAACCCAGATCACCGGTATGAAGCCACCCATCTTCCATTACCTCTGCGGTCCCTTCAGGATTCTTGTAGTATCCCAGCATTACATTATCGCCTTTGTAGCAAATCTCGCCAACGCCGTCTTCGTCAGGCTCTGCGATTCTGACTTCCATGCCAGGCAGCAGATGTCCCACAGAAGCAAGTCGCATATCTTTTTCGACGTCCGGATTCAGCGCTGTCATCGGTGAGCACTCCGTCAAACCGCAGCCCTGCACACAAACAATGTCCAGGTCATTGAAGAACTGTAAAATCTCAGGGTCGATTGCCGCGCCGCCGGAAATGATAACACGCATTCTACCGCCAAATACTTCCAGAATTTCCTTGGTAAACGGCTTGCTGATGGACACACCCATCTTCTTGGTCTTTCTATTCATTGTCAGAAGCCGTTTCAGCATCTTTTCTTTGCCTTTTGCTCTGACATTTTTCCAAATCTTCTTATATAAAGTCTCAATGAGCACCGGCACGCCAAGAAGCATAGTCGGCTTCACCTCTTCAAGGTTCTTTGTGATATATTTCAAGCCCTGGCAGTACGCGATTGCGGCGCCTTTGTAAAGCGGCATCAGGAACGCGCAGGTACACTCGTAGGTGTGGTGCACCGGCAGTACCGAGAAGAAAATATCAGTCGGATTGACTTTCAAAATCGTCGGTGCGCTCATCAGGTTGCTCGCCAGATTGTAATGAGACAGCATAACGCCTTTGGCAATTCCAGTAGTACCGGAAGTATACAGGATAACACTCATCTCATCACCGTAAATTTCTGCATCCAGGAACTGTCTGTCTCCCTGCGCAACCAACTCCTTGCCCTCTTTGATGAGGGACTTCCAGGAAAGAGTTTCCTCTTCATGCTCTTCTGTGTCAAAGTTTACCAGAATTTCTAATCCAGTTTCTCCGCTGCGTTTCATGTCGCGGAACATATCCGCAAATTTTCCGCCGAAGATAACGCCGGAAACCTCGGCATCGATAATCTGTGCTTTCAGTTCTTGCTCGCCAAGTTCTTTATCCAGAGGCACTACAACACCAGTTCCGCATAACACTGACAGATAAGAAGACTCCCACTGATAGCAGGTTTCCCCAATAACTGCAACGCGTTTTCCTTTGAGACCGCGGTTAATCAGCGCCGTTCCCAGACCGTTGACATCGGCAAGCGCCTGTTTATATGTGATTGCTGTATACGGAGCGTCTTTCTCAAATTTCTGCATAAAGGCGACGTTGTCCCCGTAAAGGTCTGCGCTGGTCTCGATCATGTGCTTGATATCCGTAATCGGACGGCTCTCCTTATATCTTACGTAAGGATCCGTGCTTTCAGAAATCGCTTTCACAAAAGCCTTTGCCCTCTTCATCTCAGCATCCTTCATCTGCGCATAACCAGGCTTTTCCTGCGGCTCTGTCTGCACGCTGTCCGCTGCAAAGTTACCGTAGCGCTTAATCTTTCCGGTGGTCGTCTTATCAAATTCTGTTTCTCTGATATTGATGCGTTTGATTGCCTTATACGTCGGCATTTTTTTGTTGGTTTTGTCGACCAGTTCCTTGTAAAAATGATAGACATCGCTGCTGCTCATCTCGCCAAAACGCTCTTTCAAAAGCGGGTAATTCGGGAAAATATCGGCGGTAATCATCACATTGCCGACTTTGTCGTCTTCTCTGCCATACACCAGCGCTTCCTGTATCAGTTCATCTTCCATGAGCACAGTTTCCACTTCCTCAGGGAAGATATTCTTGCCGCCTTTGGTAACGATGACGGTCTTCTTTCTGCCGGTCAGGTAGAGGAAACCGTCCTCATCAAGATATCCCAAGTCGCCAGTGTAAAGCCAGCCGTCTTTCAGCACCTCGTCGGTAGCTTCCTGATTGTTGTAATACCCAATCATGACGGAGTCACACTTGCAGACCACTTCACCGATTCCGTCTTCGTCGGGGTTCTCAATGCGAACCTTTGTGCCAGGCATCGGTTTTCCGACTGAGGCGGCTTTGCTGTATCTGTCCTGATTTACTGCGATAATCGGTGCGCATTCACTCATGCCGTAGCCTTGAATCATCGGAAGCCCCATAGCCTCAAAATCTTCGATGACTTTCGGATCGATTGCAGCGCCACCTGCGATGAGCAGGGTGATATTGTTGCCGAAATTCTGATGAATTGCCTTAAACAGCTTTTTCATCAGCTTCGGATTGTTGTAAAGTTTCAGTTTCTTGGACAGGTCAATTGCCTTGCGCAGCTTTTCCGCCTCGCCCTGCTTTTCAGCCTGCTTCCACATGCCTTTGTACATTTTTTCGAAGACGAGAGGCACGCCTAACATAATCTGATTATGAACTTCGTTCATGTTTTTCTGGATATATTTGATTCCCTCGCATATGACAACAGTTCCTCCCTGATAGAAGCAGGTGCAGATGTCGCAAGTGAACTCGTAAGCATGGTGAATCGGCAGTATAGACAAAGTCTTTGTCCCAACTGGCACATGAACCAGCTTGGACATGCTGACTACATTGGCAACGATATTCTTGTGGGAAAGCATAACGCCCTTGGACGTACCCGTAGTACCGGAAGTAAACATCAGGGTCGCCAGCTGCTCTCTGTCAATCTCTGCGTCCACATAATCGCGAATGCCCTCTTTCAAAAGCTGCTCGCCCTCTTCAATGAGTTCATCCAAGGAAAGCGCCTTCTCGCTGTGCTCGCTCTGCCCCATGGAAATAAAGTGTTCCACGTCATATTTTTCTTCAAAAAGAGGCGCCAGCGCCTTTTCGCTGCGTTTCGTATATACCAGGGCGCTTGCACCGGAGCGCTGCACCAGACTCTTCATCTCATCGATAGGCAGGTTCTTATCCAGCGGTACGATAACGCCGACACCGCAGACCACTGCAAAGTAGGTCAAAATCCACTGCCAGCAGCTTTCACCGACCACTGCGATTTTCTTGCCTCCAAGTCCCAGGTCAAGGAGCCTGGTTCCCAGAGCATCCATTTTCTCTTTAAATTCGCCAAAGGTAATCGGCTGAAAAGTTCCGCCCGGCTTATCCTTCTGTAAATACGCAGGCACATCTTTATAAAGCGACGCGCTGCTTTCAATCATGTCTTTTAAGTCCGCAACTTCCCGCACCGGGTAGTATACGCCGTCATATTTCTTGTTGTTCATATCGATTTATCTCTCTTTTCTCCCGCCTTCTATGGGCAAAATTTTACTTAACCATTAATTTATTATTTTACCATTTTTAGGTGGTTTCCGCAATAGATTTGCAGAAGTCATGAGGAAAATATTTAAAAAATTTTAAAGAAATAGGGCGGTTTTCAAGCCGTAAGATAATTTCGGAGTTGTAGCCGCCGGTTTGTAACATCTTCCTCAAGATTTTGGGGACTGTGTGGAACGGTTTTCTTTGATGGGGCTTAGGGCGAAACGTGGAGCAATGCAGCACTTTGCCAGCAGCGCACTGCAAATAAAAAACGGCGGCAATCCGTTATGATACCGTTGCCGCCTTTCTCTCTTCAATGTACAAATCGATGTCTCTGATAATATAATTTTCTCCTGTGGTGTGCAGCGCCTCAAAGCAGGAATAGATGTAATTCCAGACCTTGTATCGGCTGAATAACTCGGCCACCTGCGCGCCGGTCAGATTTTTTGCCGACTTATACTGCTCCGTGCAGTAAATCAGAAAATCTCCTTCTCTGCTCATCGTCATGCCTCCTCCGGAAACGTAAACGTTCCCCTTTGTTTTTCTTCGTCAAACATATTGAATATGGTCAGTGGGCTAAAATGCCACAGCTTAGTATCCTCCTGTTCCAAAAAAGAATAGACTTTGGAACTGTAGAATTCCTCTGAAGCAGTTACCTCGCTGCAGCAATACTTTTCTGCAATCAAGCCGACCACCTGTGGAACAAGGAGTATCAGCATCGCTTCAAATTTTTTCTTTTCCATTCCTGCCTCCATCAAAGTTCTTCTTCCGGCACAGTCCCGATAAACCGCAGATAGCTTAACGCATGTTCGGAGGTCAGTACCAGCTGATTGTACAATTTCTTGATTTTAAGTGCCTCCAAAGCCTGTTCTTTTGTCAGCGCTCCGGCACTATAAAGCGTAAATGTCGTATAGACGTCGTCGTCAGCGACAGGTCCATAGATGATGTCATATTTGTCCCCGTCATATGTCCCCGCTCTGTTCTCCGATACAAAATCCAACCAATCTTCGTCAGGAAACGCAAAACGCAGTACAAAGCATTCCGCAAAGGCGACAGTTTCGTCAATTTCATATATATTCACAACTCTGCTACCTTCTCTGCTACGCTTATATACCTTGTCCGCAAAGGCAATCGCCTGTTCTCTATTCGTCGTAGTATAAAATCCAAAACCAAAATCCAGGAACCGATTCTGCCGAATCAATTTAGGTGCGGGTACCTCCACATTACTCCCATGATATAAACGCATCCTGCACCTCCAATCAAGTCTTCAATCTCCCGCAGGCAGGGGAGGATTTTACCCCCTCGCTTATTTTCTTAATCCTAACATAATCAGAGTCATTTTACAACGAATTTGTAACATCTTGTATAGTTTTTAATCGCATTCTATCACATATTTCCGCATCTTGTGACAAAATAGAACTCGTTTCGTCTGGTATTTTTTCAGTTCTTTAATTAGATAGTAATTCATCTAGTTCCCCATACAGGAACGAAATTTACAAGTTGCAGCAAAGCGTACACAATATGGCACTACGATAAAAGTTGACAACAGTAAAGTTGCTGGAATTTGCGAATCTTGTGGAATTGCATTTATAACCAAAAAGTAATTACAAACTATAATATTTCTCTCGCAAAATTTTTACTGATATTTCTCCCAATACTTAATCAGTGCTCTTGCCGTTGCCTTGCCGTAAGCCACTAGCTCTTTCTTCGTGTCAAAACCTTTCCGGTCGGTCTTGTTATCAATAAATCCATATTCCACCAGTACCGGCACGCCAACGCCCTTGAGGAAGTACAGGTCATTGGTGTACTTAACGCCTCTGGTATTCTGACCTTCCTTTTTCAGTTCCGCGATAATCAGGTCAGCCAGCACCTTGCCGAGGCGGCTCTTTGTCACGGTGCCTTTCCATACCCAGACTTCGTCACCATCGCCGCCACCGGCATTAAAATGTCCGTCAACGGACACTACTCTGTAGCCTTTCGCTTTGTACCTCGCCATGTCTGCAACGTGCACCGCAAGTGACATGCCGCTGCCGTCCTTTTCCGGATATGCCACTTTATATGTACGTCCCTTATGCGCCAGCAATTCCTTTCTGCATGCTGCCATCACAACTCTTGCCATATCTGCTTCCACAAATTTTCCGCTGACGGCACCGGGATCTGCGCCGCCGTGCCCTGCAGATAAGTAGAATAAAATTGGTTTTTTTGCCATCGTTTTTCACCTCCAAATAAAAATCCCCGCCAAACGGCAGGGTAAATTGACTATTGCATAATCTCTTCATTCGTGGTATATTGGTGTCAAGAGGAAACCGGAAAAAACGGTTAACCATGTTAGCTAAAAATAGCCGCCTAGGTCGCTAAACTATCGGCGGTTATTTTATTTCCTTCACAATTCTGTAAAGAATCAGCAGATAAACTACATCAAATATGTACTCTGTCATGCCATCACCTTCCTTGAAATCCAAAACCCCTTTCGAGTTTTGGGGAAGGTCAACCGCTTTCTTAGTTCGTCCTCTTGACTATATGTATTATACCATGCCTTGTTCCTGCGAACAAGGTTCTTTACTTTTCATCGACTTCCGGCAATCCTGCCACACTGGTAAGCATAGACAAAATACCTGCCAGCGCTGCTGATGATGCCGTGACCTGCCAGCTTACATCTTCCAGCACAACGCTTGTCCCGATCATGGCAACGGCTGCCTGTGCCATTGTCTTAATTGCTCTGATTCCTGCTGCTTTAAGCCATTTCTTACTCATTTTCATATCTCCTACTTTCCTTTATGTTCTAAATATGCAATTTCTGCCTTATTCTCATCAACCCGCTTGAAAACAGTTTTCACATCCCGTTCCAGCACTGCGGTGCGCTCAATAAGATTGTTATGCTTGTCCTGCTTTTCTTCAAGGCGCTGGATGTCTTTTCTTACCTCGCTCAGTGCCGCATCAACCTTAATGTCCTGCGCCCGCTGCTGCCGGCTGGATACGATTAGCTGCACGATAATTAGTCCCGTTGCGGTGATTGCAGCTGTCATAATCTCTGTCATATGTACCTCCTTTACTTTGTTACTTTTTTCCATAGACTTTCTATCCCTGTCATATCAACTTTTTTGATAATGCTTGTAATTCATTTTATATCCGCCTTTAACTAGATGGTTCCCATGTTACTGAATAATACGAATATTTTCTATTATAAGCGATCCATATATTATCATTACAACATAGATAATTAAAATGTCCGCTGTCTATATTTGATTGAGTCCAATTTTTTCCGTCTAATGAATAGTATAAACCAGTATCGCAACCTGCTATCCATATACCATTTGAATTTTGAATTTCAAAACAATTTATTCCAGTTACATTTGATTGACTCCAGGTTTTTCCATCTAATGAATAGTATAAACCAGTAGAATGTCCCATAACCCAAATATCATTTTTATAATATATACTATAAAAATATCCACTGTCTATATTTGATTGAGTCCAGGTCTGTCCATCTAATGAATAATATACCCCGGTGTTAAGATCATTAGCTGTTATCCATATACCATTACAATTATAGACAGAAGAAAAATTGGCAGAAGTTATATTTGATTGAGTCCAGTTTTTTCCGTCTAATGAATAATATAAGCCCTTACCGCTTCCAGCAACCCAGATGCCATTTGCAAAATATGCCTTATGAAAATATCCACTATCTATATTTGATTTAGTCCATGACTTACCATCCAATGAATAATTAAGGCCACTATTACTACATGCTACCCATATACCATTACAATTATAGACAGAGGAAAATTCACCAGAAGTTATATTTGATTTAGTCCATGACTTACCATCTGATGAATAATAAAGACCGCTATAACTGACAGCAGCAACATATAAATTGTTAGCGCCGTATACACAATTAACCCCGGTGGTTAAATTACTTTTAGTCCATGTCTTACAATTATCTTCTGAATAATAAAGACCATTGTATAAACTACCGCATAACCACAATCTATTAATATAATCTATAAAATTGAAATAAGAACCAGTTATATCACTTTGATTCCATATTTTCCCATCTTTTGTATAATATACTCTATTATAAGCTGTAATTACGCATGTGCCATTAGCATTGTAAAAATTAAGAGGTTCTTCAACAGAAATAAAAATATTTGTAATATGTCTACAATTATCCTCAGAATAATATAATCCGTTACCTCCAATAACCCATATACCATCAGAGTACTGTATGTTGCTAAAATTTCCACTAGATACATCGCTTTGCCAATCTCTTCCGTTAATAGAATAATAAAGGCCACTATTACTCCCAGCGACCCAAATATCGTTTTTATAACATATACTCATAAAATTTTTGTCGGTTATATTACTTTGCGTCCAAACCTTTCCATCGTCTGAATAATATAAACCATCTGAACCGCCGGCAACCCAAACATCGTCATTGTAATCTACAAAATTGAAAAATCCACTAGTAATATTGCTTCTTGTCCAAGTTTTTCCGTCTGTTGAGTAATGCAACCCATAATAATCAGAATATAAAATAAAAATATTATTATTATATTTTATACCTTTAACATCTCCAAATGTTATATTACTTTTTATCCAAGCTTTTCCATCTTCTGAATAATACAGCCCATTAGTACAAGTTATATTCCATATTGAATTATAATAATATATTTTTGAAGAATTATGGATTTCTGTATTTTTCGTCCATAATTTACCATCTGTTGAGTAATATAGCCCATTTGCACTACTTACAATCCATATATCATTATTATAATATATATCATAAAAATAGTCTTCGTCTACTCCGCTACATTGAATCCAATATTTACCATCTAAAGAGTAATACATTGAATCATACTGACTACCTGCTATCCAAATATCATTTGCGTAGTATATAGTCATAAAACTATTATTGGTCACATTACTTTGTGTCCATGTCTTACCATCGGTTGAATAATAAAGACCATGTTCAGTACTACCAATAACCCAAATTTCACCGTTATAATAGATAGAATCAAAATTAACTCCAGTAATGTTGCTTTGTATCCAAGTTTTTCCATCTTCTGAATACATAAAACCATCGCTGGACAATACCCATAAATTATTATAATTAACGAATTTGCCAATAGGTTTTATATTACTCTGCATCCATTTAGTCCCATTAGGAAAACTGCTGCCGCTTCCCCCGCCGGTATTCTTCACACTAATACTCATTTCCTCTTCACCTCCATAATCACCGGCACATCCACTGCCGGCACATCTCCAAATGCTTTTAATACATTTGCAGATACACTACCTACAACCTTCGCACTGCCCCACGCTTCAAGCTGTTCTTCTGAGCAGCTGCTGTCCGGCTCCACTGCAAGATCATAAGAACCTGCCGGATACTCGGTCTCAAAGCTGTAGGTTTTGTCCGTCTGATCCCAGCTTTGCGCTCTCACCACACCCAGTACAACTGCAGACTTTTCGGCTTTACCTGCGACACCTTCCGCAAGCTCCGCAAAATCAGCCGCCTTCGCATACCGTCTGTCTGCGGCAAGTTCGGTCAAAACTCCCGCCTGCGGCACTTCTACGGTCACGTTTTCCGTATCCGACACCTTTATACAAAGATTCCACTGAATAGAAAATGCCGGCTGTTGTGCTTCTGTCGGAATTTCTTCACCTTCCTCCGCTAAAGTCTGACTGACCATGTAGAGAATTTCTCCAAGGTCCGGATCCTGTGCATAGATCCCCAGAGTCTGCATATGGTAAGACTCTGTAAGCCCTTTATTGGTAAGCAAAACGGGCAGAGTAATTTCGGCTGCGTCAGTATTCGTTTCCTTGTCCAGTAAAACCAGCTGCTGCTTCGGCTCCGGCTGCTGAGCCAGCGAAACAAGCTGCGCCGGATCAATACGCCCAGCGCCTGCTATCGCCTTCGTAAGTCGAAGAGGCTGCTCCTTGCTAATCAGCTTCATATCCAGCGCTTTTCCCTGCTGGGTTCTACAAAAATTTGTCCATGTTGCCATTTATTCTTCCTCCTTTACCTCATACATTTTAAACACTCCGGCTTTTGCTGCCAGATATCTTGCTGTCACCATTTCATAAAAAATCGAAGTGACTATTTCATAAATCAAATGGGCGGGTTTCAGTATATTCAGTTCCCGTCTCACTGCTGCTATGACATCTTGCGGCACTACATCGCCAAACATCACAGTAAACTTGTTTTTTCCCGTATTTTCTTCAATGCGCACATCCACGCCGGTCAAATTTTCAACGATTTCTATTGCCTTGGCAGGCGGCATCGGCGCACGGGTTCTGCGCCTGTTCACAATCTGATTTCGCCGCTGAGAGAGACTCAGTTTTTCATCGGGCAAAATTCCGTATCGCTCTTCCCAGTAAGGCAGCGACCAGGTAGCCGTCTGGGGCATAACCTGTTCAGCAAACTCTCTCGCCCACTGTTCCAGACGAGAAAGACTCATGCCCACCTCCTCCAAAAGCCACAAAAATACATAGGCATCGCTGTATACCGGCGGAAACCAGCCGAGAATTTCCCGCGCCTTATCGCTTTTCAAAATCTCTTCAATTCTCTCACTGCTGTAATATTCCATCCTGTCACCTAGCGCCTTTCTGCAAGGGAAATACCGTCTTGCTCAATTTGCGGGAACTGATTGACTTCTACAGCAATATTGCTGCGGTCATCGTTTACAAGAAGACTTTCATAATCGTAATCCTTCACGCCCTGGGTTTCCGAAAGCAATGCCCCAATACGCGTATAGCGGATTTCCTTTTCCAAAGGCACTTCTGCCAAATATCTTCTTATCTTTTCTGCAAAAGCACTTTTAACTGCTTCCAAAGATACACCCTCCATCAGATTTACCGTCGCTGAAATATGCACCGGCAAAATCGCCGGCGGCACTACAGAAAGCACAGCGCCGTTAATTGGCGCTTTACGCCTTTCCGGCTCATCAGGACTTACAATATAGTCATAGACTTTTTTGCAAAGGCTCTCCGCTGCGGGATTCCCCTGACTGTCTGTCAGCACGATCGTCACAAGCCCCGAATCATCGTCTTCCGAAGGCGGCACCACCACGGCTGTTCCCGTGCCGTCCACTTCCTGCGCCCAGCGCTTGTAATCGCTGGTATTTCCTACAAAGGAAAGACCCTGCATTTTCTCGTATTCCATAATCCGCGCTATAAAGCTTGCGTCGCTTTCCTCATCGGTTCCACCTTTTGCAGCTTCTGGATTTGTCACTGCAGAAATCCCCTCAATAGGGCTTTCCTGCAGGATAATCGTGTTTGCGCCTACATTTCCGCCTGTTCCCGGCGCTTCTGCCCTTACGGTAACTCGTCCGCAGCCGTTCTCATCCAGCGTCACAGCTTCCGCAGAAACAAAACTCACCGACGCCGTATCATTGACACTGGCTGTTGTAAAAACCGTTCCTGCAGGGATTACCGCTTCTGCTGTGCCCGTCACGGAAAGCTCCGCCTCTGCATAAGCAGCCGCCTTTCTGCTCATCCCGTTTACCTGTCCATGATAGTCCACATATTCCGGTTCTCCTTCGCAAAACTGTGGAAAGATTCTTTTCATCGCTTCTGCCAGGATAAACTGCGCAAAATACGCTTCCTGCTTTGCCGTAGGCGCAAGGAGGTTGTACGGGTGACTGCCCTCGCTCACATCAATATCCTCCGGCAAATCTGCGGTCATCTCTTCCATAATTTCTTCAAAATCTCTGTTTAGAAATTCCGGCATAGTCCATTCTTCTGCCATCTTTCTCACCTTCCTTCCAAATTCACTTCAAAATCTATGGCAGCACCATCAATGCCAACCACTTCTACTGTTACTTTTACGCTGTCACTGCCCCAGTCAAAGGTAATCTCCCCGACATAGTCAGTCCTGCCATAAGGGTCTGCTTCCAGGGCTTCCTTTGCTTCTGCCCGAAACATCGCCTCTGCCTCAGCTCTGGTATCCGCCTGCAAAATCTCTGTCAGAGAAATGCCAAAATCCGAAGAATACAAGGGACTTGCATACCGCTCCATGGATAGGCAGTTAACGCACCACTGTTTCCACGCATCCATAGGACTTGCTGCCCGCACACAGTTTTTTCCATCCCTTACAAAGTCTCCATCAAAGGCAGGCGCTCCCACATAGCCTGCCGCTTCACCTGATTCCAGCACATCTTCATCTGGTTCTATCTCTTCCAAATCCTCTGGGAATAAATATTCGTCCTCCACATTATTCACCTCCTTCCTTTGCAATTACATCAATGACAACCGGCTCGCGCCCGCACCAGCAGAGCAAAACCCGGTCGCCGGCTTTCAATTTCTCGTAGCGAAAATCCGCTGTCACTTTACCTAATACAGCTCTGCAAATGGAATACTCACCCGCAGGAATCGGTCCCGGTGACACATCAGGCAAAAGCACTCCGCCCGACCCTATTTCTGCAAGTTCCAGCAGTGTGCCGCTGCCGGACTGCTTCACACTTCGCATTCTGCCTTGCAGAGTCTCTCCCAGCTTTTCAATATTGCTTGCCATATAACCCCTCCTTTTTATTCGAAAAACCTCTTAAAACTGCCCTTTTTTCTCAAAATGGGGCAGTTTACGCTAACACGGCAGTATCTCTATACGTTTTCACTATACACATTCTATCAGTTTTTTTAGCCCCTTTTGCACAGTGTTGCCCTGTCCTTATTTTTTCTTCATACGCCGTACATTCAAGGTCATAGTTGCCTGATCGCAGTTATGGGTAATTTCGTTGACAACACAGTCGTGGTATGTACCCTTGTTGAACTCAATCCGTACCCGATCTCCTTTGCGAATCCACGGAATATCCAGCGCAGTCACCTCGTACTCCCGCTGCGGCGTCGCATTTTCGTCCAGAATGTAGTTCGCTTCTTTCTTCACCTCGGAAAGCTTCGTATCCTCATCCTTATAAATGATCTTTGCTAAAGTGCCATAGGTCTTCCTGTTTTTATCAACCCGCTCCTCTATCTTGCGCTTTCCGTTTTCATCGCTTTTTCCGGCAATTATTACGCTTGTTACCATGCCATCCATGGTGACAGACCTGTTATAGCTTTGCATAATACTCTGCGACCCGCGGGAAATGCAGTACGCCTTCTCATTGCTTCCCTGCTTGTCGATATAAATCTTTCCTTTTTTGCTTTTAACCACATACTTTACGCCCTTCTTTTTCTGCACCTCATCGAGAAGTTCAGAAGTCAGCACGTCAGCAAGGGTTCCGGACAGCGGCAGTTTGGGATGGGTGATACTGCTGTAGTTATAGGTCAGCTTCACGCCCCGCCTTTCCATCAGGGTCTTTACAATCTCCTTGGTGGATTTTCCCTTGGAAAAGTAAGTCAAAATCTGGGAGTTCATAAAGTAAATCATATTGTCGTAGCAGGTCAGGGTCAGCTGGGTTCCATTTCCCAGGCTATAATCGGTGTCCCACACGTAGCCACGAAAGACCTCCTCTCGCTTCGTTTTTCCACCGCCTTTTGCGTAAATAAAAACACGGCTTCTCACAGGAAAAAGGTTACTGGGATATCCGTGTTTGCTAATATATCTATTAAACATTCTGATTGTCGCCCGCTGCGCCAGCTGGCTTTTGGACTCGGTCAGCGTCAGTCCTGTTATAATGCCTGCTGTATCAAAGGTCTTGCCATCCGGCGATTTAACCACGACCTTATATGTCGGTATCTCATAATTCATTTTGCTCCCTCCTTATTTCTTCGGTAATTTCAGTACCAGCCCCGGCCAGATACGGTCGCCGTGGTTTGAGGAACTGAACTTATGCTTTTTCGCCGCATCCTCTATTGCCTTTTCATTGAGATTATAAATCTCTTTGTATCTGTTTCCATTTCCTAATTTTGCTTCTGCAATACCCCAGAGGGTGTCTCCGCTTTTTACGGTATACTTCGTAAAGCTTTTCGACGGGCGAGTCTTGCCGCTCTTGCTCTTTTTTGCCTTAGGTTTTACGGTAACAGAAACTGGCTTGTAGGCAATCCATTCGACGGAATACTCAAGGTCGCCCAGTCCGCCCGCATAGGAAGACGAGTACTGACTGACATAGCACTGGAATTTAGAAATATTGGTTCCTTCTATGGTCAGGCTAATTCTCTTGCCCTTATCACGCCATCTACGCAAAAGCTCGTCACATTCCATCGGATCGCGCCACGGCCCTGCCAGCATAGACAGATCCTTTCTGCTTTCCCCCGGAAAACGTCCTTCCCACGAGATGCGCCGCAGACCTTTGCCGCCGGGTCTTACGATTTCACCTCTGTCCAAAAGATTATAGCTGGCAAAACTTATATCGCCGCCGCTGTCTTTGATTTCCAGCGGCAGCCAGTCAAAGTCCAGTTCTTTCTTGCTGTTATTTACTTCTCTTGCAACAATTCTCATCATAATCCTGCACCTCCTGCTGCCGGCGTATTAGCAAACTGTCCCTTAAAGGCTGCGTTAAATACGCCTGCGATTTCTTCACTGATTGCTTCTTTGTTCTCTCTGATAGTTTCGACCAGGGACTGTCCATCCTTTGCCTCCACCTTGATTTCCACACCGCCGACTTCGATTGCGACCGGTGCGCCGCTGCCTCCTGCAACACCGCTAAGACTGCCAATGCTGCCTACGATACCTCCCGCTGCAAAGCCTTTCGGAGAAAAGCCTGGCGCCTGCAGATAGCCGCCGACCTGGTTGAAAAGCTCAAGCGCCCGCTTTCTTCTGTGCCTGCCCAGCGGGATAATCGCCTCCGGCGTGCCCTCTTCCGCTACCGTAATCAGCTGGGCGCCGCCGTGAACGTAGCCGCCGTCTGCGAAAGCTGGGGCAATGATGCCGCCGCGGTATTTATGGTTAACTAATTTTCCTCTATTTCCTGATGGTTGTGGTAGTGATGGTGCTTCTCCAACAATTTTATTGCCTTTAATATATACATCTACTGGTGCTTGTATAAATTTAGGAATTCCAAAATCCTCCGGTGTAATATTTATCTGTCCATCAATTACTTTTTCACCATCTACCTGTAATTGTGTCGCAACTGTCGCAGTTCCACCACCCTCCTGGGAACTTTCTGTTTGTGGCGTTTGTGCAGCGCCTGCCAGATAATCATAGTTATCCGTCTGGAATTTTCTATTAGCATTATCACTTAACCAATTCATC
Source organism: Anaerotruncus sp. 80 (assembly GCF_009936115.1). Classification (NCBI taxonomy): domain Bacteria; kingdom Bacillati; phylum Bacillota; class Clostridia; order Eubacteriales; family Oscillospiraceae; genus Anaerotruncus; species Anaerotruncus sp. 80. The sequence continues at coordinate 27,186 of NZ_QWES01000013.1, forward strand.
GCTTTGTCATCTGCGACATATGCGTAAAAGTCCATTTGTTTTAAATATTCTTGCATTTCTTGTGGCACAGCAACTCCAGCAGCTTCAAATTGTTTGGCTAACTCTAATATTTTTTGTGTAGTGCCAGCCATACTGTCAACATATTCTCCTACAGCCGCTCTTGTTTCTTCATCCGCACGCAATGCATTGCCTTGGTCTCTAAACTTCTTAAAACTTTCATAAGGATTCTCTTTCATCTGTGCACTTATTTCAGTTATCGATGATTCTCCGAAATACCCGAGTTCACCTTTAAAACGATTTTTGAACTCCTCATTTGTAGTCTTAGCAACATCCATATAAAGATTTGTCTTTTCCGCATATAGACCTTCTTCTCCATTTCCGTTTTTACCCCACAGTGCTATCTTTCTTTCCTCAGCGTTGAACTGCGATCCAACGCTGTTATAAGCATCCTCCAGAACCGCTGCTTTTTCGTCCGCACTGCTAATTCCACCAGATATAATGTTCTGAAAAGAAGCCCAATCCATATCCTTCAAGCTGCTTACTGCCATATTCTCAAAAGGATTTATCTTTTTTTCGGTCTGATCTTCATTCTTATCAGAGGTACTCGTCCCATTCTCAAGCGCTTCTATATCCTGTATTATTTTATCAAGCCCACTTTGTTCAGCTTTGTCAATATACCCATCTTCCAGTGCTTTAGCAGTCTTTTCCTTTAACTTCGAAACTAATTTTTGTGCTTCATCAATTTTCTCTGTATATTTCTCATTTATACTATCGATTAGTATTTCACCAGATTCTCCTTCCCCTGCTACAGCTTTAACCGCTTCAATATCTGCATACTGTTTATCCTTTAAATATGCAATTTGTTCCTCTCCGAAATTGTCAGCAGAAAACTTTAAATTATTTTGTTCAACTGAATCTAGCTTTTCCGATGACGAAAGCCACAGAGTTTTTTTAAATCCAGCGTTATTTTGCTGTAATGTATTAAAGGCCGTTTCAACCTCTGATATCGCAGCACTTGCATTATTAATTCTTGCAGTTTGTGCTGGGTCAAATAATCCTTTAACCACTTCCGATAGTTCTTTTGCGGAAAGTGTAATCTTCCCAAACTTTTCATCTAATTTAGATTTTGCCAGTTCTGCCTGCTTCTGTCGATATTCCTCTAAACGTTCTGCTGCCTCTGGGGATATGGCAGCATTTTTCATTGCACCTAGTTTTCCTCCCCCGGCCCATTTTGCTATCGGATCACTAAGATATTTTCCTGCAAGATAACCAACTCCAGCCCCCACTGCGGTTCCAAGAGGGCCAAACGCAGAACCAATTGCGGCACCTGTTCCTACGGCACCTATTTTCGCAGCACCTTTAGACATTTCATATGTTCTTGCATAGCTATTATCTGCTAAAATTCCATTCCCAATATGATCTATTCCCTCTGCTATCCCAGCAGCTCCCAGCGCTAAACCAAATGTTTGAGCCGCGCTAGTCACAAGTGCTGGAGCGCCCACCTCAAGGCTTTGTACCATCGGCACCTCTGATGTAAGCATAGGAACACCACTTGTTGTATTTACCCCTCCTGAAAACTTCATTTTAACTTTGTTTAAAACGCCTTTTAATCGTCCTGCTGGAGATGCAGGATCCGCCGTTTCAAAGCGGGTCTTCAAGTTTTTATATTTCTCCACTGTGGACTTATATTTTGAGGCTGTATCCGTTAAGTCCTTCCACTCCTCTTTCATACTATCAAGCGTCCATTTTTTTGTAGCTGAAGATAATCCATCTTGTGTCTTTATTGGATTACTAAACTTTATTCCACCAGAACTGCTAAATCCTTTTTCAGACTGCTGGACTCCGATTACAAACGGCTGGTTCAGTTCACGCCTTATTTTTCCAATTTCCTGCAACACTCCTGCAGAATTTATTCCTATCTTAATTTGATAGTTACGATTGGCAAGATTATATAAACGAGACTGTATTTGTCGCACCTTTAGAGATGTTTTGTCACTTAGCTCCATAGAAGCCACCCATTTCTTTTCCAAACGATTTAATTTAGACTCAGAATCCTTTACGCTCTCCAAAAACTTTGTATTGTCTAATGTTACTTTAGGTCTTACATTCATCTTTCCAAATGTTTTTACTGTATCTTTGATTCCAGTAATCTGTTTTGAGAGTTCCCCCAGTTGTTTTGTTGTTTTGTTTGTAACTTTATCATCAATCGCAATTATAACTTTATCTGCCATTTTCTCTCCTTTCTTGCATTATAATGTATTCGTCCCCATTATCTCTTTAAACCAAAAGACGGCAACCCCTTCTGTGTATGCCGTCCTTTTATCATCTCTATTCCACTTCTTTTTTCCCAAAGCTGCTGACTTTGACAGGTACGAAGCCCTCTTCCACCGCCAGCAAATCCGACGCCATCATGAAAGTACGCTCGCCGGGGAGTACCAGATCCTGGCAGGTTCGAAGTCCCATCAGAATGCCGGGTTCTTTGTTATGATTCTGATAAGCGAAGTGAAGCCACTGCGCCAGTCCGCTTACCTTAATTAGTTTTTTGCGTAGTTCTCACTGCCGATTTCTTCCTCATCCTCATCGTCAGTCATTCTGCTGATATCAAAGATCAGATCAATGAGCTGGGATTTTTCACCAGCAATCAAAAGAGAATTGATGGACTCCACCGGTTTCAAATGACCTAATTTTTTCATCATTGCGGCATTGCCCCAAATTTTTTCTCTGTCAGCCTCTGTCGTTGCTAAATATATAATCCATGAGTTAAATAGGTTGCTATCCAACTCACCCCTAACTCTCGGCAGCTTTTTACCCTGTGGATTCTCATAATATTTGGAGGCTTTCTTTCTAGCAAAGGAAATATCTTCCTCAGATACCGGGTGAACATGCACAGTGAAGTACAGTTTTCCCTTTCTTCTGATTTCCACCTCTTTCACCATCTCAGGCGCCTGCTGATACTCCGCTGCTGCAAGAAGTGAGCTCACCAAATCGTATTCATCTTCCTTCTCGATTTTCTCCGCAACCTTTGCGGGAATATCCGGATCGGTTACCGGTGTAATATATGTGCTTCTCATCGTTTCCTGTGTGTTGTTTTCCATGTTTTAATCTCCTCCTGTTAGCTTCTGCGTAGTGAAATTCTTATCGTCCCCTACGTTTTTCTTTAATCGGAAGCTGCCGCTGGCGGCAGCTTCCATAAACTTTAGCCTGAATTTTTTATAAGTCTTTTAACCAATCCTGAAAATCCGGTGCGCCATTAACTCTGAAAGACTGATTTCTCTTGATGATTTCGCCCGGTGTCAGGGTCATCAGGTCAAATTCTCCATCTGGAATACATTCCTCAAGCACCAGATGTGCCTTTGTATCGTCAGGTCTTTTCACCTTCGCTCTGAACGTAAAGCTAATATTCTTTCCGGCCTTCGCTGCGTCCATCAGCGGTTTCATAATGATATCATCTCTAACAACCGCTTCCGTAAAGGTCAGCGTATAGGATACGTCTGCCGGTACGCCGAATTTCTGATAAGAACCAACCGGCTGGTAATCCAGATTGGTATAGTTTGCTTTGACAGAATAAGTGTCGATTTCAAAAAGCTCTACAGTATCATCTCCAACTGAAATAAACAAGCTTCCATCCTTTCCTGTCATAAGATTTTTTACAAGTGTTTTCTGATCTAACATATTTTTTCCCCTTTCGTCATTCTAAAATTTTAAGCATTGGTCTGTGTATTACTGAATCTGTAGTGCAGGTAAATCTTTTCCAGTGTATCGATATCGTCAACCTCTACGATGAACCAAGCGCTATCGCTGGTCTGCGGATTTTCTGTATCCAGCGTAAAGATGCCTCCCTGCATAATCTTCTTTTCTCTTGCCATGTCGTTCAGTACTCGGATACCGGTCTGAATTACATCGGCAATGCCGTCACTGTCGCAGTTCACTTTGCCGATTTTCTTTTCCATAGCAACGTGCAGTCTGCGCATTAATTCATTTCTTACCTTGGTACGCTTCAGCTTTTTCCAACCTGCGTCCTGATTTTCATCCAGATTTACCAGTGTAGTAACACCGGAGTCAAACCAGACCTGACCATCCGCACTCCTGGAAAGCAGTACTAAACCGTTCTTTATTGCTTCCTCGTACTGAGTGCCTGTGAATCTTTCTGTCACATCACCAGCACCCTTCAGCGCTTTATGTACGATACTCTGGTTTGCAGGTGTTGCAGCTACTGCGCCTGCCAGATGAGCAACTGCACAGTTCATCTTTGCTGCAATTCCGGTCAGTTCCGTATAAGTATTACCGATCATGGCAATCTGACCGTTGTTCTTTTCTGCTGCCGCTGCCATTCTGTCTGTCAGTGGCTTTGTGCAGTCTGTACCCATTACGGCAATAGGAAACTTGCCGGTTTCCACAACTTCTTCGATGTAAGCTGCCAGCACATTCTGGATGCTGTCAGAAATGGTATCGCAGCAGATGACATTATAATAGTACGGTTCCAGCGCATAGAAGCCATCCAGATAATCGTCTGCGACAGCCTTTGGATCCTCACCACCGCTGAGCGCTGTTTCAAATTCTTCCACAGTGCCGGTTTTGCCCTCTTCTGCTGTGACATATGCACTTGCTTTCAAAACGCTTGCCAATTCTGCCGCTTCATTTTCACCGCCGGCTGCAAAGGTATAGACTTCCTTTACCTTGTCGTCTGCAATAACCAGACACTGTTTCTGCTTTCCGCCCGGCAGCGCCAGAACTTTTACTTTAATCGGGCGACTGCCTTCATATTTTGCGGTAATCACCACATTGTCACCCTGAGTCAGGCTGGCCTTTGCACCGCCTGTACCTGCTCTGTACACATATACTGTGCTTGCGCCTTCAGCAAACATAATTGCTGCCATTTCTACGCCATCGCAGGTTCCATAGGCTTCTGCCAGGTCTTTTGCATTGTAAAATGCTTTTACCTCACCCAGCGGTCCCCACGGCGCTTCCATCACCAGTGCATTGATGCCGTCTGTTGCGCCAACTGTTTCTTCTCCTCGAACGTCATAACGATAATATACGTCCGGTCTTACTTTCATTTCTCCTTCTTTAAAAATCTGAGCCATTTACTTTACCTCCTTTTGTTTAAACATTTTAATTACTTTTCTGGCTTCTTCCTCTGTATACCTTTCTCGACCATCTGTTAAAAGAGCCGCTTTTACCAGCACGCTTCTGCTGCCAAACACACCGGCAGCATCTGCCAGCTGGTCTACAGTGTATACAGATTTGTTTTTCTTTTCTTTCATTCTTCTCTACTCCCTTTCTTTCATTGCTACTGATACATGCTGCAGCTTTTCGCAGGCAGGTTTGTCTGCTGTGATCGGATATATTGCTTCCACCGTCAGCTGCCCGGTTTGCGCCGGACTTTGGGTCAGATCAAGCCCCTGACTTTCGCCGATTAGAATAAAGCTCCCGCTTCCTTCGATACGGCTCTCGCGCAGCAGCGCATGTTCGAGCAAAATCGCTATAGCATCAGCTCTTGCGCTGTTTCCCGGCACGATAATATGACCGCATATAATTCCGCTTCGCCATAATGTGCCGCTGCCGCCTTTGAAAGTCTCGCATTTTCCAGTTTTGCAAAGCCGCCAGTAAATCGCCGGTTTTTCCTCCGATGGCTTAAAGGCGCGCTGCAATGTCACATCATTTCTGCCGAGCAGATAACATGGCGTGCCGAGGATTTCCGGCAAATGTTCCTTGCTCCATTCAGAAAGCAGTGCAGCGGGATTTTCTGCGAAAAGTGTCTGGTCTTGGTATTCTGTAACTTGAAAGGTTACGATGGTCTTTCCCTCTATAGACTCCATGGACATCCACTGCGCCGATATGACTTTTTTCGCTTCTGCGAAAAACCAGCCGTCAAGGCTTTCACGCACTGCATCTATCAGCGCATATTCCGTCTGACTGTTTTTCTCAGACAAAACCTCTACAGTCAGTCTGCTTTTTGCCTGACGCTGCGGGTCGTCCTGCATTGCCAGATGCAAAATCAGCTGGCCGAAGTGTTTTTCCTCATCCCAAGCCGGGTCCAGCTCTGACGGCGCAGTGTTAAAAAAGACTGCCGGCAGTCCGTTATAGCTGGCAAGGTGGGATTTCAGTTTTGCCTGTTCCTGCAAATGCTGCAGTATATACTCTTCAATCATGGTTACCTCCTTTCTGGTGAAATTCATTTTTTCACTGTACACATCTTAGCACGATTTTGGGTCCCTGATGCACACACCTGTTTTTCAAACCAAATCAAGTTCTTCTGCCACCAGTTTGATAAAATCGCCCTGCCATTTTCCCGCTGCATTGCGGTGACACGGGACTTTCATGGCGGCGCCTTCAATGGTGTGAGACTGTCTGAAATACACCAGATCGATGATTTTCAGCCTGTCCTTCGCTGTTTCCGGATGTGTCAGCCGCGTTTTTAAAATTGCATTGGTAACAGCGTCATACTTTCGCTGCTTCTTCGGCGGTAAATCGTGAATAACACAGGTCTGTGTCGGATCGCTGATTTTCCCGCCGCTTCTTGCGTCAAAAGAAATACTGAGCCTTTGCTCCAGCGGCTTTGCCATTTCCTTTTCCAGCTGCGGATACTCCTTAATGATAGATTTTACGTAGTACCAATATGGTTCTTTCGGTTTTGTCATTTCTCTAACCTCCCTTTTCATTTGGCTTCACTCACATTCTCATTTCTTGCATATTACGTAAGTTTTTGCAGAAAAAAATATGGTTTTCATACTGAACTTGCGTTTTACGTAAGTTTCATCGTGTCATTACACTAACACAAGAACATACGTTTGTCAATAGGCTTTTCGAAAATTTTTTACGTAAAATGCAAGTTTTTACGGTTGCAAGGGGCGAACATATGTGCTAAAATTTTCCTAGGAGGTATCTCATGAGTCTTTTTACTACCTTAAAAGAACTCCGCAGAGCCCGCGGATTCACTTTGCTTGATATTGCAAAGAAAATGGATGTGTCCGAGGCTACGGTTCAACGCTGGGAATCCGGCAACATTAAGAATATGAAGTACGATAATATCGTAAGGCTGGCCGAGATTCTCGATGTGTCTCCAGCCGTGCTTATGGGCTGGCAGTCAGAAGCACAGGAAGAAGTGCATACTATTGCAGCACACCATGACGGCACCGACTGGACAGCAGAAGAACTGGACGAAATTGAGCAATTTAAGAAATATATATTATCGAAACGCAAGAAGAAATAACCTTGATTTGCAATTTAGCAGCATGTATGATTGCAATGGAGCGATCCTTTGCATATAGGTAAGCTCGCCTGCTTTTCTGCAAAGAAGGGATCGCGAGGTGATAACTTTGAGTAAAAATCCTATGAGCAAATACGAAGATTTAATCTGCGAGTACGAAGATACGCTGGATATTGAGGAACATTCCATGCTCCACGAGGGGCTTTATGGCGATGATACAATCTGGATTAAGAAAGGTCTTACCGAGCAGCGGAAGGCTTGTATTCTGGCGGAGGAGCTTGGACACTACGAGACTTCGGTGGGCAATATACTGGATCTAAATGAGTTAAACAACGCCAAGCAGGAGCGTGCTGCCAGACTCTGGGCATACAACAAGCTGATTCCACTGGAACATATTAAAGAAGCCTGCAGAAACGGCTGCACCGATATTTACGAAATAGCAGAATATCTGGATATTGATGAGGCTTTTCTCAGAGAGTCTATCATCTGTTACGAATCTAAGTATGGTGATATTTGGCAGGAGGAGAAACAACAGGCGTTTGCGGATGCACTTTTGAACTGCACCCGCAATGCTGACATCGATATACTGGAATAGTTTCAGGGGATTGTATTGCCTGATAATATTAGGAGATGAATTTAGAATATATGAACGAATATGTACGCGTATTACTTTTGAATCTTCCCGTGGAAATTGACGGACGCACGGTCATTTGCGCTGATGACACCTATATCATCATGATCAATGCCAGGTTTAGTCATGAGCGTCAATGTCAGATTTATGACCGCGAGATCGGTTATATTGATAACCACCAGCTGCATATGATGATTCCAGCCTCAGCTTTGGAAGGATTTACAGCCTTTGATCAAGTAGTTTAAAAAGTGATGCAGGAATTTCTAAGAAACTCTTGCATCACTTTTATTTTTTGCGAGCATATTTGTCAAGAAAAGCAAAAAACGCCCGCAGGCGTTTTACAAAATTCTCGATTTTTATAGCTTCCGCACCTGATACATCTCATTGAGCACTTCAGAATTTGCCGGAAAGTAGTCCATTATGTTCCAATACCCCACTCCTGCCAAATCGTACTCTTCAACCAGCGCCAGCTTTGCACGAATGCTGCGAATGTCTTCAAACCAGACTACGTGCTTATTTCCAGCCGGATCAAAATAGGTGAAATACGGCGCTTGAGAAAGCTGATCGTACACCACTTCCGCATTGTAGTACTGCGCCCGCCAGAAAGCCCCTTCGCTGGACATTTTTTCTGCCCGGGTTTCTCCTTTGACAAAGGGGAGTTTCCAATCATAACCGTAATTAGGCATGCCCATCAGAATTTTTTCCCTTGGAATTTCACTGACCGCGTAGTCCAGCACTTTCCGCACCTGATTGATTGGCGAAACCGCCATAGGCGGTCCGTATGTGTACGTACATCAATGATGGATGCTATTTTTTATCAGTAATTAAATCAAAAAATGTTTGTAAAAATTGTCCTTTTCTATTGACAAATGCACGCATTGCGTGTATAATATAATTAAAGATAAGGAAAGGAGGAAAGCACATGAATGGGTAAACATGATAAGAAAAAAGACCCGCGATTACATAGTATAGCCGATAACATGATCGCAGGTCTAATATCAGGACTGGTGCTCCTGCTGGTAGATAAATACCTGCTGTGAGCACCGGGGCGAAAGCCCCTGTCTGACTATATTTTACCCTTAAAATTTTCGTGTGTCAACAGCTATGGGAATCGTAGGATATATTGGTATTGCAGTCATCGTCTGCACAATCATTTACGGTGTTGTTGAACTGTGTAAGTATTACAAGGAGAAAAAAGATGGAAAACAAGATTAAAGAGGCACGTAAAGCCGCTGGTCTAACGCAGAAACAAGTCTATGAGATTTTGGGCATTCCTGCACGGACACAGCAGGACTGGGAAGCTGGGAAGCGTAATCCCGCCCCGTGGCTGGAAGAGATGGTTGTCAGAGAATACGAGCGAATTGCAAAAAATGAAGAAAGCCAGGGCTAATGCCCTGGCTATAATGTTTCGACACAATGATGTTCCCAAATTACATCATCATTAATCAAATCATAATACCCTCCCTTATAGGATAACTCCCATGGTCCATCTGGTTTGTGAGTTAAATTGACCAATGACGTCGCAGACTCTTGACCATATTTTTCTATTGTCTCATCTATACTTTTCATCTTCTCCATACCATTTCCAGCAAATAAAATCCTGCTTCTTATCGATAATTCCATTTCTTCATCTTTTGGAATTTCTACTTTATCTGCGAGAATAACACTGGCATCTTTTCCTTTATATTTATCGTAGACACTCTTAACAATTGGACCATATTTAAAAGCACAAATATCATCATCGAAAAGTTTTTCTTTAGTTCTGCATAAATGTTCTGCATAACATAAATAGACCATTTTTTCTAGTTTTAAATGTGTACATGATAATTTAGTAAGAATATATTTTGCAACATCTAATCCAGTCAACACTCTATCTGATTTCACTAGTTCTATAAATTTTTCTGCTGATTTAATCACTTTTACACTTTCAAAAAAAGTGTCTGTATCAACAACATCTTGCCACAAATCTGTGTGTGTAACGATTGTATGAATCGAATATAAAACATCCTCTCCACATTCTCTTTGTATCCTTTCAATACATTCCGTTACATCATTCGTATCGCTCCCCTCGGAAATAGGAAAATCTAGTGCAATTCGTTTTCCCATTTTATATGAGCTACTTAAAATAATGTAATGTCTAATCATACCGTTCCACCTCCTTCATTGTAATCATTTTCCCATTCAGTATAGCCCTGTTTGTATGTCTTGTGTAATTCAATATTCTTGCTTTCATCAGACGCATTCCAGATCTGCAACTCCCATGGAAGTTCGAAATTACTTTCACTAAAATACACATGCACTGCTTTGTAACCATTTTTACTTGCATTAAGACATTTCAATTCCGGAAAAGTTTCATTAATATGATCAATTATAGTATCAAATTCTATATCATTACTTAGTATAATTCTGATACCATATAAATCATTCAAGCACTTCTTGATTGCTACTTTTCCCCTCAAGTCACCTACGAGGTAAATTTTTATTTTCTGCACTATCGAATTATAAGTCTTTACTCTCGTATTAATTCTGCAATTACATGCATGTAAATTTTCGAGAGCACAAAACAACTCTGTTAACTTTAGTATGTTAATATTTAGTAACGACCTATATTGAAAGATTCCAGCTAACAAATTATCATTATTAATTAAATCGGTAATTTGTTTTTTCTTGTAATTCACTTTTTCTTTTCTTATTTGTTCCCATATACCTGCAAATATTTTATGATATTCGCATATAATCCGAATTATCTGATCGACAATATCCATATAATCATAACTCGCTTTTTTTGTTTTGAATAAAACTTTCCATTTATATTATATCACATTTGTCAACCCGCTACATATGGTATATTACCACAAATTCATGTACCTGATGCACACTCATCACCTTTTTTCAAAAATAAAAAAGTCTTGCGAAATCTGCCGGGAGAGCCTATCTGCCATTATCTTATTTGTGTTTTTCTCAGTACTTAGTGAGCGCTCCCCTCTTAGCACTTATAAAAAGATACAATATACCTAAAATCTAAAAGAAAGGTATGTTATATCATGGAACTGAATTTCAAAAAAATCGGAGAAAAAATCAAAAAAGCAAGAAAAGAAAAAGGTTTAACACAGGAAAAGCTGGCTGAGTTGACACATCTTTCCGTCACCCACATCAGCGCTATCGAAACTGCCCGCTCCAGTTTCAGCGTCTCCACACTAGTTGATATCGCTACAGCCCTGGAAACATCCACCGACTGGCTTTTGTTCAACGGGCAAGAAATAAGTTGCTGCATCGAACATCAAATAAACCGTGTGCTTTTCGATTGCAGTGAAAAAGAAGTGCTGATGCTTTTAATGCTCATGGAGAGCAATAAGGCTGCCATACGGAAATTTACTGATATGGAATATTAAAAAATGCCAGGGCTTACACCCTGGCTAAAATTTTACCTATATTTTTCCCAATACTTAATCAGCGCTCTTGCCGTTGCCTTGCCGTAGTTCTGCAGTTCCTTCTGCGTGTCAAAGCCTTTCCGGTCAATCTTATTGTCCACAAAGCCGTATTCCACAAGCACTGGCACGCCGACGCCTTTCAGGAAATACAGGTCTTTGGTATATTTGATGCCTCTGGTGTTCTGACCTTCCTTTTTCAGTTCGGTAATGATAAGGTTTGCAAGCACCTTACCGAGGCGGCTCTTTGTCACGGTTCCTTTCCAAACCCAGACTTCATCACCATCACCGCCGCCGGCGTTAAAGTGAGCATCTAAAGATACCACTCTGTAACCTTTCGCCCTGTAACGTGCCATATCGGCAACGTGTGCCGCAAGGGACATGCCGCTACCATCCTTTTCCGGATACGCCACTTTATATGTACGTCCTTTATGCGCCAGCAGTTCTTTATAGCAAGCTGCCATTACGGTTCTCGCCATGTCAGCCTCAACGAACTTTCCGCTGACTGCGCCGGGGTCTGCGCCGCCGTGCCCTGCGGATAAGTAAAATAGAATTGGTTTCTTTGCCATACTATTCCTCCTTGTTTTTTAACAGTTCAATCGCTTTGGATATCTGCTTAGGTACTGGCAACCCCATGATTCCTGCATTTTCAATAATACTAATTACCTCATTACAAATAAACCCAATAACTACTGCGTCACGTATGTAAGCCGTACTAAGCGCTAAATCAAGCCTGTACGCAACTAAGACGAACAACATCGTCATACATTTACGACAAAGTCCTTTCCAGCCAGCTTTTGACTCTAAAGCACCAGTCTTAGATTTTGGCGATTGTCCAAACACGCCAGCTACGATTAATCCTGTAATATAGTCCACAATCATGCAGATTAGTAATGTTGTCATGCCGCTTGTCCACCCTCCGAAAAATCCTGCAATCACGCTTCCTGTAATTCCTGTAACTGTGCAAATCGTCTGCTTCATTGTTCTACCTCCATAAAAGCGTTATTTAACTTCCTTCCATAAACTTTCTGTTCCTACTGCACCCGGCTCCCAGACGTTGCCGCCGACCAGAGATTCCCACGTCTTGCCACCGTGGATTACCTTGTCGCCTGTTACATATGCATTGGTACTATCTGGCTGCTCCCACTCAGGGATTACATCTGGATCCGGGATAAGTACTTTCGCCCAAAGCGATGGGCTGTCCGGCGGTGTCCACGTTTCCTGTGTATTGTGCGCCTGCAGACAGCGGTACAATACGCCATCATATGTAAGCCTGTCCCCAGCCGTTACGTGGATATCTGGGTGCCACTGCGGATACCAGTCCGCATGTCGCAGTGCCACCTCATCCGTGGCAGTTGGCAAGATTACTTTTAAAAGATTAATCAACGATTTCTGACTCTGTGTTAACATTTTGTGTTACCTCCGTTTTAATGTCTTCAACTACCCGGTCAACCATGCTATAAGCCAATCCGTACGCCGTTGATTCCGGCATGGCTGTAGGTATATAAGCAATTCCTGCTGCGCTTGGAAGCATAGACTTTTTCGAGATGCCGTACACCAAATCATTGTACGGTTTTACATAGTGTGTAAATTCTCCTGTGTTCGCATTAAAAGCCACAGGTTTCACATTAATATCCAGTTTAATTGAGCTGCCATCAACTCTATTTGTTACTCCCCAGACAAATTTGGGTCGATAATAGAAATTCATGTTATAGCTTCCCATATTGTCCGAATCAATCCTCTGTGCATTTGCTGATTCAAATGTAGCTACAGCTCCTCTATCGAATACTGCTGGTTTAGTATCATCAGAACAAGTTAGTTGGACACTGTTAGAGAATTCGCTAGTTAATTCTTGTGTAATTACCAACGATAAATCGTCCGAATTGGATATATTAATTTCCATATAAGCTGCAGAACTCGAATACAATGCTATATAGCGTCCCGTATCCTGCCGAAATATTCCCGTAAATACCCCAGGAATAAGACTTTTTGAAGTGGTCGGTGCAGTACTTGTTGATTTGATGACCACTTCTCCACTGCTATCTAAAGATAGAAGCGCTGCCCCATGATAGTCGGATGAACTTTTAGCACATTTCATACATAGCAGTACACGAGACTTGTCTAAGGCGCGGCTAGCCCAATATGTTGCTCCATCGTACGGGATATTTTGTGATATTTGTGTGCTTGTCAGTCTCTTGACTATAGTCGGCGTACCATCATCTACAATTCGCACCTGAATTCCTCTGTATAGTCTGCATAAATACAAAGATTCAATCAAGACATCATTTTCTCCAATGACTTCACTAAATGCGCCATATTTAGAGGAATTCACCGTTGTTGTTGAATTGTCCGCTACTCTTTGGTATAGATTTGTAGTGGTCTTAGTAAGATTCGTTACATAGCATGTTAGATATGAATCAATGCAGAATATACTTACTAAAAAAGCACCTATTACATGCGAGTTTATGAATACGCACGCCGTACTACTGCTATGTTGCCTTGAAAATGTCGTCTCCTCTACAGTAAAACTTCCCGATGAATTAGGCCGAAATACCAAAAGCGTTGCTTGATAATACTGCGTTGAACTGGATATTCCAGTTGGGGTATATGCAAAAGCACTCGTAAATACTCCTTTGGCATATTTTATATCCTGTACAACCGATTGACCATTTTGGCTAAGGCATGAAAGAGTATAAACAGGTACACTATGTGCAAATGCGCCTGCTGTAAGATTCATGCCGTCAAGAATAATGTGCTTATATATCATTACACTGGGAGTACTAGTTTGCTGAAACTGCATTACAAGCATGATATTACCGTTTTCATCTTCAGCGCATCCTATGTCTATTAATGCATCCGAAAGGCTTAAACCATTTCCAAGCAGCGGCAGATCCAGAGTGTTGGAATGAACAACTGTGCCATTTACGTTTTTAAATACGGTAGCGTAAATCGTCGTATCTTTTGAGTATGTTCCATTTGAACTTTGCGTACATACTAGCACGCTGTGGTCTGCAAGCTCAACTGATTTGACAGTATGACCGCTTCCACTTGCAAAACTTCCATAAGATACGGTAATACCATTATCAATATCCACAGCGGGTACTCTTTGCAAAAACATGTTGCCGTCAATTTTCTGGTTAGTGGCGTTTATAACATTTCTCTCCATTGAATTTTTCACCTTTAGGGTGCCCCCCCCCCCCCCGATAATTTTGCACTTACCCATTGATAACTCCTTCCTGCACTTGCGCGATAACACTGTCAACAATTTCATTGTACTGCTCATCTGTTAATCCATATGGATTCGGCTCTTCGTAATCCGGATTTAGATAAAATCCGTCTTCCTCTGTATAACAGTATTTACCTGCTACAACGTTTTCTGGTATATCTACGCCTGTAAAAACCTCAATGTCATCAGCGACAAATGCAATGTCCTTGTTCACCAGTCTGGGATAACCGTTGCGCATATATTCGACTTCTGTGTCAAAATCCACCAATACACGTGATATTCTGTCTACAATTATGTTCATAGCGTCATTCCTCCATATTCTCTAGAATTATAACTTTACCGCTTGAGTTGTATTTCATATTATTTTTTGTAACTCCATCTATCCAGCCAGTACTGATATCCCAAGTCTCAAACAGCGGTATCCAAATGTTATCCAAATAAGCAGTACTGCTAACTCCGTGCGTAACACTGGCTATTGATACAATGGAATTCGCATGTATTACAGGTTTCTCCACGGTGCTTATACTTTTCAGACTTCCAGAGCCTACATCTGTACCATTTGCGATACCACTTTTAATAACAGCAGCTGTAACGATATTACTTGCGTCCACATGGACCCATGATGTTACTAAATCCGGATAACTGGTATATATGAGTAATGGCTCTGTATTTACATAATCAAAGGCTGTGAGCAGATGAACTCCACTCGTAGCGTTGTTATTCTGCATAGGGATGTCAACTGTTGCCGATGCTATGGACAATACGAAATCATTAGAAACGGTTAAGATAACACCTCTTAGTACACCATTTGAGCCGGAAGAAGAAGTCTTTGCTGCCCACAATATCAAGAATTTATTATCACTGATTTGTGCATGCGCGCTCGGAACTAAGATTACTCTGTAATTACCGTATGTAGGATCAACCTTTAGTTTCGTACCGTAGGTTATTTCATAATTATCATCTATCGTGATAACCCGTGCACACAAACCATCCCCCTCATAGGTTCTCTCTGAATAAACCATAAGCAAATGATTTGCGTCAAGGGGTGTAATGTCAATGTAATAATCGTTTCTTGGGTCGCCCGTTGCTTTTTCTTGGGTTACTATGACGTATGGATTGCTTGAATCATTTGTAAACTGTACAATCATGCAAGCCAGCCAATTGTTGCTTCCGCCATCTACAAATAACAACATTTTGTCATTATCTTTGTCTAACCAAAACATATGCATATCCTGCTGGTATCTTCCTGAGGATCCCGATGAACGCAGTGTCTTAGTCCAATCTTTCGTAATTGACA
Source organism: Anaerotruncus sp. 80 (assembly GCF_009936115.1). Lineage (NCBI taxonomy): Bacteria > Bacillati > Bacillota > Clostridia > Eubacteriales > Oscillospiraceae > Anaerotruncus > Anaerotruncus sp. 80. The sequence goes on from NZ_QWES01000013.1 coordinate 42,978, forward strand.
TATCGCTGTAATTAACTGATGCTTGCACAAGCACTGTGTCATAAGAAGATTTTCCAGAAGAATAATGCTGCCCATACCCGATAATGATTTTTCCGTTAGCCCTACAGGATATATCTAATGCCCCTACAGGTCCTGCATACCCTAAGTCTAGCACTGTGGATTTCGTAAGTGAACGTGTATCGTCATCCAATGTAACAATGTAAGCATATATATGCGCATAAGTATTGCCCGTACCCGTGGACTTACTGTTCGTTACCGCATAGGCAACAGCTACGTGGGTATTGTCAATCGCACACTGTCTTATGAGCGTTGTGTCACTTGCCCCTGATACTGCCGAAAACGCATAGCTATTATCAATCCGCTGTACAAAGTTTCCAGATTCAATTACAGCACTTGTGCTATATCCAAGCTGTTCAATACCGTTTTTTATATTAATTCCGCCTCCGCCACCCATAATTTTTGCTTTACCCATTTCATTCTCCTCTCAATTCCACCAGGAACTTTACTGTAGGAATCTCTGACATATATATACGATGATATAGCCATTTTATACTCCCTCAAATCTTATATTGATATCGATGTCCGGCACGTCCAGTGTTTTAGCGATAACATACCCGTCATACGTTTCAAACTCCATGATTTGACTAAACGCCGTGCGTTCGTCCTCAGCAAGAGCAGCTGATGTAATCTCCAAAAGAACATCAGGTCTATAAGCTTCTCTCATTTCGTTGATTTCAATATGATTCGTATACCAGCCGTCACTGTTTACAGTTTCCGACCAATCCGCCTTGCTGACCGTTGCATACAGAACTTGCACCGCCCGCCCAAAGGCCTGCGACGGTGTTCCATCATTCAGCCCATATCGCGCAGACATTACATCATCAAAAATATTCACCTTATTCAGTGCGGTTCCTTCTTCAGTCACCATTCCCGGAAGAGGTATCAAATCATAAACACCAACCTCTCCCTCGACCGCTTGCAGCCGAAACCGATTCGGGTGCTCTACCAGTCTGTCTTTCATTCCATCAACTCCTTTGCGGAAGCACTAAGTCCTGCCCGCATGAAAAAGTCCCGCAGTACTTCCAACTCTGTATAATTAAGTCTGCAGCAGCTTTCAGTTCCACCAAAACCTCTTCAACTGCGTTCATCTTTGCGATGTCTGGTATCTCCATATTCTCCGGTAAACTTGTGGCCATGGCATAGAAACTATCGCATAATGCAGCGATGTTATCTACAAGCCTTTGCAGATCATTTCTGACCGGCAGAGATTCTCTGCTCCAATCTTTTTTGTAGGCAAGTTTTTGCACCGCGAATCCTAAACGTCTTATCAGCTCTTCAAGGAAACAGGTATTGCATTCAATTCGGTTCAAAGTGATATGATTCAGGGTTCCTATCATGTCTCCTAAGAACTCCATCTGCTCTGCAGCGGTAAGGTTTACCCATCCCACTGCATAAATCCGTTCCTTTAAAGATTTGGCCGCCTCGACATCAAACTCTGTTCTCTCTGTTACCGGTGTAATCCACGTCATCTCTCTACCTCGTTTAATACCAGCAGCTTACTGCTTCCCGAAAACGCTCCATTATAACTCATCTCATTTTCTGTTACAGTTGCTTTAATATTGTCCGTAAACAATGTATTGACTGTAACATTATCTGTTGTATCAATTTCCGGAAATCCCCGGTCTTTAAACGTATATTCCGCTCTGCGCATAATTACCGAAGCTACCCACGCCACATACTCCCTGGCATGGGTCATCGATGTAATCAGAGGATTTGACACCGGGCATTCTTCCCCGATGGTATCATATGCAAAACGCACCGTTGCGCTGCCTGATTCTACTGCTTTCCCCATTACAGTAACTGTTCCGCTTCCCGTCAGTGTTACTCTGCACATATTGGCATAAAACTCTGTCACGCCGGCCGTCAATCCGCCAGCTAAAGACAGCGATAAGTCCACAGCGGTATCATCAAAATTCAGCTCATAAATCGTTTCCTCCGCTTCTACAATATCCATGGATATCAGTTCGGTTTCCTCCGTCTGTACTGTATACTGAAAAAGTGTTATCAGTATGTCCTTCAAGAGCGGATATTTCTTTGTGGTCGGCGGCGCTTCCAAAACCACAGATTTATCATAGATAAAATCCATCATCTCTGCAGATACCTCTTCAATAAAAATCTTTCCATCTCGATCCACGTCGACCACACACATTCCGGCATTAGCGATAAGCTGCAAACAATCCTTTGCTTCACCCACTGGCAACGGCGCTGTCGTAACATAACTTTTCAGTTTTTCACTAATGCGGTATTCTTTGTTTCCGTTATCGTCTACAAGCCCTGCCCACTGCAGAATACCGTCTGCCAAATCATACAAAGTCACTCCGTCCGGATTGTAGTTTCCCTCTCTATAGATATCCGTCAACGTCTGCAGTCTTGATATCGCAGTGAAGCTGGCCTTTGACAGCGCAGCAGAGCTGCTGATAGCAGGCTCCCCATTAGTGTAATTGGTTCCGCCTTTCACCCATTCAATACTCCCATCGTCCAGCTCAATGCCATACTCAAAGGTTACTTCTTGCCCATCTTCCAAAAAACGCCAAATACCTTCTGGATTATCCGGGTTATACTCACCGTCGGCATCCAAGAAGGTAAATGAGAATTCGTTTTTTGCAATGCTGGTATTCATTAAATCATTTTTCCTGCTCCACTTTGCTTCAGTAATGTTTCTGCAGGTTAAAGTTTTTATTACGCCGAGGACGATTGAGCCAATCCTCACTCTCCTGCAAGGTATTCCGCTATTAAGTATCTGCAGTGTAATCTTATTCAGGTACTCGTCTCCTGGCGGCAAATTTCCCTCGTAGGAAAAAACTTCTCCCATAACAGGAAAGATTCTATCAAAGACCTGTTTTCCGTCCCTCTCTGCGGTGATTTTTATGCTTATCGGGTGCTCATGCTCCGCTTCATCGAAGTATACTGCAATTCCACGGAAAGCATAATACCCATTTGCGAAAGTGATGTACATTTCAGGCTCTTTCTCGTAGGTACAATCTTCTTTGCTGATGTCTGTTCCAACATACCCTTGCAAAGAGTACGGGCCTATATTCGGTGCAGCATCAATCGTTCCGTCTAATAACCAAAATCCAGGCTCCAAGGTTCCATACCTGCGTTTGGCGTCGCTCTGCCCATCCAGCGTCGGTACCGAGCTATAGTGCAGCTCTCCACTATTACTGATAACTGCATTTTTGTTTGCTTCCGGATCCTGAATGCCAAAGCGAACCCTGATATAACATGGATTTCGCACCGGATCTCTAATCTGCACATTATATGCCTCACTTGTCTGATACATTATGTCACCTCATAACCCATATCAATGATATTGCATTTACAGGATTTGTACCGTAGAACCTTACCGGACTTATCCACCTCCAAAGGAGTCTCCGTGGAATCGCCCCAGTATACTTTTCTGGTTGTAAATTTCTGCGTCAAATCATCGTAAAATTTCAGTGTTCCCTTAAATTTTTCGATTTCTACCAGAATATCATGCCATTCCTTTGCGGTCAGATACGACCACTCTAAAGAATCCAGCTTAATCATCCTTCGATTAATCTTCGTGGCGACGACATCACCACTTGCATTTCTTGCACTGTCTACCAGCTGCTGCCTTGCGACCGCTAGGTTATTATTTGGCGACGGCAGTTTCTTTCCATTAATCCAAATCATCTTGCAAATGCCCCCATTCCTAAGTCATATCCTCGTGCCCGCTGCACTTTCTGGTTGGAACGATATAATACCTCTCCGTCAAGAATCAGTTCAATCGGTCTGTCATCATCTTTGTTCAAGATAACCTGTTTCAAGCTTTCTATTGCCGCAACAATCGCAGATGTATCGCCCTGACTGCTCTGCGCAGCCAGTTTTGCCATTTCAAGCAATTTGTTTTCCGGAGCAACCACTTCTCCGTATCTCGGATTATCACCAATCATTGCAAGCTGCGGAGTATTCCGCTTCACGTAACCACCTTCTGCAAGGCGAGGCAGTGAAACCGGACTGATAGAACCCAGGCTGAAGCCAAGAGACTTGCCTCCAACTCCCGGTACCCAGTCAGGAATATCTACTTTCAAGCTATTCAGGCCATCAATCATTTTGTTGATGCCACGAATAACACCGTTAACCATAGATTCAATCCCTCCTAAGATACTGTTGCAGACTTTCTTCACCCCGTTCCAGAAGGTATCAAATCCATTCTTAATCGGTGTTAGAACCTTCTTGCTAATCCAGTCAGAAACCGTTCCCAGAGCTGATTTAATCTTAGCTACCATACCTTTTACCGGCGTGATGACTTTATCATTGAGCCAATTCGTAAAAGGTGAGAATACAGCTTTAATGGTTTCCCAAATTCCGCTGAAAATTCCTTTTACCCCTTCCCACGCAAGTTTCCAATCGCCGGAAAAGACTCCTTTAATAAAGGTAATCAGGCCATTCAGCGTAGTTAAGAGTCCGCTTACGATATCTGATATCCAGCCGAATACCTTGATGAAGACATCCCAGACACCTTGTAGCCCCTCTGAAATTACCTTGACAAATTCACCTGCGATATATCCCACGAACGGAGATATTGCATTCCATATTGTGGCAATACAATCCACAACGTTTCCGACCAGCTCCAAAAACTTGTCAATCACCTTTTGCAGATGTTCATCTTTCAGTTTCTTGAAACCATCAGCAATACTCTGCAGCGTCGGAGCCAGATATTTGTTGTACGCATCCAGCACCGAACCAAATACTGTGCCTAGACCCTCCGAGATTTTACTAAACGCAGGACTGATATAGGTATCATAGACTTCACTGATCTTTTTCGCTGTATCTGTCACCAGTTCCCTTACCGTGCTGGTAAAGGTCTGAATCGGCGCCAGCGTCTGATTCAGCGCTTCTTTAATCTTGTCTTTATTGTTGATGATAGGATCAGAAATCAGGTTTACTATATCGCCGCCGAATTTCAGAACCAGTTCACCAGCTTCCAGAAAACCATTACTGAAAATTGCTATAATGTCGGCAGTAATCTGTTTCGCCTCCGGACTTCTGAATACGGTAAAAATTTCAGCAACTGTTGTTGTCAGCGCGCCAATTTTTAACGCAACAGCACCAGAGACGTCGAACATATTCACAATTTTAGACTTAATAAAGTCTTTATTCTGGTCAAGATATTTTGCAATACCGCCGGTCAGATTGTCTGCAATCGTTAATCCGGCAGATGCAATAGAACCGGCAGTGTTTCCAAGAGCGAAGGCCAGTTTATTCAAATAGGCATTTGCTGCTTTGACAACCGATTCATCGGTAAAAATATCTTTCAAGCTGGTACCAATTTCATCACACTGATTCTTAATAGAATCCAGTACCGACAAATCCCCGATGCCGATTTTCCAACCCCCAACAAACAGGTTTTTCAGTTCTTTGATTCTCTCAATCAGTGCAGCATACTTGCTGTCAACCTCGTCCAGTACCGTTTCACCTTCTGCCAGCTGACCGTAGTCAACCTCTGCGCCTGTGCTGGCGCCTCCGCCTGAACCACCGGAGCCTCCACTGCCGTCATCAGACTGGTCCGGAATTGTATTCAGTTCATCAATGCCCAGGGTGACATTCTTTAGTTCTTTCGCAGCTTTGGCCGCTTTTCCTGCACTGTCTCCCACGCCGCCTACTGCTCCGGCTGCATCTCCAGCACTATCTGCCGCAGCGTCAGCCGCTTTTCCCGTTTGGTCGAGCACTCCAGCTCCGCTTTTCGCTTTCTTTCCGGTAATCAGCTCCGTGAACGCCTTAAAAGCATTCGCTAATGTCGCAAGCTTGGAAAGCACCACATTGATAATCTTTATAATCGGTGTAAACAGATTGATAAACCCCTGCCCCAGCGTCGCTTTCAGTGAATCAAACTGCAGTTTCAGGATTCTAACTTGATTCGCCCAACCGTCCTGCGTTCTGATAAAATCACCGGTAGCCAGCTGCAGCTGATTCTGCACGAACTTATACCGTAAAGCGACCTTTTCCTGCTCGCTCATGGCTTGAGTTGTCTTTCCGAAGCCGTTTGCAAGAGCGTAGGAATCCAGCGCGCTCTGCGTCATTACAACACCCAGGTCTTTCAGGGTTTCTGTCTCACCCGTAAAAACTGATTTCAGCTTGGTATACGCTTCGTCCTGTGCAATGTTATAGAATGACGCCACATCACCGGCAAGTCCAGTGAGGGTCGTCGACATTTCATAGGCTTCCTTTTCGGTGAAACCAAAAGCCTTGGACATAGATCCAAAGGTACCCGCATACCGCTTCGCCATCGTTTCCGATAGGCCAAAGGATGTTGCCGCACTCTTAGACCATTTATCCATTTCTGCACTCATGTGCGGAAATGCTACGTCGACAACATTCTGTACTTCCTGCAGGTCCGAGCCAAGTTCAATACAGGAAGCCGTAAAATCCACCAGCTTTTTTACAGCAAATGCGCCAGCTAAAGCAGCACCCGCCTTTTTCGCAAGGCTGGTGATACCTTTCATCTGTTTATTAAATTGATTTTGGTTTACAACTAGGTCAAGACCAATCTGGCCAACACTTTCAGCTGCCATACTCCACCTGCCTTTCTATTTTTAAAAAGCAGGCACCGGCTCGCTACTCTACTGGTGTGGCTCTAGGCTCTGTCTTAACATGTTCCATTTTAATTCTATTGATTTTTTTACAGCGCGGACATTTCATTTCAATATCTGCATGGTTGGCAAATAATAATGTCTGTCCGCAGTTCTTACACTTAATTTTTACAATCACTATCACCTGCCATTTTGATAAACGCCTGTTTGTATGCTTCCAGCACCCGTGCCATCTCTTCTTTCGATACCTGCTTAGCAGCTTTATTCCGATATTCATTTCGGATTCTCCGCTGCTCCGGCGTGAAAGCTTTCAACATATCCTTATCGTCTTCAGCACGAATCGCAACAATGCGCCCCAGCGCCGTATTCGGGTCAAGCCCGGAAAGGAGAGCCACAAACTCAGCCCAGGTTACATCTTCAAAAGACTTTGACAGCATACGAATTCCATACTGAGACAGTATAGACGACACAATCAGGTCAAAGTCATCTACTAAATCATACCAGGGCTCTACTGCTCCCCCTCAGAGTCTCCTGCCGCCAGTTCGATTGCCTCCCTTACCAGTGTCGCGAAATCACCAAAGTTTAGCTGCAGGCTGTCTACCGTTTTTCTTGCGGTTTTGTCAAACAGTAATTCATAAGCTTCCAAAATTTCTTTTGACCCTGCCTCATCACCCATCAAGCCCATCACCTTCAGGATGGTCACAGCACTGTTGTCTATTTCGATTTCCTTGTCTTTGACCACTAACACAGGTTTCTTGCTAAAATTCAGCTTTTCTGTAATATCTAATCGTTTCATGTTTCCTCCAAAAGATTGGGCGGGGATTTACCCCGCCTCCCGTTATGCCGCCGGTGTAATTTCCGGCTTTCCGTTGCTCAAAATTTCAAATTCAAGCGGTGCCACCGCAGTGGAATCGCCAGCGCCTACATTGGTCACGTTGATAACTGCGTCAGCAAACTTGACAACAGTACCGTCAGGGAAGGTCCACTGAAAATCTCGCTCCGTATCTCTTCCGTTTGCCCAAGCAAGCTCTGCAACAGCATCGTTGCCCGGATCTCCTACATTTCTCTTTGCAGTTACCGACACTGTAATTGATTTTGCCGTCTGCAGCCTCCTGGTCCAGCCTTCCGATTCAAACGGCGTCCATTCTTCCACACCGTTATCAAAGCTGACGCCAAAGGATTCACATTCAGCAATATTTTTCATCGCCGGAGTTTCCGCACCCGGCGCCGCAGTGTCAATTTGAAACTGATTTTTATAGCAAGGGTATACCCCTTTCTGTGTGCTTGCCATTTTCTACCTACCTTTCGTAATATAAATCAAACCAGATTACCCGCTCATATATCCCATTGTCATCGGTTCCCACATCCTGGGGCTCCGGTACCAAAAGCATGAGATAATCAACATGAGTTTCTCCGATTTGCACATTGGTGACTTCTCTTAATTTCTCCCAAAACGCAAGAGCCGCCTCTTCCGTTTCTTTCGCATTTTGATTCCAGTGCAACAGCACTGAGATTCTCTTTACGTCATATCTGGTATTATCCAGCCCGCCAATGGTTATGCGGGGTGTACCGGTTTCTTTTCTCTGATACACCCCGATTGACTTCTGTTTTTTGTTGTCCAGCTTCCCGATATAGTAGTGCTCTGCAAAACCAAAGGATTTCAGCCAGTCACGTACATCAGCTAAAGTCAGCATTATAGACCACCCTCCTGTTTGTACAGTTCCTTAAACGTTTTCACCGCAAATTTTTCCTCTTTTCCACCAGGCAGCCAGTCCTCAAACCACTCGCCCTTTGCGTTAGGGTTTTCATGAGTCCGAAAATTATATTCCGGATGATAGTAAAGACGCCGAGCATAAGGCGTGCTGTGGACAATCGTAACAATACCTTTTGACGCTTCGGAGTAATCTACAAACATGCCTTCATTTTGCAAATTACCAGTATCGAAAGGCACCACCTGCGCCTGCACCACCTCAGTATGCAGTGCCTCTGCTGTCTTTTCCAGAGCTGTTACCGCAGCACCCGTCAGCTGACCGATTCTTGCAGTGTTTATTGTGATTTTGCTGTTTGCCTTAATCATAATAACCTCAGTTCTGTATAATTCACTGTGCCGTCTGGATTCCGAGCCTTTCGCCCTTCTGCAATAATTCTGCGCATGCCGTGTACTTCAGCTATGCCTCCCGTGATATTCACAATGTCCGGGCAGATATCTCCGGGAAAAAGTGCAGTGCCGGAAACCTGTACTAATTTCTGTTCCTCCGTCAAAATGCGTTTTCCTCCATCCTGATAATTGCATTTGATGGTTGCAGAAAATGCAGGAATCGGCGCTCCATCTTCTGTAATGCCCTCTGCTTCAATTTCCACATAGATATCTGTCCTGCAAAGCTTCTCGGGTACCAGGCAAGGATATCTCATCCGTGCCACCTCCTAAGCGTTCTGTCAGTTAATCCAGTTTGTTTCAGCAGCTCATAGGTGTCTTTTCTCATTGCAATTCCATTTTGCACCATGACATTCCAGCCACCCCCAAACTGCACAGAAACACCGTTAATCGAATAACTCGAAAGCACCGTGTCAATTTCATCTGCATTCTCATATTCAAAATCCGCCTGCAAACATACGATTTCAACGATGAGTTCATGCTGAAACGGTGTCAGCATTTCAAAGCCACAGCCTACAATCCGATTAAATGTCAAGGAGTCAATATGCCTGCTGGCCAACTTAAGATATTTTTCCAACTGATCGGCTGGAATATTTCCGTTCCCGTATACCACATAATCAGAAGGGCCTGCATATGCCTCATACATTACGCTTTCTCCGATTCATCCAGCTTTTTAACAAGCCCTGTGACAGTGGTTGTATTACCAATATCAATTCCTTTTTCACTGCAATACTTTTCAAGTGCGGCAAACGCATTTTCTCCCTGCTTTTTCAGCTGCTCGTTTTCCTTTTTGAGCGCTTCCAGTTCTTTGGAGTCATTAGAGTTCTTTGCCGCCTCGAGTTCCTCTTTTAAGACGGCATATTTCTCATAAGGCACGGTCTTTCCTCTTCCGTAGCTGATAACTTCTCCCGCGTCATCTACAATATCAAAGCCAGCGTCAGTATAAAACTTCTGCTGGCTCTCTGTGATGGTATAGACTTTATTATCTTTAATTGCTTTCATCCGTCTCCCTCCTTACTCGCTGACATTCATTGCACAGCCTTCTACTTTACGTTCTAGCAGGAACAAATCTCCGTAGTTGCGGTTCTGATACAGATAGCCGTCCGCGGTACGAGAATCAGTGCCCGGAGTAAACAACTTGATATAGCTGTACTTGTCTCTGCATACAACGCAAGATGGGTGAATTAGAATGCAGTTAATCTGTTTTGCATCTTCCGCTGCTGCAAATCCGTCAGTAAAGTCATACTTGCTCTTCATTCTTGCTGCCGGTACCATCTTCTTTGTCACATCGTCCAGGCTATGAACATTTCTGTTGACGCTGGACGGTGTAGATACCATCATGACCCTCTGAATTCCCTCGGCCTCCTTGAGGATTTTATTCATGCTCGGAGTAACATATAGGATTCTTCCCTCTTCAGGTACAGACGCTTCGTCCATTCTTGCCATTTCCTCGTCAAACCATTCGAGGAAGTTCGCCGCAGTTACGACCGTGGTATCAATTCTTCCACTGAGATTTGTCAGTTCTGCATGGAGCTTACTGAATCTGTAACAATCCTTTTCCGGAATTGCCTGTTCCGTCTCAAAGGTATTCTGAATGTTTGCCACAGATAAAGTCAGATTCGTTTCATCAATATCCATTGGATCCACGAAGAACTCAATGTCTCTATCGTGACTCAGTTTCTTTGCTTCCCAGTCATTGCTCAAAGAGCCGGAATTAAATCCCGGAGTTCTGGTGTGGTCCTTATATCCAGATACAGCCATTCTCGGAAGCTTGATAGTCTGCGCATTAATAAAAGTTACCCCGGTGTTACTCTTTGTCAGAGTATCAGAACAGAGTTCCTTTGCGTATTTCTGCTGCAATAAATTAGTGAATTTTTCAGCGTATTCATATACTGCCATGTTCTTTTACCTTCCTTTCGTTTTTAAAGCCCAAATGCCGCCTTTAACTGGTCATCTGTGGCGGTATTGTTTCCACCGCTTCCAGATGCGCCGAATTTAAAGCCGTTTCCGCCGTTTGTTTCAGTCTGTGCTTTCAGCTGCGGTACGTCTTCTAACACTTTGTTTATGGCTTCTTTGAGCTTTTCCTTATCAACTTTGCCTTCCACAATCACATCTTTTACGTCCGCCATTTTCATCAGATATGGAATTGTCTTTAAGTCTACTCCAATTTCACCTGCCATGAGCAGCGACTCTTTTTCCATCTCTGCCCGAAGTGCCGCCGCCTGCGCCTGCTGTGCCTGCACCTGCAATGCGTTCGGATCAGGCTGGTTTTTCGCTTTTTCAGCTTTAAATGCATCAATCGCCTGTTTCATTTCTTCCTGCGACAGTCCCTGATGCTTGAAATAGCTTTTCAAGACTGTATCCTCTGTCACCGATTGCTTTCCAGTAATAATACTGGCCAGCTTTTCGTAATCAAAAGCCGGAGCCTGCTGTGTCTGCTGGTTCGGGTTGCTCCCAGTCTGTGCACCAGAGCTACCCGTGTCGCCAGCTCCTTCTCCGCCTCCGGTTCCTTCCGGCGCCATAAAAGGCCTAATTTTTCCAAATTTGTGTTTCAGCATGTGTTCTCTCCTTTCAGTTTTAGGTGTGTCTCACCATATCAGTTTTGTCTCGGGTGTCTCCCGCAGCGCTTCTTTTAAGCTCTTCTCGCACTTGGAGCAATAAAAAAGAACCCTACTCTAAAGGTTCTGATTTAACTGATTCTGTTTTTCTTTTTACTAAGCCCTTCTGCAGAAGTAACTCTGCCCGCTTCTTTGTGACTTCAATTTCAGTACCCGCTTCAAGGACTTTTTCAAGTTCCAAGTCGTAGTACCGTCTCGTTACAATGAGTTTCATTTCTTCCCTCCCGTCTTTGCTGCTATTAAGCATACCGCTATGATAGTACAGCATATAATTCCTGTTATTTGTACCGCTGGATGCATAAGACCTCCTCCTTTTCGATATTAAAAAAGACCAGTCCAGTTGAACTGATCAGCTTAGCGTTCCCAAAGTGAGTCAAATCGTTTCTCGATTATTTCGTCTTTTGGCCGTGAGATTATCTTCCCTGCTTCCACACACGCCCTAAGATGCTCTTTATACTCTTCAAATCCTGAATAACAATCGTGATTAAAGCCAAGATGTCGACCTGTCATATCATATAGCTGCTTTCGCAATTCTTGAATTTCTTCGTTTGCCAATAATCTATCAATTATTTTCAACCAATCATCTCCCTATATGCTTCATATAATTCATAAAAAATGTCATTGAATTCTTCTTTCTCCAGAAGATTCAACACTTTAATCGTATTAAGATTCGCAAAAATCTCCGCCGCTTTCGCCCCTGGTTTCGACCAATAACTTTCTCTATGTCCTACCATTCCCGAAATTCTTGCATCAGATAAAGCACTGACGATATCAGAAATAGCAAAACTCGTTTCGTATTTACCCCCTGGCTCAAACCATTTCCTTATTCTTTCTTCTTCAGCATACACTTTTTCCGAGCAGATTTCAATAGCTCTGATAAAATTATCGTTTTCCCAACTATGATACTCAAGACTATCTATCCTGTGTGATAACTCGTGTGCAAAAGAGTAGTCTAAATCGTAATCTTCCAAGGATAACTTTGGATTATAAATCATAGCATCCAGCTCAATGTCATATGCAAGGGGAGACCTGCAGTTTAGGTCCTCTCTTAGTTCCGTAAATTCTGCATAAAGCGCCATTTTGTTTTTCTGTGAATCCGAATCTTCTCTTAGTCTGCGTATAAATGCATCGTACTCCGTTTGTACTTCTATTTTTTTACCCTTTAACGAATCGGCCTTATCCTCCCATTCGGCGAGCTTCCATGCATATTTTTCTTGGTTCTCCGAATCCTGTGAGTATTTTTTAAGTCTATCATATTTCTCAATTTGACGCTGTATGTGCTGTTGCCTCTGTTCATGTGCGTACTCACGCTTGACTTCACTGATTTCTTTTGTCGTAATCTTCCCATCCGGCGGCGTACTGATTCCGGGAAAATACGTAGTGTGACTATCCTTGCAATTTGGGTGATATAAGCCGGCGGCGATGGCGCTACTCAGCAGTGGGTATGGTCCGTCACCCTTCTTTCCACCACTCCATACGTCATCAATCAGTACTTTCCCACAAAATGGCAAACATTTCGGGCAAGGGTTTCCGCGTTTATTTACAATTACGGTACTGATTCCCCATTCCTGCCGCTTCTCTCCCTCTCCCTGCAGATATGCCCTCTTGCTGGCTGTCCTAATTGTCATCATCGCATAGTTTTTCAGCGTGTGACGTGCACCGTTCGCATATTCCACGCAATTTAATCCGGCTGCAAGAAAATCGTGGGTCGCCATATCAACCGCTTTTTCATAGGTTCCCGCTCCACTGTTTGCATAAACCTGCGCATCAAAGATGATTTTCCGGTACTTGTCATTTGCCATACGCAAGACCGCCGTTTCCGCTTTCTCCACATCCTTGATTGTGGCGCTTATTAATGCATCCATTTTGCGGTCATTCAGGCGAAAAAACGCAGCCTGAGTCTTTACTGACCCGCTGCGTGACTTTGGAGGTTTATAACCTTTTCGGAGTGCTTTTAGAATCTCAATTTCCTGTGCCATGTTCCCGTCTTTTCTCGCCTCTTCAATTGCCTCTTTGATTCTGCTGTTAATCTGGGAAAACTGCTTGCTGAATTTTTTCTTATTAATCTGCTTATACTGATCCAGCGCTTTCAGCTGCTCTGCCTGCCACATGGACCAGTTAAAGCCCTCCGCATCTTCCCATTCGCTATGCTTTTTCATGTTCCGAATCATGGAACGCAGAAGTTCATCTTCAACTCTGGCAAAGGCCCTCTCAAAATCATAATCAGCCATTATAGCGCACCTTAAAACCTTGACTTCTCAGATTTCGTTTCAGTTTTTTCAGTTCAGTAATACTTTCGCACTTATAATTGCAGAGTTCTGCATATCCTTTTTTCTCAATCGCATAAATACCAAAAGACACTTGCTCACTTGCTATCTGCAGCAGTCCCTGATACTCCTTCTGGCTCATTTGGTACAGATTGTTTGCCACCTTTACTTTCATCGTCTACCTCCAAAGAAAAAGAACCTGCCCCATGGTTGACTGCCGGTTCTTCTATTTCTGTGATACCCTGCTCCTCTTTCAGGCGTTTTACCTCTTCAGCTTTCCAATCTTCATCCTTGCTGTCGCCGTAAAGTTCCTCCACCGCTGCCTCAATACTCATGATTCCGCCCGTCTTTGCCTTGGTCACTGTTTCAACCTGACTTTCAAAGCTTGGATTTGCGTATTCGCCAAAATCAATAGTGACCTCCGGTTCCTCCTCGACATTACCGATATGATTAATCTCTTTATAGGCTCGCACAACCGTTATTACTACCTGTGGCAAATCCTCTTCAAGGGCGGATACAATCGCATTTCTCGTGTAAAGCGTCGCTTTCTCCTTTTCGCGCTGCGCCTCAGCGTTGTCAAGCTTTTTCACATCGATGCCAAGCGTCGACGGAGAGATAAGCCCCTGCAGGCACTGATCCAGCGCCGTAATATACGTCGCAGCATAACTGTCGTGTGGAATCTCCGGCTGCTCCAAAGAAATTTTGTTGGCTGCACCTTCCGACATATCCGAATCCGTTTTGATGTACCTGTTATCAAAAGCGTTCGGCTTTAGAACTTCTCCGGTGTGAGGGTCTCTTGGCAGCAAACACTCTGGGATATACTCTTTACTTCTGCCGGCACGCAGCGCATCCATCCACTGAGACCAGGCTTCATCCAAACTGTCAAAGTTATCTACTTTCTTGTCAAAGATACTCTGACCCCGTTCTTCCCAGCGCCCCGACTCATAAAACTTGATAGGTACCGCAAGCATATACTTGCCCTTCTGTGTTACTTCCCCGGCTGTATTTTCCGTGTATCCTGAGAAAGTGACATCTTTTAGGCCCTTCGTCTGCGGAATTTCATCCAGCGGTACCTCTGCTTCGCCCCTGTATAAATGGTTTTTAATGTAACCATACCCATAGTGCTCGTAAAGACAGTATCTTTTGCTTTCCTGTTCGTACATGGTTTTGAAAATTATCTCTCTAAGCCTGCCTCGATCACTCCTGATTTCGATCCGGTCACCAGCGTAATATTCAATGATTGGATAATCCGATATTGCACTGTCATAGGTGACTTTAAATGCACCATCTCCGATGTATAAAGTCTCTTTCACGGCTTTTTCCAGCCTCTTCATAAACCGGTTATCCTGGCATATCTGTTCCCAGATTTCCTTGTCCAATCCTTTGCTGATATCAAATTCTCCAATATCAGCAAGCACGACGGCTGTCAACATGTCTACGATGAGCCCCGGAAGTCCTGTGTGAATCTTTCGGATTTCCATGCCCGGGCTAGACTTGCACGCCCAGAATTTATACTGGTCTACGCCATTTCTCAGCTGAGCGTAAAGCTGTTGCAGCTCATTGCTGTCTCCCCGATACCAGATTCTGTTCTTTATCGCATTTCCTTCATAGTCCAGCGTCTCAGTGATGTCTATGTATGTAGGGTCCGCCGCCCTGACATTCAGCCAGCTTCTAATGCTTTGTTTCATTCTCTCTACTATCCTCACTCTTCTTTTACTCCTATCTCAAAACGGTACGGAATCCATCCGTATTGACTGGCATTGATGGTATGGTCATTTCCGTCTTCCGGTTCAGGCTTATCCTCCTGCCAGCTATAAATTTCAAGTTCCCGTATATGCTCTGCGCAGTTCTCACAAACTAAATAGCAGCCCTGCTGAATCCAGCTGAGCTGCAGATTAATTCTGTCTATAATTTTAATTTTCTTGTAACTATCTATGAAATTGTATAGACAACCATGCTGGCGTTTATACTTTCTCAGCTCTGTTATAGTTGCCTGGTCAGCGTTGTCTATAAAGACATCCCGTGCGATGCCCCACTGCCTGCCGCATTCATCAAGAAAGTTCACAAATCTTACTACTGTGTCTGACGGCGCCAAGGGATTGCCGAGCATTGCGTTATTGTACACCTGTTCTTCCAGCGTAATTACTTTTCCGCACTCCGTAATTCCCTGAAAAAGCATCGCTATAGTATCTGGGCTTTTCTGGGAGTAGGCAGTATCAAGTCCGGCCGCAAACCTCTTCATTCTGATATTTCCGGCTCTGACTTGCTGTTTCACCCACTCTTTTGTCACTACGTGTTTTGCCCGCTCAAAGTTCGGAAATACAAGCCCTGTTGCTCTGCCCCGAAGCCCTTTGATTTTGTTCTTCCAAATTTTTGTTCCTTTCGGAGTATTGCTGATAATCTTTTCCAGCTTTTCTTTGGTTAAACCCGAATTATGGGTAAAAGAAAAGAACCAATGTACCCATCCAGGTTTCGGTTCTTCTTTTAACTCTGCTATAATCTCCGGTGGTGTTTCTTCCGCCCATTCTGGAAGCGGTCTTGCGCAATTAATGTACTCCTTGTAAATCGGCAAACTTGGATCATCGGGATTCAGCGTTGCCATTAGATAGTCAGACCTCATGGCCGCTTCCCTGACAAAGTCAATGTCCGCCGTGTTGATTTCATCAATGTACAGGCAGCCGTACTGACCGCCCAGTGCATCTTTCCACTTTCGCTTGTTGCCATAGCCTATGACGAATATAATCTTATCTCCGGCAGAAGTGTGGAAAATGATGTGCGGCATCTTGTACTCGCCGGAGCCATTTCCTTTGTATTCTGCCAGCACACCGAAATCGTCTAGTATGCCCAGTTCCTTGTTGATGATGTTCTTTTCAGCAGCACCGGTATCGTCTGCTGCAAGAATGTGCAGTTTCTTTGGAGACTGCGCCACTTTGAGCATGAATTTGAATAAACCCACTGTGGTTTTTCCCGCCGCAGTGGTGCCTTCGAGAAATTCCACAGGGGCGGTGCAGCGGAGGAAGGCTTTGTATTTTGGAGAAAGAATCAAGTGCTCAAATCCCATTACGCCTCCTCTAATTGAGAAATAAGTTTGTCCAGTTTCGACTGTTCCTCTTCAAGGCCAGAAATTTCAACACGATTTTTGAACATTCCCAAGTGTCTTCCAATAAGCTCCAAGGCCTTCAGTTTATCCGCAACTTTGACCTCCCGTTCTATGCCATCATCAAATCGTTTTACCTTCACGGACTGAATTGCCGCGGTATCTTCTGCTACTGCCATTGGTTTTACTGTTGCAGTCTCGGTGTCAATCAAATCAATTGGATTTATAAAAGCTATCTTTGCCAGTTCTCTGATAACCCTGTCTGCATTTACACCTGTTCTTCTTGATCTTTCTGCCATAGCTTTATTTATACGCGAGGCAATGTCAGGTTTTGTTAGGTTTTCTGAGCCAATCTCTTTTGCGCTGGCCGGCGAATATCCGGCTCTGATTGCTGCCTGTGTAGCGTTTAAATCTATCAAGTACTCTTCTACAAAGAGTTTCTGTTTTTTCGTAAGTCCCATCAATCTGCCTCCTTTCATGGTATAAAAATACCCCGGGTCTGAAGGACACCGGAGTACATTCACTCAAATATTCAACTCGAAAATCTCGCCACAATTGCATGACTCATAACATATCATCTCTTTAATTATGATATACTCAGTATTCCTGTTGATTCTGATAATAGCCTTACACAATCTCTTTGATCCAAGCTCCCCTGTTTAAATTGCTCAAACATTTTCAGCAATGTGAAAGTATCTATAATCAAACTTCCATTTCTTTTCGCCAAATTAATCTGTGTTTCATGTATCTCACCTCTTTCCGATAAAGGTTTGTTCCTCTGATAATTCATTATTAACAATGCTTTAGTTTTATCTAAATTGTCTGGATAATCTTCAATATACGACTGATAATGCACATCTAATTGAGATACATTTTCTGACCGGATATTATGGTTTACCCCTTTGATTTCACCTATAAACACATAGCCCATTGCCTCAAATAAGAAGTCTTCATGCTTTTGATCAACAAAATTAGACAAATCGCCTCCTGTCATTTCTTGTAACATCTCAAATACTACTTCCACTAATTCGTCTGATTGAGTGTACAAAATAGATTTGTAGCGGTTATTTCTCGCTAAAACAAGTTCAGCCTCATCTATATTTTTTTTATATTGCTCAATTAGTGCACTATTTTCATTTATCAATTCAAGTTGCTTTTCATCATCAAACATCTTTATTTCCTCAATCCATTCAGGTATAGATTTTTTACTTTCAATTAAGCCAATACCTTGTAAAAAAGCTTGTATATCTTTTTCAGTTTCTAAATTTAATGTTGTGAAAATAAGTTTTCCATCTCTTATCGTAGTTGCTTTTTTACTCCTGTCGGACTTTGTTAATATGTTTTTTGCATCTACCCCATTAAAATAAAAGTCCGCTTCAATCATATGGTTTTCAAAATTAGTCTTAGTCCGTTCATAAAACAAGTCGTGCCATTGTAATCTACTTGATAATGCTTTTAGAATTAATCTCAGTTCTTCTATCATATCTTTTAAAACGCAACTAGCTAGGGGTTCTTCATTCCAAAAATTATACAAAAATTTGATATTCTGTGGTAGAACTACAATAACTTGTGCGCTAGTGCAGTTCTCTATAATTTTATTTATACTTATAAAGTCATTTTGCGCCTTTACTCTGTCCGTATTATTCCCTCTATTTTGCCATATATTTTTATCGTTTAAAAGAATAATATCTATGTCATATGCATCAAAAGATTGTGGTCGGCTAAGACCGGAAATTTCCATTTTAAGCTCTGTCTTCGCTTCAGTTTTCAAATCAAATCTCCCTGCATAGTTCACAATCTGTATCTTCATTGAAACTTTCTCCTTTTTCTTTTAATTATACCTCATCTTAGGTATTTTGCCAACACAAAAGCGCCACCGCTCGGCAGCGCCTTGATGTCAGCAATCATAAAAATAAGGAGATTCACCAGAACGTTAGAGTTGTTAAACTCTTTTACTTTTTCCAGTTTAACTATATCACAAAAAAAGCGGACATAACCGGACATTTTTATTGCTTATCAGAAAAATATTCTCTTACAAGTCTTCTCGCATGGTCCGGCGCAATGAAATTCTGTTCTCCAATTTCTTCCCATTTCATGCAATCTATGAATCTACACCTCATTACTTCTCTCAGCTGCGGATTATCAATACTCTGTACACATCGTTCCACCTTCACCGCCTCTGCCTGAGATTCTTTGATGTTCTTTTCAATTTCCTCTTCAAGAAGCTTTATCATGAGCGGAAGAGTAAACTCCTCTTCAGGCACACCCTCTATCCGGACAGGAATTCCTTTACCCGTTTTATAATCTCTGACCGTATCTCCTACTTCGCCCTGTTCTCTAATGAGCTGCTGTTTTTTTCTCAATCGAGCCAGGCGCTTTTCCTGTCTCTTCACTTCATGCTGCAACCAAAAGTGTCTGCTCAGTTCCTGTTTTGTCATAACTCCCCTCCTCGCACTGCAAAGAAGCCTATTTCCATAGGCTCTGCTGCTCCTCTTCATAGTTGATATACTGTCGGTAATTTTCTTCCCGCTTTTTAGGTTTTCCCTTGTAATACTTCTTGATCCTCGGTTCTTCGTCTATCGATATCATCATGTACTCAAGGTGCTCTAGTCCTGTTATGGGATGCTCAAATCTTCTTACAGTATCCCAATCTATGTAATATCCTTCTCTCGGTTTTGGATCTGCAAACAGCTGTCTCTCGTCCACCTCTTCAATGTTTGGTGTCGGTATAATAAGACCTCTCGAATGACTATACCTGCTTCCAAACGGAGATTCTTTTTCTCTGAAGCTTTTAGAAGTCTCTTTGATTATGTATTCTGCTAATTTATAATAATTGGGATTTTCATCGAATGGTCTTGGCAGGATGTGCCCTTCTTTCCAACATTCTCTAACCATCTCTACTGGGGCATTGGTTATCAGGTGATGGTGGAGCTTGCTGTTTTGCCATTCTGTTGTGACTACCCACTTGAATTTCAGTCCTCTTTTTTTCATGCGATACCTAATTCTTCCCAAACACCGATCCAGTTTTTTCTTTGCTTCCTCCGGCGACGGATTTCCCGCATAGGTCATAGTATCATGCCAGCATGTTTTATCAAAATTCGCATTGATGATTCTTGCCAGCTTTTTAATTGCCATTCTGTCGTTATTCTTTTGTACTTTTTCAGCAGTCACAGTTCTTTTTTTTGCTCTCGGCTCTGTATGGCGTCCACTCGGAACTCTAACTGTCACATCAATCACTCTTCCCGCTATACAGGTCTCTCTGACAACTTTCATCTTTTGCTCCTAACTTTAATACTCTAATCAAGGTTTAAAAGGAGGCTTTCACTCCCTGCTCTGTTTTCCTATAGGTATGCCTGGGACTGCTTTTAGGGCTTGTCCCAGGCTTGTTTCTTCTTATATTTAATGTAGGTTTAAATCAATTCTTCGTTCAGAATGACTTTTAGTCTTTCGACTTCTTCCCTAGTCAGACCAACTCTTCTCTTGGGTGTTCCGTCCGGGGCAAAGGTTCTCACTTCGTAGACCGGCGCTTTGCCGAACCATTCTGCTTTGATGAAATGCTTTACATTGCCTTTCTGGTCTTCTCCGACTACGCCGTAGTCTTCAATGATTTTTACGTTGACTTTCTTTTCCATCTGGATCCTCCTTACTTCATATATATTTGGATATTCAATTCTGTTTTTGCATCTTCCTTTAAACGGGCTAAAATTGATTCAACATTATGTAATAAGTGCATTACTTTTGCAATGCTTTCCTCTGCTTCTTTAATCTGGTGCGGGCTTACGCTTCCGCGTGCAGCACTTAACGTCAGCCTTTGTATTTCTTCGTTCACCTGGCTGGTGGTATATTTCAGTCTCTCAGACCGGTCATATAGCTGTGCTGCGAAAATCATGATTTTCTCTTGGCTGTTCATACTCTCCTCCTTTAAAATGGTACATCGTCTTCAATTGGTTCAAATCCTCGCGGTATCTCCGGCTTAAGCTCTGCCATGCTAGTTTGCTTTGTTTGCTCGCCTTGGGCTCCTTGGTTCTGTCCATTTCTCTGCGGTCTGTCGCCCCACTCTAAAAATTCTACTCTGTCTGCCACAACATCGGTTGTGTAAACAGTGACGCCGTCCTTGTTCTGATAGCTTCCGGTCTGGATTCTACCCTGAACACCGACTAATCTGCCCTTTGCCAGGTACTTCTCGCAGTTCTCTGCCTGCTTGCCGAAAACGGTCACGCGAGGAAAATCTGTCTGCTTCTCACCACCTGCTCTTACAGGTCTGTCAATGGCAACGGTAAAGGTTGCAACTGCCATCTGTGTGCTTGCGGTATATCTGACTTCCGGGTCACGGGTAAGTCTTCCGATTAGAACTACACTATTCATCTTCCTGCCCCTTTTATTGCGCAATTTGTGCAAGCCTTTAATATGCCCGGCATTTTTCGCATTAAGATTCGGGCTTGTCCGGATTCCCAGCAGTCTGCGCCACATATAGGGCATATCGCCGGTTTCCAGTCATCATGCCTTGGTGCAGGTACGTTTTCCTGCAGTGGCATCATCAAAATATTTCCTATCGTCATGTCCTTAAATCCTCTCTATCATCTGCGTCATAATCTGCTTTAGGGCACAGCGCATTTTTTCTGCCTGCTCTGTGTCTTCGGTTTCCATGGTCACAATAGACTCTGCGCAGCTGCCGAATGCTTTCTGCAGCTGGTCAGCGTGAACTTTGAAGGTGGCAACTTCAACATTTGAATTGTTATCCAGTTTACGGGTTAAGCGTTCTATTTCCTCTGCGGCTTCCCTGTTGCTCTCCTGTAAGAGTCGCAGTTCTTCGTCTACCTTCGCTTTAGCTTCCCTCTCTGCTTTTGTCCGTGCCTCCGCTGCTGCCTTTTCTTTCTCTGCGTCTATGGATTCTTTCAGCTTCTTGGACTTTTCTTTTTCCTTGTCCAGCTTGTCCTGCATGTTCTGCAGTTCTTTCTCTTTTTCAGCAAGGATAGCAGGATTCATTTCTGACCGGTTTCTGAGTTCTCCCTTTAGCGTTTCAATCTCCATTTCTAAAACAGTTCTGTCCGTTTGCCATGTGTCTTCGCAAATTACCAGCTCTTCCTCTATTTTCTTCTTTTCCTCTTTGATGCGCTTAATTTCGTCCTTTAATTCTCGTACGCTCATGTCTGGCATTTCGGGGTTTTCCATGACCTTTTCTGCCACCTCTTCCGGCGCTGCTAAGAGTTCCCAAACCTTTGAAATTCCAATATCCGACAACTTGTCGTTTTTGCAGAAAAAGCTGTCTTCATCAGTCATTTTTTCCGCCAGTTTCATCATTCTATTTGCCTTTCTTGTAGAAAAGCATAAATTATTCTCTGCCCAGTCTTCCCACTCTCCATGTTTCAATCTTGACTTGATGACATTCAGCCTCTGCCCTGCTCTGGCGGCAAATTCAAAGCCGAGTCTTCCTAATGCCTCCATCTGATTCCAATAAAGGTTTACTTCCTGACAGAGTTCTTCGTTGGTCTTATCTTCCAGTTCCGTAATTTCTTTAAACTCTACATCTATAATTTCTCCCATGGTTCTTTACGCTGCAGGCGCAGCTGCTCCTTTCTTCATTTTGTTCAAAATATCTTTCTTCCACTGCTCAATAAACGCTTCAACCTCCGGGGGATATGCACAGTTGTGATTGCCACGACACTGAACAATCTTCCTTTCCCAGTTCAGTTCAAGGGTAAAATATGGCTTGTCCGGTTCGTTTATCTTGCGAATGAATAAAATAGCACATCTTTTTTTGCATACTCTATCAACATAGGTTCTAACGCAATGATTGAGTGCCTGGCTCTCCTTGTGTAATTCCTCTATGGATACCGCTGACCTTATCAATAAATCTCCGCACTGATATGCCTCTTCTGCATAAATGCTTTTCATGCCGACCGCAAAGTCTTCCTTTTTCTTTTTATCTTTTTCTATAGCGACTTGCATCGAGGTCTTCTCGTGGGCTTTCTGAAGATTCTTTGGTCTAAGTACGCGCTTATCTTTCATGTCATAGCCAAGTGAATTGCATTCTCTGAGATAATCTGCATAGATTCCCATATCATTATTTCCGCCCTGCTTTTCCAGATATTTCACCGCACTGTCAAGGGATATGTATTTTTCAATTTCCTTTATATTTTCTTTCCTTCCCCAATATCCAAAAAGATCTAACTGACTAAAATTAACCTTCGGGTAGACTTTCTGAATCTCTCGATATTTCTTCAGTGTCTGCATCGTGCCTCCAGCAGTTCTAAAGTCTCTGATTTCTTTTGCGTTCATCTTTAGTGTCTTTCGCAAGTCTTTTGCTCTCCAGTTGATATACCTGCATCTGCCCCCGCTTGCCCGAGCACCAACCAGCTTTTCAAATCCGGCTTTTTCTAGAATCTCAATGCTGGGATACTTCAGGAAATTTGACAGGTAGCCGATAATTCCATATGGGTTTTCTGGATCCTCCCACCCTTTGATGCGCATGTCTGTATTAGCATATTTCAAGTCTGTTCCAAGTCCGTCAATATGTGATGTATGTGTCACCGTTTTTTTATAGCGGCTCATTTTATTGCTGTTCCACATGCCACATTCCGGATTCGGCAATTTTATTTCCTTTCGCTTCTCCCAGTATTCCGAATTCCAGTATCCTACTGGAATGCACTTATAATATGCCTGGCTTTCTTTGCAGAATCTGTACTGTGCTGATGCCCAAAAAGAAACGCTGGGCATGCTAGTACTTTCTGTGTAATCAATCTGATATTCGTCCAGCTGGGCATAGGTAACTCTGCCATACTTTCTAAACCAAAGTACCCGCCCGTACTCTGTGATATTCTTTCGCCCATACTGGGCAGCCTTTCCGATTGCTTTTTCTCCGCAAAACGGACAGTAGGTCTCAGCATTATGTTTGTATACGCCTTCTGCCAGATTTGACAATTTGCCGATTTTTCCACAGCAGGTGCAGCGCACCTTGTCCTGTTTTTGGTCAAAGATTACGTAGGTATAGTCAGCAGTTGCCAATATAAACTCCTTTAAATCTGCAGGTCTTCTGATGTTGTAAGGCGGTTTTGTTCTTACTTCCATGTCAGCCTCCTATAACAGGTCGGTTATGTCTATGACACTTCCAGCAGTTTTCTTTAAATCCGAATCTGTAATCTCATAATAGTCTCTGATGATTTCAAATCCTTCCTCATTGGGGATATATGCACAGCCGTTTTTCTGCCTGCTCCTGGCCACTTCCTTCATCTTCTTGAAGCAGTCTTCCAGCGTCTTGTCCTCTTTCAGGATTTTTTCTGCAACTGCGTCGTTGCAAATGGATGTCAGATATTCCTCAAAAGGGATCAGGTAGTCCTTTCCTTCGCATTCCGCTGTAAGCTTGGCGATGGCTTCATCTGTTTTCTTGCTCATTTCTTCCTCCTAATTTCAGCATATACATAACCTGCTGCAGTTCGCCGTAGGTCATGTGCTTTTCTTTAGCCAGCTGGTTCTTTTCTGTTAAAGATAGTTCTTCCCACATGTGGCAGGCGGTTTCAACTGCTACTCGGAAGTCCGCAAGAAAGCGCTGTACGTTTTCCACCGGCACCCTGATGGCACCTGTGGTTGTTACGATAGCAATTTCTCTTGGACTTATCGCAAAGCAGCGGCTTCTTCCGCTTTGCATCACCTCACAGCCTGCCTCTTTTGCAGCTTTTTCAAATTCTTTTAAATTGATTTTTTGATTTAGATTCATTGCTTTTTCTCCGTTTTTATGGTAAATTAGGAGTAGGTATTGCAGTACCTACTCAATGACTGGACTTGCTTCGGCAAGTCTTTTTCTTTTGGAAACAGGTTTCGTTGCCGCATGGCCAGCGACCGCGCCTGCGGTAACCTACGTGCAAAGGGCACGCCGGACAGCGCCGGATCCGGTGCCATAGTTTCTTAATTATGTTCATGTCGTTTTCTCCATTCTTCTTCTACTTCTTCCAGTATGCCGGCACATTCCAGTCCCGTTTTGAAAGCCCATAGCTTCTCTTTTGCGATTGTCTCTTCATGGATGCTTGCTATAGTTGGGCTTTCCTCGCAATCGTCCTGTGCTTTTCTCAGTGACTCTTTCATGATTTGATAGTGTTCTGCGGCCAGTCCAATGTCTTTCATCATTTCCTCCTATCTGCAGCCGGCGCCATAAAGGAGCAGCCACAATGTGATGAGCGGCGCCGCTGTCAGTGCCAATGCGCACGCCGCGTATATGTAAGTTATCACACTATATGTCATTGCCAGCTTTTTTAGTTTCTTCATCTCGTTTTCTCTCCCATTCTCTTTTCTGTCCCCGGAGCCAGCTTACTTCTCGCTCGATTTTCTCAGCAATCCAAGGCTTGTTATCCCGATAAAAGTGCTCCGCCTGTCGCTCTTTGATTTCAATCTGTCTGCGCAGTTTATCGATTTCTCCGTCGTAGTCTGGCCTAGGATTGTAGATGTAGTACCTGCAGTGCAGGCCCATCGGAGACGGATTATAATATCCGCACTCCCGGCAGCACCTGATGCAAACCGGCTTTCCATCGTACTGTGGACAGCACCGGCCCTCTCGGTAGTCAAAATTTCCACATTTCGGACAAGGTATCATCTCGGAATCAACTCCTCTATGTAGTTGCGGCCGATTAGGCGCATCCAACTCTGCAGAGCATCTTCTTCTCTTTCTCCCTCATCCATTAGGCGGTCAATGTATGCTCGTTCATAGGTTGACCTCCATTTCTGGTTCTCTGCCTTTGCCCAGGGCGTGATGTTGTCTTGAAGCTCCCGGTGCTTCTCCGGGCAAATGTCCACTTGGAAACCATACTCAATGCTGATTTGCCGGTTCGGTCTTCCGGGGAATACCTCATGGCGTTCGGCATACGGTCGTCCGGTATAGAAACAGATCCGCTCCGGCTTGTCCTTGTAGCCGTTGTATTTTTTCTTCTCCCGGGAAGCACGCTCCATCTGCTCTGCTGCGTAGCGATAGTATTTGTCATCAATCATGCCTCTGCCTGTTCCTCTCTGGTTGTGGTTCGCTTTACTTTGTACTTTTCACCTGCATCCCAAATCGTCACTTTTGAACTTCCAAAGTCAAAGACAGCTTTAAGGCAGTTGCCGTCAACGATTTCAGAGGCTGCCCGCTTTAACAGTTTCACCTGCTCTTCTGCCAGCTGAGACAGTGCTTTCCCCTCGTTTTTCCTTGCTATAAAGTTGATGTTCGCCATCAGCCGTGCTTTAACTTCTTCCAGCTTCGCGCCGCCGCAGGCGCATTCATTGCTGACTCTTTCGTCAGCGGCTTCCTGGCTTTCTTCTATGATCGGTTTCATGTTGCCGCAGTACTTACATGTACCCTGGTATGTATCCATCAGTAGACCTCCTTTACAATTGCCTTTAATATGGCGCCATTGCTGTATCCTGTTACCAGTAGCTTTTTAGCGCCGCCTGTCTCCCAGGCGATTCCAACATATTCGTCATAAACTTCGCCGGCTTCATCCTGCATATCAAACTTGTATATGAGGCTGTCCACCATGCTATTTTTGTCCAGGCTTAAAAGCGTTTCTATTCCCCTGACAAAGCGTGACTTTTCTTCAATCATCTGCACTGTCTCTGCTCTCATTCTTCCTCCTTTGGTTTAGCTGGGTTATAACGAACTCGCGCGACGGCGTCTTTACTCCTTGTAAAATCTCATCAAGGTGGCGTCGCTGTGCTTCCATCTGCAGCTGGCACGGTTCTTTTTCTTCCGTCGTTTCTTCTCTTCGAGGCGCCGGCACTTGTCCAACTTTCTTCCGGCGCCGGCGATGTGATTTTCTTGGCATGCGTCACCTCCTTGGGTTCAGCAAAATCTGCGAAATTACCTTATTCACATTCTCCCGCAGCTTCTGCTTTTCTTCCTCAGTCTTATCTGCGTAAGCTGCATCATTAAACCTTATAATCACGCCCTTGGCGGTCTTGTACTCTTTTATGATTGCCATATTATGTACCTCATTTAATTCATACAGCTTTACGGTTTGTCCTATGCTTCAAATCACAGAGTTGCCCGCATCAATATCACGCAATCCCGATGCAACATATTCCGTTATTTTCAGAAATTCCGTTTAGCTTTTACTTTCCTCTTCAAATTCTCGCATTTATGCGAGTTTCTTTCCAAAAAAAATTTCATATGCTTCATTTGCATCTAACTTCAATAACTTGCTAATTCTTTGTGCTTCATCAACCGAAAAACTTTTCTTTTTCAGTTTTCTATAAAACGTCGATTCTGCCATTCCTAATTCTTCGGCAAATGTTTTATTTTCATATCCAGCACGTTTTACGAATTCAATTAGCCTATCTGTATTCATTTGTACTCCTTTCTAGCATTTATGCGAGTTTTGTTTTTATATTACTATCATTCATGCCAGTTGTCAACAGATAATCGCAAATCTGCAAGTTTTTCTATTTTCACTTGCAAATTTGCAAGTCATGTTGTATATTATAACTAAACCAAATGGGAGATATGAAAATATGGATATTGGAAAAAGAATAAAGGCACGCAGAAAAGAATTAGGTTTATCTGCGGAAGAGGTGGCGGAAAGAATGGGGGTCTCCGCTGCCACCGTCTATAGATATGAGTCAAACTATATTTCTAATATGGGTGTAGATAAGCTCACACCAATTGCTACAGCTCTAAAAACCAGCGAAGCTTACCTTATGGGTTGGACGAATAATAAATCCGAAATTGACAATCCCTCTGATCTTACCGACGCAGAACAACAGCTACTCGAAAAATACCGAAAACTGAATCCGGAAGGTCGAGCAAAATTGCTGGATTATGCCATCGATCTAGTTGTCGGTGGTCGATATGCTTAATTTTTTAAGGAAGGATTATACTATGGCTCTATTTAAGAAAAACAAAACTGAAAACATTATGGAAAAATATAGCACATCAAATATGCCAAAGTGCAACTGTGATGGCTGCCCAAAACAAGATACTTGTCAATATGGTCATGTGATTACCGATTATTTTGACGGTTCTAGGCTTTCGCTTGCAGATAAATATATGCTTCTCGACACTTCTGAGCCGGAAGCACCTAAAGGTATTGCCACTTTGGAACAATGTCACGATGTTCGGAAGTTAAAAAAACTAAATAGGGAATGTTTGCAAGAAACCCTCGAATATCTGGTTCAACTACGACAATATTATTATGACTATGGCAAATGTGGTTCAGCCTATTATCGATTTATGAATATGTCAGGTGAACTTCAATTAGTAAAGCAAGCACTAAAAGAACTTAATTCTTCTAAGTGAAGACTTACAAAAGTATCTAATTATGAAAGAATTCTCGTTCGGAATTGCAAGGCATTTTAACACTGAAGATGAAATCATTAGTAAACCGGTTAATATTATTGGCAAAGTTGTCGAGCTGAGAGCGAAATTTTAGAAAATACGATTATAAAAAAGAAAAACAGTCTTCAAAAATTTGAAAACTGTTGAAATTACTTATGACAGCCTATTAAGTATACTACCTTTGTGCTGTTTATGCAAGAAAAAAATCAAAATTGGAATTTATTTACATTGACAATCTGAGAGATTTCGCATATACTATGTACTAACAGAAGCTCCCACACCTCTCAACGATGTGTCAAATGGGAGCACATTTATTTTTTGGAGAAGCTATGAAACTAAAAGAAGCAACTACTTTTGAGGAACAAATTGAATTACTCGAACAAAAGAATATCCTCATAGACAATCGCGAGCAGTGCCTTAATCTGTTGAAAAGAATTAACTACTATAGACTGTCTGCTTATTATTTGCCGTATAAAGGTCCTGACGGGAAATGCATTTACAACATTCCCTTTTCACAAATTGCAGAAATTTATGAGTTTGACAAAGAACTCCGAAAGTTAATTCTGTCTACCGTTGAGCAGATTGAAATCTTTCTCAGAACACAAATGGCTTATTATCACGTACATAAATATGGGCCCGATGGCTATATGTCCCCAAAGGTGTACAACAAAAAACACAATCACGCCCTTTTCTCTAAACATGTTACATCATGTATAAACGAAAACAGCAAGACTCTCATCGTGCAGCACCATATGCAAAAATACAATGGCAAGTTTCCACTATGGGTGATTATTGAATTTTTCTCAATTGGAATGCTCTCTCACTTTTATCGGGGAATGAGTAATCCGGATAAAGCAGCACTAGCCAAGTCTCTCTATGGTGTAAATTATCAAACTATGGATAGTTGGTTGCGTTGTTTAACAGATTTAAGAAATAGATGTGCTCACTATTCAAGATTGTACTACGTAAAATTCCCTGCAATACCAAAAATGCCAAAAGGGGAGAGTTATACGCCTACTCGCAGACTTTTTGCACAATTTTATATGCTGAAATTGATGTACCCTGAAAAAGATAAGTGGAATGATGATGTTTTAAAACAATTAGATAAGCTGATGAAAAAATACAAGCCGTACATCAGCAAAAACCACCTTGATTTTCCTTACCGTTGGAAATCATTACTAACCATAAAGTAACCCTTTAGGAGGTATCCCATGCACACCAACCTCTCAAACGGCCTATACTCCATCTACCTCCGTAAATCCCGCGAGGACATGGAAGCGGAGCTGCACGGCGAAGGTGACACCCTGCTGCGTCATGAGCGCCGGCTAATGGAGCTTGCCAAGAAAATGAATTTGAATATTGGCCAGGTTTACCGGGAAATCGTTTCCGGTGAATCTATCGACGCCCGCCCGGAAGTCAAGAAGCTGATTCGCGATGTGGAACAAGGCAAATGGAAGGGTGTTCTTGTGGTGGAAGTAGAAAGGCTTGCCCGCGGCGACACCCTGGATCAGGGTATCATTGCCAGGGCCTTTACAATCTCCGGTACCAAGATTATCACACCGCTGAAAATCTACGACCCGGCAAACCCTTCCGACATGGAATACTTCGAGTTCGGCCTCTTCATGAGCCGCAGAGAATATGCCACCATCAACCGCAGAATCCAAGACGGCAGAAAGATTTCCACCATAGAAGGCAAATGGATTTACGGCGATGCCCCTTACGGCTATGAGCGCATTAAAATCTCAAACGATAAAGGCTACACGCTGAAACCTCTCGAGGAAGAAGCGGCAGCCGTTCTTTTGATGTATCAGTGGTATGCGAACGAGCATATTGGCTCCTATACCATTTCAATCCGTCTCGATGAGCGCGGGTACCGCAACCGGCGGGGCGAAAAATTTTCACCCTCCTCAATTCGTGATATCCTGAAAAATCCGGTCTACGCCGGATATGTAACCTGGGGCAAGCGCCCGGAGGTCAAACAGATTGAAGATGGTCACGTCGTAAAAAAGAGAATCCAGGGCGGCCCCGAAATGATTCTGAAGCGCGGGCTTCACGATGCCATTATTCCGCAGGAACTTTTTGACGCTGCGCAGGCAGTTCGCTCCACAAGAGCAGTCAGACCTAATAACTTTGTCTCAGGCAGCCTGCAGAACCCGCTGGCCGGCATTGTTTGCTGTGCGTGCTGTGGGCACACTATGCGCCGACAGAAAGATAATAAAGGCACCGACCGTTACCGCCTTGTCTGCAACACGGTCCGCTGTGAGAATATCTCAAGCCGCTTTGACCTTGTGGAAGACGCCGTCATCGACGCCCTGCAGGCATGGACCGATAACTATATCCTGAAATTGGAAAAGCATACGAAAGAAACAGATACCTTTGAGGAAGATTTAGAGCGCCTGAAAAACGAGCGTACCACGCTGGAATCCCAGAAAGGGAAACTCTTTGATTTTCTGGAACGCGGCATCTATGATGAGGATACCTTCATCGAGCGAAACAAAAATCTGGCCGGCCGCATCGAAGAGGTGCAGCAGCACATTGAAAATCTGATTGCCCGCCATCAGGAGCAGGCTGCGCAGATGAGCACAGAAGAATTTATAAAACAGGTGCAGCACGTCCAGGACGCTTACGGCAGCTGCAGTACCAATGAAGAGAAAAACATGCTTCTGAAGAGCATTTTCAAGAGAATTGACTATGTCAAAAAAGAAAAAGGCCCGGGAAAAGAAACCGCCTTTAGCCTTGATTTCTACCCGGTTGTGGATTTTTCGCGCCATTGACATTCATCATTGATGGTAGTACGTGTAGCCCCACTCATAGGTCATAATCAGCGCATAATCCACAATTTCCCCAATCTGCCTGTAATCATGCCCCTGATAAATGCTTCCCTGCTGCGCATCGGAAGTCTTAGGTGCCAAAGCCGCCGTTACATAGTAGCCCTGCGGTCCCAGCAATTCTTTCGTCTGTCGAATCAATTCTACATAGTCCTGCCTATTTTCCACTGGTACAAACTCAAAGTCAAAATCTATCCCTGCGAGTCCTTTTCTTTGAATCGTCTGCAAGATGTTGTTTACCAAATTTGTGCGTGCCTGCGGATTCGAAAGTAAAATGCCTGCGGTTACATCATTAAAAGTTCCCGACTCGTCCAAGGGTGTCAGCACCATCATCGGTTTTACCCCTGCAGTGTATGCTGCCTGAATCAGGTTCTCGTCGTTCAAATCCACAACACCGCCCTCTGCAGTGATTCCATAGCTAAAATTTCCCAGAAATGTCAGATCCGGCAGCCAGGAAGAAAGTACCCATGGCTCAATAGACGGATAAGCATAGCCGCTCACAACAATTATTTTCATTTATAAGCCCCCATTCTCATATTACAGAATACGGAGCCGGGCATCTTTTTAGAACTCCTGCAGCACAGCAAATTCCATTCCCGCTTCACCAGTCACGCCGCAATAAATTTCCTCAGTAAAGCGTCCAACCCCAAAATAGTGCGTCAGCATTTGTTTTGCCGTTACGGGCATTTCCAACTCTAAAACGTCCTTTATAGGGATCCAACGCAGTATGCCCTCGTCTGTACATTCATTTACAGCCGCGCCTTCCCTTAGCTTTGCAAAGAAATAGTAATTCTGTCTGATTTCTCCATTTTTTAGCCGCAAAGTTACATATCGCATTTCTACAGAAGTAATATCGCTTTCACAAAGCCCTGCTTCTTCTTGTAATTCCCGCAGCATACAGGCTCTTGGCTTATTCAGTTCCTGCGGCTGAAAGTGTCCTCCGATGCCGCACCAGGAGGGCGCAACTACCTTAGAACCAATCCTGTAGAGCATAAGCATTCTTCCATCTTTCTCTATATAAATCGCAGTCATATTTCGCAGCGCAGCTTCCTTCATACTTTTCATTGACAATTCCTCCTTAGCCTTCATTTTACTCCGAATTTTTCTTCTGAGCAATCCTTTCCTAAAATATGGACGCGCTGATTGACATTTCTGAGGTGCTTAACGCATCTATTGATTGGTTGCTCCTCAACGAAAAAGGTGATGAGACGGCTCCTTTGCAGAAAAGTGATGTTGAACTGAAAACAGTCCAGGTCAAATGCCGGGATGAAATTCAATCTGATTTAATGATTGGTATGCGGTAGTTCGTGCTGCAGAGAATCCGGCGCGCCATAATCTCAAGATTTTTTTGGATATCCGGCGCTCACCTCCTGGAAAATGCCATATTCAAAGCGTTTTTTTGTATACATGGCGTCCGCCATCTGCCAAACGCCATATTGAGATTGATTTTCTAAAAAACTGGCGCGCGCCTGCTGCCTGATACCCACTTTTTTGATATTTTACTGTAGGACGCTAAAGTTTTTCCGGCTATCTGTCTGCATTTCTTTCTGCCGCCGCCATTTTTTCTAAAAAAGCTTTTCTACCTGGCACTTTCTCAAAGTTCCGCGCCATGTATACAGAAATCAAGGTCAAATATGGCGCGCAAATCATCGACATATCTCCATTCTCTGTCTGTTAAGCTTACTCCCTCAAATAGGTGCCGGACGAAAAACGAAAAAAAGCTGTCTCATTTTATTTTGAGACAGCTCGTCATATATATTAGTAACGATAATTAAGCCAGACTTTTGCCCAGCGCTCTGCAATCAGCCTCTGCCTCTGCATCTGGTGATTCATTGCAAATTACGCAAGGGCTCGCGATGACAGCTTCAGCTTCAATGCAGCGATCTTCCCAGCTGCGCATCCATTCGCCATCACCCCATCCATAAGAACCAAACAGCGCAATCTTCTTTCCTGCAAGCTTCTTCTCGCACTGTTCAAACATCGGTAAAAATTCACTGTCTTCCAGTTCCTCTGCGCCCATAGACGGGCAACCGAAGGCGATAGCCTCATACTGATCCATCAAATCTGCAGAAAACTTTGATGCACGATAAAGCGTCGCATCTGCACCAGCTTCTACTGCTCCGGCAACAACCTGCTCTGCCATCTTTTCAGTATTTCCTGTACCACTCCAATATACGACTGCAATTTTACTCATGTTTTATACCTCTTTTCTTTCATTTATTATATTTACACAGCCACCGTGAGCTGCAGCAAAGACTTGCCTTCATAAAAAAGCCGTTTATAGACCATTTTACATTTATCAAACTTTGCAAACATTTTCACAGCCTCGCACTCGTTGCAGTAAACCTTCCAACATCCGCTGCATTTACTGTTTCTGCCTGCATTTTCTATAAAGCCAATCACATCACCTAACGGATAACCTAAAAACAATCCGATCTCATGAGGGAAGTCTCCTTCTTCTACGAATCGCTGGCGCAGCTTTGCAATGGCGCGCCTCGGCGTAAATGTCTCATATCCCTGCTCTCGCAAAAATTCTGCTGCTCCAGGGCGGTTAAGGTCTTCCCGCAGTTTTTTCTCACGATAGACATAGATCAGTGCGCTATGATCAAACTTCCGAAGAATCGCAACAGAAACACCTTTCAGCGATAACTCACTATTTAAAGTTCTAATGTAACCGTATAATGCCCGCTCTGATTCGAATTGATAGTTAAATAAGTTCGCTGTTTTTAGTGATGCCAGCGTTGGTGAGCAGTGCTCAATCAAATAGTTCTCCATTTTCCGTTCTCCTGTATCAAATCCTGTTATTCTTCGCCTTTGGTTAGTTTCAGCTAACTCATGTCCAAAAATAAAACCGCCTCTCGTTTCTCTCAGTTCTAGTTAGTTTAAGCTAACTATACTACGTTTTTCACCCCATGTCAATAGAAAAATTCATTTCACTATTACTGCTCTTCTGTATGGAAAATTTGCAATTCAGCTTTTTTTAGTCTATGCTGCCGAATTTTTTCTTCTATGTTTGAGATTTCCTCTGAACAATCCGTAACTTGTACCTTGTCATACAATTTGAACGTCAAATTAATTGCTAGCCCCTTATCTCCCATAGAAATAGAAACATCATCTGCAGAAGATATAATTGCAATAAAATCTGACAAGCCCATATCATTATCCAATATAAGTTCGTCGCCTATATAAGTCAGAGTACCAATAAATTCTTGCTCGTCAACATTTAATATGATATGCCCGCCTTGTATCCACGCAATTTCATAAAGTAACGGGTATAATACTTCTGTAAGCACTCGATATCGCTCGTCATTTCTTTTTTTCAGAAATTGCGATTCTTTTGCTTCTAATAATGTTGCCAACAACTGAAATTCTTCTTTTCCATAGTCCGTCATTGAAATTTTTTCCATTTGTTTTAATCCCAGCGTTCTTTGCCGATGTTTCGTTAGAAAATCTGCTTCTTTTCTCATCATATTCTCCTATTACAATTTGACCTTTCACCACTCTACGCACAAATTACTGCAATTCAATAGCGTATTGACGTTATTATGAGTTTATAAGAATCTTAAAAAGAATTATACCACATTTCAGCCCGATAAAAAACAATTTTTACTACATATTTTAAAATAAATTCAACATTTCAGCCCGATAACAAGGCTTATAAAAAAGTTATTCTATATCACAGGGAGGTATGAAAATGAATGTAAGTTTTATCGGTGAACGAATAACGGAGTTACGTCTAAAAAAGAACGTCTCTGAATATCAAATGTCCTATGATTTAGGACACAACAAAAATTATATCAGAGCGATTACGTCTGGTCGCTCATTGCCATCAGTAACAGGATTATTTAATATCATCGAATACTTCGGACTAACGCCATCAGAGTTTTTTGACAATGAACGACCACAAATGATTAGAAAAGCGATGGAATATATGGAACAACTTGATGAAGAAGACATGGTAATACTGCTGAATATCATGCAGCTAATTTGCCAAAAAAGAAAACAATCTGACTAAAGATCATTTTGGTAGTTTAAATCTCCTTATTCCATATATAAAACACAAAATAGAGAATTATTACCGGCTTATTTACAAAAAAGCCACATTTCAGCCCGATATCATATTTTTTAAAAAAGTTATCATAATGAAAATGGAGGTGGCAGTAATGAAAGCAAAATATATAGGTGAACGCATCACAGAATTGAGACTAAAAATGGAGGTCTCTGAATATCAAATGTCTTACGACCTTGGACATAATAAAAACTATATTAGAGCAATTACATCTGGCAGATCGTTACCGTCAGTAACAGGCTTGTTTGATATTATTGATTACTTTGGTTTAACACCATCAGAATTTTTTGATACTGACTACTGGAATGATATGTCCGAGGATCTATAAGCATAATAACACTTTATAGCAAGATAGCACTTTGCGCAAAAACCTTAAAACCTCTGAAAAATTAAGGCATTTAAGGTTTTTTTGTAGTACTTCTGATGTTCTGACCTTAAAAATAAAAAGCCCGCACATGGCAGGGTGAATTGACTATTGCATAATCTTTTCATTCGTGGTATATTGGTGTCAA
Organism: Anaerotruncus sp. 80; assembly: GCF_009936115.1. Lineage (NCBI taxonomy): Bacteria > Bacillati > Bacillota > Clostridia > Eubacteriales > Oscillospiraceae > Anaerotruncus > Anaerotruncus sp. 80. Next base: position 78,434 of record NZ_QWES01000013.1, read on the forward strand.
GAGGAAACCGGAAAAAACGGTTACCAAAGTTTTACGACTTAGCCGCTACATTTTGATCGATGGGAGCGGCTATTTTTTTATGTAAGCAATGATTAGTGATACTACTATTCCTAAGACTGTAAATACAACCATTAAGATTTCATAATCCGTCATTGTAACACCCCCTCTCTGAGGGGTAACCGCTTTAAACCTTCGTCCTCTTGACTATATGTATTATACTACACCCCGTTCCTGCGGACAAGGCACTTTATTTTGCATTACTTTCCGGCAACCCCGCTGCTGTTAAACTGCTAGAAGATGCAAATTATAGAAGACAGCGACATACAAGTATCGAAGTTAATTAAAGCCCCCTATCACCAGACAGCTCTTAAAGCAAACATTTCACAAATGTTAGCACGCAATCCCCCTCAAAAGTCTTTATCTTGACATCAAAACTAAAATTTGAATATAATGGTCGTTCGTTTTCCAAAAGAGTAAAGGCAAAAAGAAGAAAGCCGAAACCCCAGATAATTCAAGGTTTTCAGCTTTTCTAGTGGTACCCCCGGCGGGAATCGAACCCACAACTATGCTTTAGGAGAGCACTGTTATATCCATTTAACTACGGAGGCGTATTCAGTTTAAAGAAGTGTCCTTAACGAACACTTTTTTATCATACCACTTTTTTGACAGAAATTCAATGTCTTTTCAAAGTTCTACAAAGTTAATGTTATTTTATGGAAGATTGCACGCTTTCACAAAAAGATTTCAAACTCTGCAAAAACAGATCTCTTTTTTCGTAAGAAAGACAGATTTGGTAATCAGTCTATGTAAGATTGAAAACTGGAATAAATACACAGGAAAAATTTTATTGTAAAATCCGCTCAGTTTGACTTAATCCCCCTTAAATTTACAGGCATAGTCATTTTTATTTTGCTGATTTCACCATCGTTTTCTCTTTACTTGTAATTTAGGGGTTGATAATTATTTGACAATGTAGTAGAATAGAGGAAGGATTTGTTAAAAACTAGACAAACTTTAACAGACGAAATAACGATGCCATGCTGAGTCACCGTGCCTGTGCACCGAAAAGTTTGCTGGTCATTGAATTAGGACGTTTTTATATAAGGGAGGAACATTATGTACAAAGTATCTTCACTTGCAGAAGAATACCAGAAGAAACTAATTACTGCGGACGAAGCAGCCGCAATGGTTCATAATAACACTCGTATCCACTATGGAACAGGCTGCGGTGTTGTCAATGATATCGACGAAGCTCTTGCAAGGCGCGCAGATGAACTAAAGGGCATTGAAGTGCTCAGCACGGTAGCCCTCAGAAAAGAACCATTTAAGCTTTATCAGGCAACTTCTTCCAACGAACAGGTAAGATTTGCCTCAGCCCATTTCAGCGCATTTGACAGACAAATGAACAAAGAAGGGCGATGCTGGTACATCCCAATGCTGTTCAATGAACTGCCGTACTACTGGGTCAACAATGAAAACGACATTGACATCGCATTCTTCCAAGTTGCGCCAATGGACAGCCACGGTAACTTCAATCTGGGACCGCAGGTTGCTGACATGTGGGGCGTTATTAAAAGTGCAAAGAAAATCATCGTAGAAGTCAACCAGAACATGCCAATCGCTCACGGTCATCAGACACAGCTAAACCTTTACGGAATCGACCATATCGTGGAAGGGTCCAATGCACCTTTGGCAGAACTTGGAACAAAGCCCGCTTCAGACATCGACAAACAGATTGCCGCCCACGTAGTGGAACTGATCAACAGCCACAGCACCCTGCAGCTGGGCATCGGCAGTCTTCCAAACTGTATCGGTCAGATGCTGGCAGACTCCGATGTAAGAAATATCAACGCTCACACTGAAATGTTTGTGGACGCTTATGTGGACTTATTTGACGCAGGAAAATTAACTGGAAATAAGCCGGTAGATAAAGGCAAAGCCCTTTATACCTTTGCAGGCGGCACAAAAAAATTATATGATTTCATCGACAATAACCCGATTTGCTGCAGTGCGCCGGTAAACTACGTAAATAATGTTAACGTTATTTCCAGCATCGACAATTTCATCTCCGTCAACAGCTGCATCCAGGTTGACCTTTACGGACAGGTATGTTCCGAGTCTGCAGGTCATCAGCAAATTAGCGGCACAGGCGGACAGGTGGACTTCGTAATGGGCGCATTCCTGTCAAAAGGAGGAAAGAGTTTCATCTGCACACCGTCGACCAGAACACTGAAAGACGGAAGCAAAGAATCACTGATCTCCCCAATTTTGACGCCAGGTGCAATTGTCACCACTCCGAGAACTGCAACCAACTATATCGTAACCGAGTACGGCGCTGCTAACTTGAAAGGAAAATCTACTTGGGAAAGAGCCGAAATGTTAATCAACATCTCCCACCCTGACTTCAGAGAAGACCTTATCAAAGCAGCTGAAAAGAACGGTATATGGAAAAATACAAGCAAGTGTACATTCTAATCCAAATATATCTCAATCTTAAGAAGAAGTGGGTTGACCCAAAAGGGGCAACCCACTTTTTCATATTTTTTCGTGTATCTTAATTCACGTCGTTTCTTGACAAAATCGCTGCCGGCGTTTTGCGCATGGTGTTAAATACAGGCAGTAGTCCCGCCACCAGATTAAATCCAAACACAAGGCCAAAGCTGATGAGCAATACCAGCGGATTCATCAGATACTGTTCTCCGATCATTGGAATCTTTGAAATTCCATTTAAGATGTATGCCATCACCGCCATGCCCGGAATCGTAGTCAATGTAGTCATTGCGATGATTTCGCCGACAAACATTTTGTAAATATCTTTCTTTTTTAGACCGATTGCACGAAGCACGCCGACCTCTTTAATTCTCGAGAGGAAAGAAGATCTCAACATGAGATACATTTCCAGAAGAGAAATGAGCAAGATAATGCCGGACACCAAAATTGTTGCGATAATCTTTTTTTTGCAGCTATCGATATAGGACTCCCTGTCGGCAGTATAATTATCTGTGACCTTGACATTTTGCGCCGATAGTTTTTGATAGGTGGCTTCCTTATCCTTTGGAGAAAGCACTATCTCTGTCTGGTCCTCCATCAGATAATCTATGGCTGTATTCTTGCTGACATAAAGTGCGTCTGTACCGCGTTTATCGTTGTAATAACCGCAGACAGTCAGCTTCTTACCATTCACCTTCACATCGAGCTTACTTCCGATAGCTGACTCGTATCGATGCATTTCATGAATCAACACTTCCCCGGTTTTCTTTGGTGCCGCTCCTTCGACAAGCGTCACCGTTTCCCGGTCACGAAGTCCGTAGGACAGCACCAACGGCATCGCCTCCTCGCTTTCTTCAGTGTATCCGGAATCTTCTTCCGTACGCATTTCTGCCTGCACCATCAGAATATCCATAAAAAACTCTCTGTCTGCGTAAATTGAAGGGCTTCCCTGATCAGTAATTCCCACAATCGTGAATTCTCCCAGACGCGGTAGCGTTACCTTTCTTCCAATAATCTGTTCTTTTGAAAGCAGGCCAATCATTTTCGGCATATCGTTAGAAAGAAAGCTATCCGCCGTGATTCTATCGATGACAATCTCCGAACTGTCCTTTGCATTTCTGCCCTCCAACAGTTTTTCTTCCTCTACCATATCCAAAGCTGTCAGGGATCCTGCTAAGCTGACCTGCGCACCTTTGGTCTGGTAATAATCATCCAGAGGAAAGGCGAAATTCACCTGGGAATTGCCCGGAAGCGCATAATCAATGCCGTCCATATTTTCGTATTTTTTAAAGTTCTGCGGTGTCACCTTTGCCCCGTTCACCGTCAAGTAGTTCTGATTAACCTGGACAAATTTATCGTCTGTAATATTGGTAATTCCAGCAATACTGCTTACCGCATAAACGGCAAACATAGACGCCATGATGAACCCTACAAGCAAAATTTTCTTAATGAGGGAATAAGAAAAAATTTTCTTGTATCCACCTGCAATCATAGTCACCGGATTAAAAATGGAGGTGTACTTTGGCGTAAAATTCTGATCCAGCATATTTGCATAGTCAAATTCATACGCCTCGTAAACGTCTTTGGAAATTTTCCGGTAATGGTCATCGACCAGTTCCACCGCTTCTGAACCTTCTCCTATTCCAGCGGGAGTTTCGATATATAGATTGTTGTTTTTGAGAACTACCTTGATTTCCAGCTGCTGGTCCTTCTTATCACTGTAAAATTTTAACTTCACATTTTCTAATTCCAGCTCCTGCTGCACCTGCATATCCTGAAGATAGATTTTGTTTTCCAGCCGATAATCCAGTTCGCTATTGTGGGCATTTTCTCTGTCACTGACGATTTTTCCATCCACAATTTCCACAATACGGGATGCGTAAAATTCCGCGATTTCTCTCTCGTGGGTGACGAGAATCACCAGCTTTTCCCGGGAAATTGCCTTAATAATATTCATAATCTCCAGCGTATTTTTACTGTCCAGATTACCTGTCGGCTCATCAGCAATGATAATCTTTGGATTTTTTACGATGGCACGGGCAATCCCCACACGCTGCCGCTCTCCGCCGGAAAGCATTTTCGCCGGGCGGTTTTTGTATCGATCAATGCCTACACGCTTTAGGATATACATGACCCGCTCTTCGATTTCTCTCTTATCTTTAATCCCCATCATGCGCAAAACCAGCGCTACGTTGTTAAAAACTGTATCATCCTCAATGAGATTATAGTTTTGGAAAATATATCCAATATTTGCATTCCTGATTTCGTCTTTCTTCCCGTCAGAACGACCGGTCAGTCTCTCCTCGCCGATGTAAATTTCACCGCTGTCAACTTTGTCGAGACCTCCGATTGCATTGAGCAGAGTCGTCTTTCCGCAGCCGGAATTTCCCAAAAAAGTGACGAGACCCTTATCGGCAAGTTCTATAGAGGTGTGGTCAATGGCTCTGATTTCGTTGTTTTTCTTCCTATTAAAATACTTGTTTACATTTGTTAATCGAATCATCTCTTACACCTCCTCTTTATACGCATTCATCGCTGTCTTTTTAAATAGCTGTCTGGCATATCTGCCCGCCAGAAGTACCGACATCAGGCAGAGCACTACATACAGAATCACTACATCCCCGATAGAAAGGAAAGACACCAACTGCTGCAGATAAGCGACTTTCACCACTTCCAACTTTACCAGCGCCAAAAGCCCCATGCAAATAAAGTAAGCAATATTGAACACTGCAAAAAGTTCTACTTTCAGCAGACTGCTGCAGTTTTCTTTGCTTGCACCCAGCATACGGATAGTCGAAAAATAGATGTTCCTCGACTTCAAGATTAGCTTAATGATGAAATAAGTGATGAAGAACAGCACAATCAGCACTGCCGCCAGCATGATGGTGTAAAATGTAGTGAGAATGACTCCAAAACCACCGGCGTAGCTCACATATCCGTCATGTACACAGAAAGTGTGGTAACCCGCCTTTTCAATTTCCGCCGCTGTTTCTTTAGTCAGCTTATCGTCTTTTACACGGACGGAGGACTGGAAATTCCCTTTGTCAAACAGGGCTGCATAGTCCTTCGGATTGATAAAGAGACTGCCGCTCACCTCTTCAAAATTCTCGCTTTCAAGGAGGGTTTTCAGATTACTCTGGTTGTAAACCGCACCCACACTGAAGTTGATTTCGCTTTCAAAATACAAGCTCTTATTGATCAGTTTCAAAGTTTTACCTACTGCGCTTTCCGTACTGAGCGCAGCAATGTCTGCAGGCACGTAAATTTCACCCTTAGGCACTTTGTCGCTTGCTTTGATTGGTAAAACGCCTGCACCGGAGTCCCCGCTTAAAATGTTATCCGCAAAGACAATCTCCTGGCTGCACTGGTGCTCCAGCACTGTCAATCTGATATCATCCAAAGTCTCTTCACCGACACAATATAAAGCTTCATATAAAATATCTGATTCATCTAAAGTCTCCTGTTGTTCTTTGGTCAGATAACCGTAGCCGACGATTTTCATTTTTTTACGCAAGATACTGCTTCCCGTATTCTGGTTGCGCACATCGACCTTGTCGGCTTTCATCACCATATCGATAACCGCCTCAGCATAGCCGCCTCCCGGAATCATCAGGACTGCTTCGTTATACGATTTCGGCATTCTGCCCTCCACAAGCTGTCCTTCCATAACCTTTGCTTCTTCTATTTTAGAAGTAATGTAAAAATCTCCATTTTCAAAATCGTCCGATACATCGGTGATTAAATCCAGCATGAGATCATTTTTGATAATTCGCTCTACATTATCTATTTTTCCAATCTTTTCATAATCGTCCTCGGTCAACTCGCTTCTATCCTCTTTAGTAAAGAGAATTCTATTTCTGTCAGTATCCATGAAATAGTAGTTATAGCCGCCTGTATCCATATCCCCCATGTTCTTAAAGGATGTGTACTGGCTGATTACACTCATGCACAGGAACAGAAAAACCGTCAGCAGCAGGAAAAATTTTGCAGGAATATTAAAGGTATTGCGCACACCAAGCCGTCCCATACTTCCTAAGGTAAGACCGTCTGCCTTCGCAGTTTCGACAGACTCCTCCGCATCACCGCAGCTGCCGATGGTCACTGCTATCCGTTTATCTTCTGCCACTTTTCCATCGTGCATAGTGATTTTTCTGGTCACGTAAGGCTCAACCTGCTCATAATTATGGGTTACGATGATGATCAGCTTATCTTTAGAAAGCTGGTGCAACAACTCTATAATTTCCGCCGCTGACTTACTGTCCAGATTTCCAGTCGGCTCATCAGCTACGATAATCGGCGTTTCTTTCGCCAGCGCTCTGGCAATGGCAACGCGCTGCTTTTGTCCGCCGGAAAGTTTGGAGGCCTTGGTTTTCTCGTAGGAGGAAAGTCCGACCTTCGCTATAATTTCTCGTACCCGCTCCGGAATTTCTGACTTGTCATATCCGCTCATCAAAAGTACCAGCTCTACGTTCTGATACACAGTATAGCTGTTGATTAAATGAAACGTCTGGAAGATATTTCCGATATATTTCTTTCTGTATTCTTCTAGATCCTCTTTGGAAAATCCGCTGGTCGGCTGACCCATGATATACATTTCGCCTTCCTCAAAGGAATCCAGTCCAGAAATCACGTTGAGCAGTGTGGATTTTCCGCTCCCGCTTTCTCCGGTAATTGCGACAAACTCACCCATTTCAAAATTTAGGTCAATCTTGTTGAACCCTGTAGAAACCAGTCCGCCGCTTGAGTAGAATTTCGATACTCGTTCTAATCTTAACATATTTCTCCCCTTTCCTAATTCTTCCACTACTATATCACGACAATCTCACAACCGTCTATAACTTTGGAGAAAATTTAAGAAATGTAAGGAAAATGTAAGAAAGGTTGGGGCGCCGACTTCCGCAGCACCCCTGCACTACTTCTGCACAAAAAACAGACAGCGGATTCATCTGCTGTCTGTCTGTTTTAAAAATTATTTTACGTCTATCAGTTCATATTCTCTGGTGCCGATGCCTAGCTTTTCACCGTGAATCAGTCCCGCTTCCCAGTCAGTATCAGGGTGCATGATTTTGAACACGTCGTGACCGTGTACGTGGTCGTGTCCATGATCATGACAGGCGCACTTATCAGCCGCACTGCCAGCAATCACTGGCTGCTTGTTGGCTGCATCCACACAAGCCTGGTCGATGGCAATGGGATCAAAGGAAGCGAACATGCCTACATCAGGAATTACCGCAACGTCATTTCCGCCCTCGCAGTCGCAGTCAGGAGATACGTTTATCAGCATATTGATGTGGAATGCCTCTTTTCCGGCTAACGTTGCTTTAGTGTATTCCGCAATTTTTCTATTCATCACCGGCTTTGCCTCATCCCACTTCGTTGCGATAGCACCCTTCGGACAGTAAGCGATGCAGTAGCCGCATCCAAGACATTTGTCTTCATCAATCACTGCTTTTCCATCGATCACATGGACACCATCGTTGGCACAGTTCTTCACGCACATGCTGCACCCGATACAATCCCCTGTGTTAATCATCGGAGTGCCGCTGCTGTGCATTTCCATCTTACCTTTCTTTGAACCGGCTCCCATGCCGATATTTTTGATAGCGCCGCCAAAGCCAGCACCAACGTGCCCTTTAAAATGGGTTAAAGAAATGATTACATCTGCTTCTGCAATCGCAGCGCCAATCTTTGCAGTTTTTACATATTCGCCGCCCTCTACCGGAATTTCACGTTCATCAGTTCCGCGCAGACCATCGGCAATAATGGTATGTACACCTGTTGCCAGTGGGTTATAGCCGTTCATATATGCTGCATCCAAATGATTCAGTGCATTGTTGCGATAACCCACATACAAGGTATTGCAGTCTGTCAGGAACGGCTTGCCGCCCTTCGCCTTGATATGGTCACAAAGTACCTTAGCATACTGCTGACGCAGAAATGCCATATTTCCAAACTCACCGAAGTGGAGTTTCACTGCTACAAATTTATCCTGAAAGTCAATCTGATCGATGCCTGCTTTTGTGATTAAACGTTCAAACTTGTCCAGCAAACTATCGCCCATGCCTACATGCATGTCTGTAAAATAAACCTTTGAACTCATCTTTCATCCTCCTTGAATTAATATACCTTGATTATATGTTATCTGGCAGGATTGGTCAACACTAGCTTATTCTATTTCGAAAAAGCTCCTTTTCTCTATCTGATAGCGTCTCATACAAGGTCAGCACCATCTCAACCTTTTCTGATTTGCACGCATCTGATGTAGGCGCTTTTAAGAAAAATGATGTAATTGCACTGGTCAAGGAACCAATCAGACCAATGCCAACCAGCATTAAAATTGAAGCGATTATTCTTCCAACAGCAGTCTCAGGAGATAAGTCTCCATAACCTACGGTTGTCGCTGTTACAAAAGACCACCAAACGGCATCCTGCAAATTCATTCCCTCAAAGTACACCATGGCACATGAACTAGCAATTACCGCAATTACAGATAAACAAATCATATATTTAAATCCGTTTGTATTTAAAAATCGCTTTGCTTTAAATGCACCTTTCGCAGATAATGCCCCAACTCTTGCCAGTTTAGCCAGCTTTAAAAACTTCGTCATTCTCACAAGCCGAAGTCCTCTAAATGCAGAGTTCAGTGGAATTATCGCAATCAGATCAATTATGTTTGCCCTAAAAAACTGACCTTTATTCTCTGAAATTAAAAGCCTGGCAATATAGTCAGCCACAAATAAAATGTAAATAATGCGGTCCATCCATTGTTCTATCTGACTTAATCCTTGTGTAAAATCCAAAATTGCAAGTGCAACAGATGCAAGGCAAAAAATACAAACAAGCAGATCATAGGTCTTGGTGGATTTACCATCCATCGCATCTCTGAAATTATACATATATATGCTCCCTCTGAGTTATATCCTTATTCATATAAAATTATATGCGAACGACCTATGAAAGTAAAGAGATTCAACCTATATTGCGAATTTCTAAAAAAAGTGTATAAATAATTCATCTTGACCTTTCTCGTATCTTGCATTTTTTGTAATCATTCAAACAATTTCACGCAAAACTTGCATAAAACGCAAGTTTTTAGGGTGGAGAACAGTAATAGATGAGCCTTCCATAACTATAATGAGAATCTGACCGATTACTTTTATACATTATTTTAACATTTTCTAATTCTCGGTTAAGATTCAGCCTTTTTCTTATACACTTTTTCCAAAAACAACCGTTTTAAGTTAATCCTTAATGATTGCAAAAATACGATAGTCCTGCTCTTGAAATTCCCCGTGTAAAATGCTATAATAATATGTTATTTTTATAGATTACGTAGGGAGGTTTTCGTATGTCAACAAACAATTACACCAGTCCGCTTTCAGAAAGATACCCGAGTAAGGAAATGCAGTATCTTTTTTCGCCGGACATGAAATTCCGCACCTGGAGAAAACTTTGGATTGCACTGGCAGAAGCTGAGAAAGAACTGGGGCTTGCCATCACGCAGGAGCAGATCGACCAATTAAAGGCTCACGCCGAGGACATCAACTACGATGTCGCAAAGGCGAGAGAAAAAGAAGTCAGACATGATGTCATGAGCCACGTGTACGCTTATGGTCAGCAGTGCCCGGATGCAAAGGGAATCATTCACCTTGGCGCAACCAGCTGCTATGTTGGCGATAACACAGACCTGATTATCATGCGCGAAGCTTTAACGCTGGTAAAAAAGAAAATCATCAACACCATTGCTTCTTTAGCTAAATTTGCAGATACCTACAAAGACCTTCCAACGCTGGCATATACTCACTATCAGGCAGCGCAGCCTACCACTGTCGGCAAGCGCGCAACCCTTTGGCTCAATGATCTGGTCATGGACCTGCAGGATCTGGAATACGTTCTGGACAGTCTCAAACTGCTCGGTTCCAAAGGAACTACCGGAAGTCAGGCTTCCTTTATGGAACTCTTCGAAGGCGACCACGAAAAATGCAAAGCCTTAGACCAGAAAATTGCTGACAAAATGGGATTTCCCGGCTGTTACCCGGTTTCCGGGCAGACCTATTCCAGAAAAATTGACAGCAGAGTGCTGAACGTGCTGGCAGGTATTGCCCAATCCGCACACAAATTTTCCAACGACATTCGTCTGCTGCAGCACATGAAAGAAGTTGAAGAGCCCTTTGAAAAGCACCAGATTGGCTCCTCTGCCATGGCATACAAGAGAAACCCTATGCGTTCAGAGCGTATGGCAGCCCTTGCCAACTACGTCATGAGTGATGCCATGAACCCGCAGCTGACAGCTGCAACCCAGTGGTTTGAAAGAACTCTGGACGATTCAGCAAACAAGAGAATTTCCGTCAGCGAAGCATTCCTTGCGGTGGACGGAATCCTAGAATTATATATCAACGTTTCCAACGGTCTTGTGGTCTATCCGAAAGTCATCGAAGCACATTTGATGGCAGAGCTTCCTTTTATGGCTACAGAGAACATTATGATGGATGCCGTAAAAGCCGGCGGAGACCGTCAGGAACTGCACGAGCGAATCCGCGTACATTCCATGGAAGCGGGCAAAGTTGTTAAAGAGCAGGGTAAGCCAAACGATCTTTTAGATCGTATTGCGGCAGACCCAGCCTTTCATATTACAAAAGAGGCTTTACAGAAGGCTTTGAAACCGGAAAACTATGTGGGCAGAGCTCCACAGCAGACAACAGAGTTTCTCAGCGGGGTCATAAAGCCTATTCTATCAGCAAATGAGGCGCTGCTTGGTCTCACTGCTGAAATTAACGTTTAATCGGGGAGCGCATTTGTAAGGCAAAACCCGTCTGAACGTGAACGAATAGGAGGTTACACTATGATCAAAGCAATTGTCGGCGCCAATTGGGGCGACGAGGGAAAAGGTAAAATCACAGACACACTGGCTGAAAACTGCGACATCATCGTCAGATTTCAGGGTGGAAGCAACGCAGGACACACCATCAAAAACAATTACGGTAAGTTCGCCCTGCACATGTTGCCATCGGGCGTCTTTTACGGACACACCACCAGCATTCTGGGCAACGGCGTAGCACTGAACATTCCGAAGCTGATTGAGGAAATCAAATCCTTGACAGACCGGGACGTCCCTGCGCCAAAAGTTCTGGTTTCAGATCGCGCCCACATCGTCATGCCGTATCACATCTTGCTGGACGAATACGAGGAAGAACGCCTTGGCGGAAAATCCTTCGGCTCCACAAAAAGCGGTATCGCACCTTGTTACTCCGACAAATACGCCAAAATCGGCTTCCAGGTGAACGAGCTCTTCATGCCGGAGGATAAACTTCGTGAGAAACTGGAAAACGTCTGCACATTAAAGAATGTGATGATTGTCAATTTGTACGGCAAACCTGCACTCAAAGTTGACGATCTCATGGAAACCATGAAGCAATATAAAGAGATGATAAAACCATATGTTGCCAACACTTCCGCTTTCCTTCACCAGGCTATTTCCGAAGGAAAAAACATCCTTCTGGAAGGACAGCTGGGTGCGCTGAAAGATACAGACCACGGCATTTATCCAATGGTTACTTCATCCTCTACGTTGGCGGCATTCGGCGCTGTAGGCGCAGGTATCCCGCCATATGAAATCAAAGAAGTTACCACCGTCGTAAAAGCTTACTCATCCGCAGTTGGCGCGGGCGCCTTCGTCAGCGAAATCTTCGGAGAAGAAGCTGACGAACTTCGCCGCCGCGGCGGCGACGGCGGCGAATTCGGCGCCACCACCGGGCGCCCGCGCAGGGTTGGTTGGTTCGATGCAGTTGCTACCAGATATGGATGCAGAATGCAGGGAACTACAGAAGTTGCCTTAACCGTTATCGATCCGCTCGGATATTTGGATGAAATTCCAATCTGTGTCGGCTACGAAATCGATGGAGAAATCCATCAGGATTTCCCGAATACCACTTATCTGGAAACCGCCAAACCAGTACTGAAAACAATGCCCGGCTGGAAAAGCGATGTAAGCGGCATTCGCAATTGGGAAGATTTGCCGAAAGCCTGCCAGGAATATGTCAACGAAATCGAACGTCAGATTGGATTCCCAATTACACTAGTATCCAACGGACCAGGCAGAGACGATATCATTCACAGAACCCCGCAGCTGTAATTTGGTTTTGCTGCAATCTTTGGCACCAGACTTAACAAATACGACAATCGTAGAAAGGGGAAACAGGCGGTGCCTTTCCCTTTCTAAAAACACAGTTCCTATTACGAAGAAAGGATTTTGAGATTATGTATAAGGACGCAATCAGACCCGCATGGGCTGAAATCAATTTAACCAATTTAGATTACAACATTAAAAATATCAGAGCAAAAGTTGGCGCAGATAAAGAAATGATTGGCGTCATCAAAGCTGACGCTTACGGACATGGCGCAGTAATGTGCGCAAACGTGTTGCGTGCTAACGGCGTAAAAACCTTTGCCATCGCCACACTGCAGGAAGCCATCGTACTTCGCCAAGCTGGCGCAACAGAAGAAATCATCATGCTGGGACTGACGCCGGACATGTATGCAGACACCATCGTAGAATACGACATCACACCGGTGGTCTGCAGCGCTTCCAATGCTAAAGCCATCAGCGACGCCGCTCTCAAAGCAGGCAAAACTGTTTCCGGTCTAATCGCTGTTGATACCGGCATGGGTAGAATCGGTTATCTTGCAGATGACATTGATAACGCAATTTTTGATATTAAGAAAATCACCATGCTGGCAGGTTTCAAAATCAAAGGTCTGTTTTCCCACATGTCCACCGCTGACGCATACGACAAGACCTACTCCCACCAGCAGGAAGAAAAATACAATCGTTTTTACGAAGCACTGGTTGCAGCAGGCGTTGACGTGCCGATGAGAACCCTTGCAAACAGCGCTTCCATCATGGAACTGCCGAGCATTCACTTTGATGCAGTGCGTCCAGGCATTATCCTTTACGGCTGCTATCCTTCCCATGAAGTAGATAAAAACCAGCTGGCGCTGAAACCGGTTATGTCCGTCAAGGCTAACATCGTCCACCTGAAAGACGTGCCGGAAAACTTTTCTGTGGGCTACGGCAGAAAATACATTTCCAGTAAACCATCTAAAATTGCTACCATTGCCCTGGGTTACGCAGACGGCTATCCTCGTCCGTACTCCGCACAGGCAAAAGTCATCGTAAACGGTGTAGTTTGCCCGATTGCCGGAAATATCTGCATGGACCAGTGCATGATTGATGTATCAAACGTTCCAAACGTAAAAGTTGGAGACGAAGTCATCATCATGGGTACAGACGGCGTAAACACAATCCTTGCCGACGACATTGCAGACGCAACTGGCACCATCAATTACGAAATCTGCTGCGCTTTCGGCCAGAGACTTCCAAAAGTTTACGTTCGATAAACTTCGTGTTTTTGCAAAAATGACCGCAACATGCCAATTCTAAGACATTGCGGTCATTTTTTTAATTCTTGTTTTACAAAAATGACCGCATTTGCTCAGATCATCCAACTTGCGGTCATAAAATCCATTTCCTCTGCTACCAACATGCTGCCTATCCCCTTAAACTCCCTCAAATCCACACGAATTTCCAATTTTTAGTATTATATTTACAGGCAAATTCAACGAATCTCCCATTATTTTACATATCCCTGCAATTGCAAATATCATTGAGCTCCCAATTTTGACCGCATTTCATATAAAACGCATCAGTACGGTCAAATCCTCAAAAACAAAAATTTTAACTCTGACCGTCATCTGCCCAAAACAAGGCTTTGCGGTCAAAAATCTAAAAACTAAAGAATTATAACACTGGTCCAATCGGCAAATGTCCTGCTCACGCCGCAGTCCGTCTTGTGTCATGGGACTGACGCTGCATCACACGCTGCCGCCACACGAAAAAGCTGCAAATCATAAGCACCGCCACCAGCCATCCGCCAAAAGTCAGCACAATCCGCAGCGTTGTATCCACAAAGAAAGGCTGCGGTACAATGCGAATGAGCAAATCCGTCTTTGGATCTAAAAGCCACAGGTCGTTGTCGAAGAAGATATGATGGAAGATGACAAAGTATTTGTGAAAATCCGTCGCCACAATCAAGCCGGAGACAGCACAGACCACAAGCACGCCCAAAATCCCCCAAAGTAAAAACTTAGGAGTCAGCAAAAGCCGTTTTCGCAAAAACAGCCAGCCAAAGCACACAACAAAGACTACAATCGCCCACCGTCTTATCATCATACCACCAAAAAACAATTCTTTCACATCTGCCATATGCGCAATTTCCCTGGCGCTGAAAAATCCGCGGGACTGCCCGGCAACCATCGTCGGCACCTGCAGTTCTTCCCTGTCCCCACGCAAATATGCCATCATTTCATCAGTGACATGAAGCAAATCATCCATTTCCATCTCCACACTCGTTGTCACATCATATTTTTCGTATTCACTTTTAAAATAGTCGGGACTCCAATAAACGACCGCCTCCACTGCAGTAATCAATAGTATCAGTACCAGTGCAAGGCTCATGACAAATCCCACAATATACTCTAATATTCTCATGCTTTTATCATACTGCCGAACACAGACAAACTCAAGCACCAATTTCGACAAAACTATCCAAAATCTGCCCAAATTCAAATTTTTTCTTGGACATTGCGCCCTCTAGCATATATAATGGACATATCTATTTTTATTTTTTAAGACAAAGGAGAAACGTACTACTATGGAGAAATTATTCAAGCTACAGGAACACGGCACTGATGTGAAAACCGAAGTTATCGCCGGCGCCACTACGTTCCTCTCAATGGTTTACATTCTTGCAGTAAACCCGGGCATGCTCGCAGCAGCCGGTATGGACAGCGCAGGTGTTTTCACTGCAACAGCTGTTTCCGCTGCTATTGCAACTCTGTTCATGGCATTCTTTGCCAACTACCCTATCGCCCTTGCTTCCGGCATGGGACTGAACGCATACTTTGCATTCACCGTTTGCGATGACCTTGCTGCAAAAGGCATCAACGATCCTTGGAAAATCGCACTGGCTGCGGTCCTTGTGGAAGGTCTGGCCTTCATTCTGCTGTCTCTGTGCAATTTCAGAGAAAAGCTGGTAAACGATGTGCCTGCTAATCTGAAATACGGCATTACTGCCGGTATCGGACTTTTTATCGGTTTAATCGGTTTCAAAGGTGCAGGAATCGTCATCGGCGATGCTTCCACTCTGGTAAACTTGGGCTCCTTTGCAACGCCGCAAGTGGTACTTGCACTTGTTGGTCTGATTCTGACCGCAGTTTTGTTCCACTTCAACGTTAAAGGCTATATCCTCATCGGCATTCTGGCTACTTGGATTTTGGGTATGATTGCAGAAGCAATCGGCTGGTATGCAGTTGATGTTGAAGCTGGCGTGTATTCCTTGTTCCCTGATTTTTCCGGTGCAAGCTTTATCCCAGCTGCCCCTGCATTCTTCTCTTTTGACTTTGCATGGATTGGCGAAAACATGGTGCAGTTCCTTGTCATCGTATTCTCTTTCCTTTACGTTGACCTGTTTGACACTGTCGGCACTTTAATCGGCGTTGCTTCCAAAGGCAATCTGCTGGACGAAAAGGGAAATCTGCCTAAGGTAAAAGGCGCTCTCATGGCGGATGCCTGCGGTACTATCGTCGGCGCATGTCTGGGCACTTCCACTGTTACAAGCTATGTAGAATCCAGTGCCGGTGTTGCTAACGGCGGCAGAACCGGTCTGACTGCAGTAACCACTGCTGTTCTCTTTATTGCTGCACTATTCTTCTCCCCAATTTTCCTTGCAATTCCGGGATTTGCAACAGCACCTGCTCTCATCTGGGTTGGGCTTTTGATGATTGGCGCTGTGAAAAATATGCACTTTGACGGTGACATTGCAGACGTGGTCGGCGGTTTCCTCGCACTGGTACTCATGCCTTTCACTTACTCCATTGCTAACGGAATCATGTTCGGCATTCTGGCATGGGTTATTCTGAAGGTCCTCACCAAAAAAGTAAAAGATATTCCTTGGGTTATGTGGATATCCGCATTACTTTTCGCAATCAGAATTTATACACTGATTCGCTAATTAATAAAGAACTAAGAGGCAGTCTTGTTGATTGCCTCTTTTTTTGTCTTCATTTAACCAGCCTCCACTTTATTCTCCTGTCTAAATTTCCCTAAATCGGTCATACTAAGGAATATAAAAAGCTTTGAAAGGACGTTTTTATTATGAATCATCTGAAACACGAAAAATCTCCTTACCTTCTTCAGCATGCTGAAAATCCGGTAAACTGGTATCCCTGGTGTGAAGAGGCCTTTGACCTCGCTGCAGAAAAGGACCTTCCCATATTCTTAAGTATCGGCTACTCCACCTGCCACTGGTGCCATGTCATGGCACACGAATCCTTTGAGGATGAAGAGGTTGCCGCTTTCTTAAACGACCATTTTATCTCCATCAAGGTGGATCGTGAAGAGCGCCCCGATATCGATAGCGTCTACATGCGCGCTGCTCAGGCTATGACCGGTTCCGGCGGCTGGCCGCTTACTATCTTCATGACGCCTGAAAGGACACCTTTCTTCGCCGGAACCTATTTTCCAAAACATACCAAATACGGTCAAATCGGTCTTTTAGAACTGCTCTCCGCAGTCTCTCAAAAATGGACCGAGGACAGAGACTCCCTCCTTACTCAGGGCAGTCAAATAGTTGCCTTTCTTCAAAAGCAGGAAGCAGCTGCACCGCAGACAAAACAGAATCCAGAAAATTCTATTGCAGAAGCCCTGTCATACTTTGTAAAAAACTTCGACAGAAAATATGGCGGCTTTGGCAGCAGTCCTAAATTCCCCGCAGCGCACAACCTGCTGTTTCTCATGGCGCAAAAAAGTAAAAAAGGTGACAAATACCTGGCTATGGCAGAAAAGACTCTAACCCAAATGTATCTGGGCGGCATTTTTGACCACATTGGCGGCGGCTTCTGCCGATACGCAACCGACGATAAGTGGCTTATTCCCCATTTTGAAAAAATGCTCTATGACAATGCCCTGTTGCTCATGGCGTACAGCCAATGTTACTATGAGACAAAATCTCCCCTTTATCTGACTGTAGCAAATAAAACCGCCTCCTACATGCTGAGAGAACTGAAAGATCCAGAAGGCGGCTTTTACTGTGGACAAGATGCCGACAGCGACGGTGAAGAGGGCACCTATTACCTCTTTACACCGGAGGAAATTCGCAGTGTTCTTCATCTGGAACCTGCGGCAGCCTTCTGTTCTCAATACGACATCACACCACAAGGCAATTTTATGGGGAAAAATATCCCCAATCTTCTGAGTACCAAAGACCACGGTCTTCTGCCCGACGAAGACGTGCTGCGAATTTTATACGACTACCGCTTAGAACGCACCAAACTCCATAAGGATGACAAAGTTCTCACCAGCTGGAATGGAATTGCTATCGCCGCCTTTGCAAAAGCTGCAAGACAGCTGAAAAATGCTGATTATCTGGAAGCTGCTCTTTCCGCGGCGGAGTTTATCTGGAAACATCTCCAAGATGAGGGAAAACTTTTTGCCAGATGGCGGCAGGGTCACTATGCCTTTTCGGGAACGCTGGACGATTATGCTTGCTACATCTGGGGACTTTTGGAATGTTACAGCACGACCTTCAATCCTATCTTTTTGGAACGCGCAGACCGGATTGGCCGCACCATGATAAAACTGTTTTTCGACTCTAAAGAGGGCGGCTTTTACCTTTATGCTGCCGACAGTGAGGCACTTTTTCTGCGCCCTAAGGAAACTTATGATGGGGCTATGCCTTCCGGCAATGCCGTCGCTGCTCATATTACAAAAAAACTGGCATTTCTTACCGGTGAAAGCTTTTGGGAGGACATTGCTGACAAGCAGTCTGCTTTCATGGACAGAGCCTGCAGTGATTATCCCTTTGGTAATAGTTTTTACCTTTGGAGTGTCAGCCAGGATCTTTTTGAAGAGGGCAAACTCATCTGCACTATGCCTGACGCAGAAAACCTATCCACAGACACGCTGTGCCGACTTTGGGATCTTCAGATGGACGTAGTGCTGAAAACAAGAAAAACAGAGGAGACACTGCATAAAGTATCTCCTTATCTGAAAAATTATGAGATTCCGGAAGAAGGCAGCGACTTTTACCTCTGCCGAAACCATGCATGCTATAGCCCTGTCCACAGTCTGGATGCGCTGGAATCCTTGTAATTACTGCATCAGCAGCTTTTTTCCTTTACGATGTAGATGGGGCGTCTCTTGTTTTCTAGGTAATCCTTAGACAGGTAGGCGCCCAAAATATAGATGAACAACATTTGCAGGCTGCCCAGAAGCAGTACCACAAAGAGTATCACGTCCAGACTGCTCACCGCCCCCGGAACCCAGATACTCTGTATCAGGTTGCATCCCATGAACACCATACCGGCGAGAAAGAGGAAAATTCCCATTAGACCTGCCGCTTTCAGCGGTGCCGTTGAAAAGGAAAGTATTCCCTCAAATGCATAAGCAAACAAACTCTTAAAGCTCCACTTGGTACATCCCATTGCACGCTCCACACCCTCGTACTCAATCCACTTGGTATCAAATCCCACAAAGGAAAAAAGTCCCTTCATATACCTGTTATATTCTTTCATTTCCAAAATGGCATTAACCACCGTGCGGTTCATCATACGAAAATCGCCGTGTCCGTCGGTCATATCCATGTGGGTGAGCCCTTTGCTGATTTTGTAAAAGGCTTTAGAAAACAGACTGCGCAGAAAACCATCCCCTTCGCGGCTCAGGCGGAGCCCGCCGCAGCAGTCATAGTCCTCGCAGCTGACAACCTTGTACATCTCAGGCAGCAACGCTGGTGGATGCTGCAGATCTGCATCCATAATCACGCTATAATCCCCTCTGGCTTCTTTGAGCCCGGCGTACATCGCAGCTTCCTTCCCAAAATTTCTGGAAAAAACTACATAGCGGACCTTTTCATCTTTTTCTGCCAAATTTTTCATAATAGTTCTGGTTTTATCACTGCTGCCGTCATCTACAAAGATAATCTCATAGTCCACCTCCGTCATCTGACGCAGTACTTTCCCAGTTTCAATGTAAAATAAAGGTAAAGACTCCTCTTCATTATAGCAAGGCACAATAACACTGATTAAATCTCTCTTATTCATGTGAAACACCCCTTTGTTTAAAAATACTGTACTTGCAAGCAAAGTAATTAAGTACCACTGTGATAACGCTGACGAGAACCTTTGACACAAAGCTTCCTGCGCCAATGCAGTCTACCAGAAGCAGCAGCAGTAAATTCTCAATGACCAAAGTTGCCGCCCGAAGCGAAAAGAACTGAAGAAACTCCTGTTTTTTATCTCCTTTGGAGTGGAAGACCACTTTCCTGTTGGCGAAGTAGGCGAAAGTTACTGCGCCTAGCCATGCAAGCGTGTTTGCTGTTAAATAGTTGACAGAAAGTGCCATTAGTCCGATGTAAATGATATAGTTAACCCCTGTTGTCATGCCGCCCGTCATAATGTAACGAACAATTTGTGATTCCTGCAATTTCTTCATTTCTCTCTTTTCCTTTTCCTTAAAAATACTATAATTTGTGATAACAGCAGCATTGCCATCGCCGCTGCGCTGAGTGCTGCTCCTGCTGCAAACCCCGGCGCTTTATAACTGATTTGAATGCTGTGCTTTCCTTTCTCCAGTGGAAATCCCACGAAAGCGGTATTGACCTTTTCAGCCTTTTGCGCTTTCCCGTCCACCAAAATCTGAAAACCCTTCTTATATGGATAAGATGTAACAAAATAGCCATCTTGCTTCATCGTTACTATTCCCTGAAATATATCGCTGCCGTTTGCCTGAAAATCCTCTGCGAGAGTCGGCACCGCAATGTCCTGCGCTTCTGCTGTCGGAATATCCAAAGTGTAGACTTTGATATCCTCGATATTGTAGCGGCTCCTGCTCATCGCAATTTCCAGCTCTGAAAGTCCTGCAGAATCCGACAGTACATAAGTGAAGTCGTAGTTTTCATTAGGATACGGCGCATACCATGAAGACAGATTATTCGCCATTCCATTGATATTGATGAGCACCTGCCTGTCATCCTTTCTATCTATGTGAAAAGATATGGCAAGGACCTTGTCCTTTAAAGTTTCCTTTAAATGCAAAGTGTGTTTTCCTTGCACACTCTCATCGTAAACCGTTGGAAATGCTTCTTCAAAAAGTTCCTCTGGATTTTGCGCTTCTGCACTCACACCGCAAAGCTGTGCCAAAGTCTTTGGAAATTCACTAATTCCCCCACGCTCTGCTTTCTCCTGTAAAAGCACTTTGTCGGTGCCGTAACACATAGGCAGCACATCGGGATTTTCTGCAAGAACGTAACCGTTTCGCCTGAAAATCGGCTCATAGCCGTAAGGCACCTGTTGTTCTCCGGTCAAAACATACCTTATTCCCATGAAGTAATTGAATAGGCTGTTCTGATTTGGCATGAGAACTACCCGATTTCGTATGCTGATTGGGTTTCCCATCGTATCATAATAAAATTTCCCATAGGTGCTGCTTGTCACCGAAGAATACATTGCCGTCTTATTCAGACCGCCGTCCGGCAGCACGTTACTGTTGACGTAGTTATTGCTGAGGTAGTCAAAACGATATAACGGCTCTGAAGCAAACATGGTAATATCTCCGAAAGAAAACCAACTTTGTCGCATGTCATCTTTCTGCAGCCAGTGCTCTAGCTCTTTGTTTACCCCAAAGTTGATGCAGAGAGGAATCAACAGCAGACATGCCGTCAGCGCATGCTTTGTTCTTTGGGGAATTTTCCCCACTCTCTGAAAGAGCACCCATGCCAATACCACAAGTCCATCTATCAAGATTAACAGTACCCACGCGTCTTCCTTCCTTAGCACGATTGGTACGGCACAAAGCAGCGCCGGCAACATCAGCGCTTTCTGCTTACCCTCTAATATCCCTGCCAGCGTATCTGTGCAGATCCAGACAATCAACGGAACCAGCGGAATCAGAATCTTTTCTCTAGCATAGAGAAATCCGCTCAGTACGTACCAAACAGCTGGCACCATAAGAATCAGAAGCACCACTGCCGTCAGCCAGCGTTTTTTCTTATCCCATAGAGACAATAGCAGCAGATACAAAGAAATCAAGGTCATGCCGCAGCTGTAAGGCTGGTACAAAAGTCCGCTGAAAGATAAGTTGATAGTTTCGATGGACTCCTGCGCAAAACTTCCAGCATCTTTTTCCGTCGATAAAATGGCAAGTCCGGTTGGAATCAGAAGCACCGCAGCAAGGCAGATAGCGAGAGTGACTGCAAATGCAGTTTTCCCTGTCATTTTCAATGCCTCTTTCGTAGTATTTCCCGAATTTACAAGCTGATGTAAATAATATAGAAAACATACCACCATACAGGTCGGCGCATAGTAAAAACTATGTATGCAGATGAAAAACAAGTCGATTGTCAAAAGCAAACCATTTTTTCCTGCTAAAATCCGGTCGATTCCCAGCAGCGCCAGCACCAAAAATGGCATATAATTGATGAACATAATCTGGTGATGTGCATGGAAGAAGCATGTGGCTGCTGCCATTAAGATTGCTCCTGTAGCTGCTAAGCGAACGGTAAAATTTTTCCCCTTTAGCCAGAGATAAGTGATATTAACACTTGCCACTGCTCCTACCGCCGCGTAGACGGAAATAATCTCTTTCATCTCAACGTTTGGCAGCAGACAGGACAAAAGCACGTCCGGTCTGAGCAGTCCGTAGTAAGCTAAATCGTATGCGTTAATCCCTCCGCCGAGTCCGACAAACTGCGGGAAAATCCCCCCTGCTGAAAGCATGGTCTGCCTCAGTGCCTCCGCAGCTCCTACATGTTGACTGTACCAATCCCCTTCTGATCCAAAGATTGCTCCCTGTTCGACAGGCAAATAGAGAAGCAGAAATGTAAGTCCCGTCAGTAAAAGATACGGAAGTATTTCCTCCCCTGCCTGTCCTATTCTCTTTTCCCATTCCCTACAGTTCTCTAATGTCTCCATCTTTACCCTTCCTTTGTTTGTTTACATCTCTATCATAAGGTACAGTTCTTAAATAAACCCGAAAAGAAATCTTATGCTTTTCTTAAAAAAATCTTAACATCTTTGGGGAGATTTCCCCTAAATATGATACCCCCCCCCAATATATTTTTGTCAAGTTGAAGTTAGTTTAAACAACAAATCAGAAAATCCCAACAATCATATTAAAACCCATTATTCCGCATTTCTTCCCATTATTTTTTCCCCTCAGCCGCTCTCCTCCGCTATTTTCCCACTTCTCTGCGCTGCAAATTCTGGCACTATTCTTGCATTATATTTTCGATATAGAAAGAAAGGAACCCTGACTATGGTTGACTGCATTATAAAAAACGTCCGCATTATTGATGGTACTTCGGCTCCGTGGTATCTTAGCAGCGTTGCCCTCAAAGACGGACGTATTGATAAAATCGGCACGTTCAGTGCAGAAGAAGAAAACACCGCAAAGGAAGTCGTGGACGGAGAGGGTTTATACCTTTCTCCGGGCTTTATCGACCTCCATTCTCACAGCGATGTCTCACTGCTGGAATATTCGCTTGCAGAAAGCAGAATTCTACAGGGTGTTACCACAGAAATCGGCGGCAACTGCGGCATGTCCGTAGCACCGGTCAGCGCTGACCCTGAAAGAAAAAAACAGTTAAAAGATTATGTTGGTGATTTAACATACAACTGGGAAACCGTTGGAGAATATTTAGATACTTTGAAGGAGCATAAGCTGAGCGTTAACTTTGGAACCGCTGTCGGACACGGCACCATCAGGCTGGCGGCTATGGGATTCGATGCACGCAAACCGACCAGCGAAGAGCTTGCACAAATGCGCGGACTCCTTCGCAAAGCTTTAGAAGACGGTGCATACTTTATGTCCAGCGGACTGATTTATCCGCCGGGTTGCTATGCAGACGCAGACGAGCTGGCAGCTTTGTCAGAAGAACTAGTTCCTTTCGGTTCTTTCTACGCAACCCATATGAGAGACGAAGGTGACTATCTGGTGGAAGCGCTTTCCGAAGCGCTGGAAATCGCAAAACGCTCCGGCGCACCGCTGCAGGTATCTCACCACAAATGCACCCGCAAATCCGGCTGGCAGGTCAGCTGCAAAACTACTATTGCCATGATTGACAGAGCTAGACGCGAAGGTCTTGACGTAAAAGTGGATCAATATCCATACAATGCTTCTGCCACTACTTTGGACAGTAATGTGTCCTTATGGGCATTTGACGGCGGCATGGAAGCCCTCTTTGAACGACTTCGGAACCCAGAGACTAGAGCAAAACTAAAAGAAGAAGCCAGACAAAGCCACCTGGGCAGATGGGGAGACATCTGCGTCTCCTACGTTGCCAGCGAAAAAAACGCTTGGGTGGTAGGTAAAAATATAGAAGAAATTGCAGAAATTCGTGGCGTTGATCCGGAAGACGCATGCTTTGATTTGATTTTAGAAGAGCGTGGTCGTGTCAACGAAGTCAACTACGGCATGTGCGAAGAAGATATCGAATACATCATGCCACAGCCATATGTGATGATTGGCTCCGACGGTGAAGCTGCTTCCATGGATTATCCGGGACAACCGCATCCTCGCTGGTTTGGTACATTCCCTCGCGTAATCTCCAAATACTGCAGAGAGCGCAAGCTCTTCCCGCTGGAAACAGCCATTTTCAAAATGACCGGACTTCCTGCAAACCGTCTGGGCATTAACAACAGAGGTCTAATCAAGGAAGGCATGCAGGCGGACTTAGTCCTCTTTGACTTTGATGAAATTGAAGACACTCCGTCCTTTAATAATCCTAAACAGCCATGCAAAGGCATTCGCCGTGTCTACGTAAACGGCGTGCTGACAGCGAAAGACGGCATACACACCGGCGCAAAAGCTGGCGCTATCTTGAAAAGAGGAGAAACCCTATAATGAAAGAACAAATCTTAAATGAACTCTCTCAGATGGAGGGAAAAGTTGGATTTTACTACCATAATTTAGTTACTGGCGAGACTTACGGCTACCGCGAAAAAGAACCATTTCTTCCGGCAAGTGTCATAAAGTTCCCTTTAATGGCAGCTATTCTCCTGCTCCGCTCCCGTGGGGAAGCAGACTTTCGAGAAGAAATTCTAATTCATCAGGATCAGAAGGTGCCTGGCTGCGGTGCAGTACAGCACATAACCGGTGAGGTGACTTTGGATATGGAAACGCTGGGAAAACTGATGATTACCATTAGTGACAATACAGCAACTAACGCACTGCTGCGTCACTATACCGTCCCAAAGATTAGAGAAGCTTTTCTGGAACTTGGCTTAATCGGAACCCAGTTTAACAGAGAATTGTGGGATTTAGAGAGAGAAGCCCGCGGAATCAACAACTACTTTGTTCCTGAAGAAATCGGCATTCTCCTGGAAAAGATATACCATAAGACTCTAGTCAATGAGGAATCTTCCATCTGGCTGGACGATATCATGAGGCAGCAGCAAATAAACCACAAGATGGGCGGTCATCTGATTATGGACTATCCTATGGCGCACAAAACCGGCGACGAAGAAGATAAAGCCCACGATGTAGGCATTGTCTATGCAAAACAGCCTTTTGTTGTCTGCTTCGCCTCAAACGAAGTCGATGTCCCTATGTACGAAGACTTTATCCGCAGAACCACCAAGGCTCTTGTCGAGCAAGCTGAGCTGGCTGACAACGCCGAAACAAAATAGCGATACCAAGACTAAAATCTTTTCATTTTCATTCACAAAGAGCTGCATTTACTGCAGCTCTTTGCCATTGCAGCAATTCACATGAGTGTGCATATTTTAAGCATTTCTTTTCAAAATACGTACAACTGCGTGCATATTTTGAAATCTTTTCTCGAAAATATGCACATCACCTTTTCAAACTATGCATATTTTCGTGATAATCAGCAAATATATGCAGATTATCTGAATATGGCTCCCGATTTTCAAGTGAAATGTACATATTTTTGGAGTTTCTTCGAAATCTATGCACAGCCTCGTGCATATTTTGAAACCTTTTCTCGAAAATATGCACAATACCCAGCACCTCCAAAGTAAACTCCATCAAACCGCCGCTCCACCAAATATCAAAAAAGCGGAACGCTGCAAACCGGCGCGATAGCACGTCTTGCAGCGTTCTTTAGGTTAAGAAAAATGTATATTACTGGAATGGTAATTTCTATTTTGTAGACCCTTTGCCTTTATACCCCTGTCATAAACATTCTTGCAATGGCAAGGTCGGTCGGTGTCTTCGCGGTGATTTCTACAGTATTGGAGTCAATCTGCTTTGCGCCCGGATACCAGGAAGCGTGTCTGGCTTTCTGATGTTTCTTGAAGTTAATCTCCATACGATACTCATTTGCCAGTGGCTTCGACTGATGCTTTGCAGCCAGGGCTTTTTTTACACCGTCTTCAATCAGTGCGATAGCTTCTTCCGGATGAATATTCCAGGTCGCATTCCCTGTGCCGTGCTTTACAGCCACAGTCTCCATAGATGGATACAGAGATTTTGCATCATCGCAAATGCCTTTGTCTCCAGAAAGGAAAATGGAAGGTACACTCATTTCATCGGCAAGAAGCGCATTGAGGGAAAACTCAGAGGCAAGTTCTCCATTGACTTTAATCCAGTTGAAGAGATAATCTTCAATGGTATGGGTCAAAGGACTGTCATTGGACCACGCTTTTGCATGGTAACCGATATAAATTGCGCCATCGTAACTTTGATCAAGACCTGCCATCATAGCGTAAGGATCCGACATCCAGCTGCGAATCAGCTGGGTTCCCTTTGGCAGCAGGTTAGCGTCAATGTTCAGCCCGTCTTCATGACCGTCCTTAACTACAACCTCGTATCCTGCATCTAGAGCTGCCCTGCATGCTGCTGCAGTTTCCAGGCTCATCTGTCTGCATGCTGCGTCATAGCCCTGACCGCCATAGCGGGTTTCACACCAGCCAGTTACTCCGGTGATTCCTTCAATATCTGCACTAATAAATATCTTTCTCATCTTATAACCTCATCCTAGATGAATTCACGCAGTCCGTAGAGAACTTTGTTTCTGATTCCCTTTGTGGTTTCTGCATGGTACATGGAGCTGATAACAGCTTCTTCTACTACCTCTGCAGTAGCATCGAAGAGTTTATCCATAGCATTGTCATGGAACATCTTAGTTTCCAGAACATCTTCTTTGCTGTAATGCGGAATTCTATTTCCATTGGAGAATGCGATGGCGATATCGCCGCTTCCATTTCCAAGGAAAGAACCGACTCTGGCAAGACCGACAGTTGCTCTCTTTGCAATACGTTTCAGCTGTCTGTCGCTGAGCGGGATATCTGTACCAAGTACAATAATGATAGATCCCTTTTCAGGTTTGTCTTCCTTTGGAAGCTCCGTCTTAATACGCTTTCCGTCAATTCTGAGATTGCCTAGTACACCAAAGTTTGACATGACAATTGCGCCAAGAGTGTATTCTTTTTCGTTGCATGTGATAATTCTGGAAGCGGAACCGATTCCGCCTTTCAGCCCCATACAGCACATACCTGTACCGCCGCCGACACCGCCTTCGGTGAATTCCTCGTCAGCCTTTTCCAAAGCTTTCAGCACATGCTCTTCTTTCACGTGCATGCCGCGAATGTCGTTCAGTTCGCCGTCGTTACACTCCGTTACAACACAGTTTACGGTTCCCGTAGATACACCAATATCCTCATTATCTTTCAGCATATACTGAATTAATCCATTTAATCCAGCGCCCACGCTGAGGGTATTCGTCATCAAAATTGGTGTCTCGATGGTGCCCAGTTCTTCGATTTGAACAAGACCCGCACTCTTTCCGAATCCGTTGATGACACATGCACCGGCAGCAACCTTTTCCTGAAACAGGTTTCCTTCGTGAGGCAGGATTGCTGTAACCCCGGTATGTATAAATTTTTCGTCGTCTTTCAGCGTGACATGCCCAACCTTTACGCCGGGAACATCACTAATCAAGTTTCTTTTTCCTTTCGGAAACTTGTTCTGCAAATCTACTTTGCAATCCTTTGGCAAGCCCATTCTTTGCCCTCCTCTATTATTTTATGTGTCCTTTTACAAACCATAGTTAATGCAATTTTTGTGCCAATTGACATATCGCCCAAAAGCTTGTAAAAGCACACAGAGTAGCGATTCACCCATTTGCATGATGTGTTTCTATCTTATTTCATCTCGTTTCAACTTGTTCCTGCATTTCAGAAAGCATCCTTTCTGAAAAAAGGAGCCGCCCAGATAGCGGCTCCTCATTCACTACTTCATATTAGCATAATGCTCTATATTTTACAGATTAGTATGCCAGATCATTGAGCGGAGTGGAACCGTCAGCTAATACGTTGAAGCCCTTCAGATCTTTGTTCATAGCGGAGAAGGAAAGTTCAGCGTACATAGGAATCATGTTTACATTTTCAAACAGATACATCTGGATATCACCAACCATCTTAGTTCTTTCTTCACCGTCAGTTTCGTGAGCTGCTTTTTTAACCATATCAAAGTATTCGTCTGTGTTGCTTGGTGCGTTCTTGTCATAGTGGCAAGCATTCAGTACCAGCATTGGTTCTGCCCAGGACAGCCATTCGATACCAGCGTCATACTTGTCAGCACTGATGTTTTCGTATACGTAGTTCCAGTCAATTGCTTCGATGTTCATCTGGAAACCAACCTGTCTCAGCTGTTCAGCCATAGCTTCAGGAATGGTGGTAGCATCAGTCCAAGCATACCATGTGAACTCTAATTTCTTACCGTCCTTTTCACGGATGCCGTCTTTGCCTTCTTTCCAGCCAGCTTCTTCGAGGAGCTGCTTAGCCTGTTCAGGATCGTTTGCCAGATTCTTCTGGAACCAGTCTTTTGCATCCTGATTGAAGTTCTGTACTGTATCGTAAATCATGGAATAAGCAGGCGCAATCAGTCCGTCAACAGATTCTGCCAAACCGTCTCTGTCGATAGCCAACGCTAATGCTTTACGAACGTTAATGTCGGAGAATACATCGTGGTCAGTGTTCATTTCGAAGTAAGCAATGTTCGGATATGTAGTATCAACCATTTCGATATCTTCATTGTCCTGCAGTTCCAGATACTGGTCGCTGCCTACGGACATCAGAATGTCTACGTTTCCAGCCTTCAGATCTTCTGTCTGGGTAAATTCTTCTACATTAAATCTTACCTTTACCGTTTCAAATTTACCAGCGCCCTGGTTTTTTACCAGCGGATTTGCGCATTTGAAGCCTTCGTTTCTTACAAGATTTACTTCAGAACCAGATACATATCCGTCTTCAGCCAGCGCATACAGTCCGTAAGGGTGGCATCCCCACATGAGCTCTTCGTCACTCATATTGTCCAGTTCATCTTTGTCGATTACAATTACGAAACCAGCACAGAAGTAATACAGCATGTCGGAACGGAATTCGGACAGGTGCAGTGTAACTGTTCTGCCTTCCCATTCCATGGATTCGATGTTGTCATAACCATCGTTATAAGGGCTGACTTTCTGTCCGTGTTCGATGGAAGCGATTACGTCTTCCGGTTCAACCTGTTCGCCAGTGGAATACAGCATTCCTTCCGGTACATCAAAGGTAGCAGTCTTTCCATCTTCGCTTACTTTCCAGTTAGTGCATACGTTGTCAGCTACATCGCCTGTTTCAGCGTTCCACTGGAATAAAGAAGCTGAGTTCAGTCCCTGTCCGCCTGCAGTGCTGTCCAGCTGGTAAGTATCCAGTCCGTACCATTCACCGTCAATAATGGTCAGCTCAGTCTTTGCAGAAGCCTCATCTCCGCCATCGCCACCGCCGCAAGCGGTCATGCTGAATACAAATACAGCAATCAGGCTCAATACCAATAATTTCTTTTTCATGTTGTCCTCCTCTTTTCATTGGGTTAGGATACCCTCTAGTTTTTTCTCTACCGAGGGCAATATATATTGCAATTTATATTACAACCATCTTTAATTTCCACTTAATCAGCAAGCGGATGGAAGCAGGAAACCTGATGTCCCGGTGCGATTATCGTATCCTTTGGCATCGTTGTCTTACATTCCTCAGTCGCATATTTACATCTGTCGCAGAATCTGCAGCCGACTCCGATATTGATCAGGCTGCCCGGATCGCCGCCCATGACCTCTTTCTTTCTGTCACGAAGATTCGGGTCAAGAATCGGCGCTGCGTTAAGCAATCCTCTTGTGTACGGATGCTTTGCATGTTCCGCGATTTCAAGGGTTGGTCCGAATTCCACCAGACGTCCCAGATACATGACAGCGATTTTATCGCTAATGTACTTGATGACGTTCAAATCGTGAGTGATTACCAAATAGGTCAGATTCAACTGTTCCTGCAGGTCAAGCAACAGGTTGAGAATCTGTGCCTGCACGGATACGTCAAGAGCACTGGTCGGCTCATCGAGAATCATCACTTTTGGATTCAGTGCCAGCGCTCTTGCGATAGCAATTCTCTGCAGCTGACCGCCGGATAACTGGTGTGGGAAGCTGTCCAGATATCTCTGGTCCATCTTTACCATTTCCAGTACTTCCTTAGCCTTCTGCTTTGCTTCGGCTTTTGGCACGCCGTGAATAATCATCGGACGCATGATGGAGCTTTCTACAGTCTGTCTCGGATTCAGGTTGGAAGCCGGATCCTGGAACACGACAGCAATTTCGCTGCGAAGCTGCTTTATCTCAGCCCTGCTGGCATTTGCAAGGTCAATTCCGTTGATGGTAATGTTACCGCCGGTCATCTTAGTCAGGTTCAAAATTACACGCGCCAGTGTCGTTTTTCCGCTGCCGGATTCTCCAACCAGACCGACAATCTCACCTTCTCCAATTTCCAGGGAAATATCATCTACTGCCTTTACGTAGGTAGTTGTCTTTTTTACAAGGCCTTTAGAAATAGAAAAGTATTTTTTTAGGCCATCCAGTTTAATCATCACTTTCTCCATCTTACTTTTCTTCCTTTCCAGCCAAATGACAACGGCAGAAATGGCTTTCACTTACATAATTCATCGGAGGTGCTTCTTTGAAGCACACTTCCTCTGCAAACGGACAGCGGTTTGCAAAACGACATTCCGGTTTCTTCTCGGTAATACGAGGAACAGAACCCGTGATAGTCTGCAAACGCCCCTCCGCTTTGGTCTTGCTAGGCAATGCCTGCATGAGAAGACGAGTGTACGGGTGAGTTGGGTTTGCAAAGATTTCAAATACGTCTCCGCTTTCTACCATTTCACCGGCATACATGATACCAATCTTGTCTGCAATTTCTGCTACCAGACCAAAGTTATGGGTAATCAGCATAATTGCCGTATTATATTTATCTTTCAATTCTTTCATGATTTCCAGAATCTGCGCCTCGATCGTTACATCAAGAGCAGTGGTCGGTTCGTCTGCAATGAGCAGCTCCGGATTTCTGGATAACATCATAGCGATCATGACACGCTGACGCATACCGCCGGACAGTTCATGGGGAAAGCTCTTTACGCGTTCCTCCGCATCCGGCATCTTAACATCCTTAAATAATTGAGTTACTCTGTTCCATGCTTCTACTTTATCTACTTTGTCAAGCTGGATTGCTTCTGCAATCTGTCCGCCTACGGTGTACACTGGATTTAGGGAATCCAGCGGATTCTGGAAAATCATACCGATTTCTTTTCCGCGAATAGACTCCATTTCCTGCTGTGTACAGGTGCGCAGATCTTTGCCTTTGAACAGAATTTTTCCATGCATCTCCTCGTTGCCACCCGGCAGCAGATTCATGATGCTGTGGGCAACGGTGGATTTACCGCAGCCAGATTCACCGACTACTGCAAATACCTCGCCTTTATTTACTGTAAAGTTTACATCGTTGACAGCAGAAAGGTATCCATCCTTTACTTTGTAGTCGATGGACAGATGTTCAAGCTTTAATAATTCTTCACTCATTTCCATACTCCTTTCTTGCTTTACTGTGACTTCATATGCGGATCGAGGAGGTCTCTAAGACCTTCACCC
Source organism: Anaerotruncus sp. 80 (assembly GCF_009936115.1). Lineage (NCBI taxonomy): Bacteria > Bacillati > Bacillota > Clostridia > Eubacteriales > Oscillospiraceae > Anaerotruncus > Anaerotruncus sp. 80. The sequence continues at coordinate 109,945 of NZ_QWES01000013.1, forward strand.
AGCAGATTAAAACCAAACGTAGTGTATACCAGTGCAATACCAGGGTACAAACTGAGCCAAGGCGCTCTGGTAATGGATTTGATACCTTCAGAGATTGCAAGTCCCCAGTCCGGTGACGGCGGCTGTGAGCCAAGTCCCAGGAAAGACAGCGTAGTTGTCGACATGATAGTTCCCGGCAGGTTTAAGGATACCAGAACAATCAGAGACGGAACTACATTTGGCAATATGTATCTGACCATTAGAGCAGCGTTGCTTTCACCAAAAGCTTTTCCGGTTTCAACAAACGCCATATTTCTAAGGGATAAGGTCTTTGCTCTTACTGCACGCGCATAACTTGCCCATGCAACGAGGGAAATTGCGATAATAGTGTTGGTCAAGCCTTTACCGATTAAGGTAACTACAGCCAGCGCCAGAATGGTTCCCGGAATACACCAGGTCAAATCTGTCAGGAAGGACAGGATTCTGTCAACCCATTTTCCAAAGAAACCGCAGGCAAGACCTACAACAACGCCGATAACAAGCTGAATACTGCCGCCCAGGAAGGCTACCCACAGAGCCAGTCTGCTTCCGTAGATAACGCGAGAAAACAAGTCTCTCCCCAGTGCGTCTGTACCAAACCAGCATTTTGCACTTGGCGCCTCATAGCGACCGCCAACGCCGTGTTCATTGACACCGTATGGCGCAATCACGTCTGCAAAAGCTGCTATAATAATGAGGGAAACCAGAACGAACAAACCAATCATGAAGTTTTTGTTCTTCCAGCACTCATAGAGTCTTTCTTTCCATTTTTTGTTCATCTTAGTTGTCACCTCCGCTCAATGATAATCTAATTCTCGGATCCAGGATACCCATGATGATATCACTGAGCAAGTTGCAGATTACGGTCAAAATCGCAATCAAAAGCAATACCGCCTGTACAACCGGCATGTCCTGAACGATAATAGAGTTGAGAAGGAGGTTTCCCATACCTGGCAAACCAAATATTTTTTCGATGATAACGGCACCAGAAATCAGCCAAGGAATTGACATGAACACCAGTGTAGTAACCAGAATTAATGAATTTCTAAGTACATGCTTAATCAAAACAGTTTTCTTTGGAAGTCCCTTTGCATAGGCTGTGGTTACATATTTTTCGTTAAAAACTTCCAATACTTCTGTTTTAGTGATACGGAGCGTCCCCCCCATACCGGTAAGTACGGTTACTGCAATTGGAAGTACCCAGTTTTCAGGCTGTGCATAACCACTAATTGGAAGTACACCAAGCTTTACACTGAAGAACAGGATGAATAGCGCTGCCAGCCAGAACGACGGCACTGCGGTGAGCAGCAGCGAAAAGTTAACTGTAAATCGGTCAAAAAAACCGTCTTTCTTTACCGCACACAACAGTCCCAGTGGCAAGGCAATCACAAGCTCCAAAATCAGCGACCATACACAAAGCGTTAAACTGTAAGGAATCCTCTGTTTCATTAAATCCCAAACATCACTCTTGTATCTTGTGGATGTTCCGAAATCTCCGTGGAGAATGTCTGACGCCCAGTTCTTGTACTGGGTAAAAAATGGCAGGTCATAGCCCATTTCATGGGCAATTTCTGCTTTTCTTTCTTCCGACACTTTACGGTCTACGACCATATCTACCGGATCACCTGGCATCATGTACATTAAGCTGAAAACCAGGAAAGATACGCAGATAACTAAAAGCAGTCCCTGCAGAATTCGTTTGATAGTATAATTTCTGATAATTACATCTCCCTTCTTTATTTGTTGCTAAATATAACATACAAAGAGCTAAATAAAATTCCCCTTACACTCTCTGATAAATTCTGTTGTAGCATCTCACGCCCCATGCTTTCCCATCTCTAAGGAAAAAGCGGAAGGAACTGACTCTTCGGGTCGGATCCTTTTCAGCAAATACCGCAAATGCCAAGCCGCCGCAGTATTTCAGGATTCCTTTCATCCCGTTATAATCCACCTTTAATATGCCGTCCTCATAAGTAACGATCGTATGTGCCGGCAGGCCTTCATTGCTGAAATAATCCCCGCAGAGCATTTCCGGCTGGCTGAACTCTTTGCCATTTGGCACGGTCCAATGATGTTTTGTTTCCAGCGGAAGTCCTAGTGCAAAATTATATAACACCCACAAAAATTCCTCTACATCGACATCGCCCTGATTGCAAAGGACAGTGCCGCTGTAGCCGGTTTCTGTAAATCCACCCATAGAAGATACGCCATGAAGTCCGCCGGTGTGCTGGCAAATCTGCATACCTCCAATCAGATTTTTCGTAAGACCTAAACAATAGAAGGGTTCCTTCCTGAGTGGGAATTCTCTTCCCACCATCAGTTCTACTGCTTCTTTCGGGATAACCTGGCTGCCTTCCCACATACCGTAATCTGCCAGCATCTTGTAATATCTGGTCATGTCGCTTGCTGTGGACTTTACACAGGCGCAGCCGCGGAAAGGTGGAAGCACCGACCAATTGTCATCCTCGTACATTTTGTTTTCTTCATAGTCTTTTTCAAAAAGACTGGTAATATTACCCTGTGCCAAAATCTTTGCCTCACTTGCGTCAAGATCCAGAACAGAGCGAGTCATGCCTAAAGGTTTAAATATCCGTTCAGTCAAAAACTCTTCCAAGGTGATTCCTGCTGCCATATCCACTACATAGGAGAGAAGTGCATAGCCGTCATTGGAATAACTCATGAATTCGCCCGGCGCACCAAGCGGCGTATAATCGCCCTGTGCCAGATAATCTACAACCTGATCGATGGTTTCCATCTTGTTCGGCGCTGTTTTTACCATATGGCGATACCAGTCATTGTCCTCTTCAGCACTGTTCATCGCGATGGACCATTCCAGCGGAGGAAGAGGCGGAATACCTGCTCTGTGCATAGCGATGACTCTCAGTGTCACGCATTCATCCGGTGCGCCTGGAATATGTAATCTTGGAAAATACTTGGTAATCGGATCATCCAGGCTCAGCTTGCCTTCTGCATGAAGAATACAACATGCCAGCGCTGTCATGGATTTGCTCATAGAGGCTATGCCAAAAACCGTATTTTCGTCTGTCGGCAAATTCTTTTCTATACTTCTATATCCGAAGCCTCTTTCGAAGATGGGTCCCTCCGGTCCGCGAAGGGATACAGCCATGCCCGCATATCCTTTTTCCTCAAAAAGCTTCTCTAAATACTGATTCAATACTTCTTTATCTTGTTTCATTGTCTTTCCTTTTGTCTGTCCATACGTCATTCGAACTTATAAAAATAATCTGACAGATTATTTGCATATATAAACAGCAATTTTTATGCCAAACTTATTTATCTAAATTCCTGACGTACTTCTAACGATTTTCTATCCTTAATGCACCCCATAATAGGATACATTAATAATTAAATCCTGTTTCAACTCATTTTAATCTTCTTCCGCTGAACAAAATCACTTTTTCAGCAAGCACTTCCATCGGATCTACATAAAAATCTGACAATCCGTTATCGGCTTTGATGACGGACAGTTCCGTGCATGCCATAATTGCTTTTTGGCAGCCGGCACTCTTTACCGCTTCTTCAATTCTATCCCAAGAGGCTGCATCCCAGACAAGTCCACTCTTAATTCGGTCATAAATCTGATACATGACTTCCTTTTGTATTTCCTCAGACGGCGCATAAGCTGTAAGCCCCGCCGCTTCCATATGTTTTTGATAGAGTCCTGTTTTGATGGTCCCATCCGTTGCAAGGACAGCAACTTTTGCGCCCGGCGTTTCTCTTGCAATGGCATCAACAGTTTCTTTAATCATGTGAATAAAAGGAACCTTGAGTTGATCTACCATCATTTCTCCAAAGAAATGTGCTGTATTGCAGGTAATACAAATCGCTTCGCACCCGCAGTTCTCAAGAACTTTTGCGTCTTCCAAAAGCTGAGAATACACTTTATCATATTCACCGCTTAAAATGGCGCCAGTTCGATCCGGCATAGATGAATCACTGTAAATGACCATCCTTACATGATCCTGGTCGCAATCTGCAGCAGTCTTTTCTGTTACAAGTTTATAAAAGAGCTGCGATGCCATCGGTCCCATGCCGCCTAACACTCCAATCTTTTTGTCCATATTGTTACTTCTCCTTATTTTTTAGGCTGTCTTAATTTAAAGAGCAATTTATATGCCAATTTTACCACAGTATTCAATTTTTTTATATCGCTGTTTTCCCCCTTTTTTCATCACGCTTCTTCCAGTATTTTGTGTTATAATCCTATTAAATCATATTTCACCACATTTTCCCTTTTGTTTTTGCTCGTTTTAGGCTATACTATTCTTATTAAATTATCCCGTGCATTTTTTGCTCAAGCGAGGTGTTTTCATGAACAATTCAAAAAGAGTTATCATTATATATAGAACGTCCAACAACAAGAACGCTATTGATTTTATCAAAAATAATCTGGAGGACATCTTTGGCGAACATATCGTATTCACCAACTGCTACTTAAACGATTTGGCAGA
>NZ_QWES01000014.1:0-110125 GCF_009936115.1 Anaerotruncus sp. 80
AAAGTACAACAACTTTCCTATGCGTCCATTAAAGTGGCTTTCTCCTAAAGATACTTTATTTAATTTTTTGCATGACGCTGTAACATATGTTTGACAAACCTTCATATTTAGGAGAGACTGAGGAGTTTGGCTATTTCCACATGCTGCCTGCATAAAACTTACATGATAATCTCTCGCCCACGAACGGCGTTTTAGTAAACAGACTTCCATTTTATATAATTGCCTTCTATTACAATCTCCATCTTCTCTGCCTCATGGAGATAGGTCAGCATGGCCTTCACTGTAGTTCCGTTGAGTACATACTGCCCCAAATCAAAACAAAGGTTATATTTCTCAAAGAGGACCGCCATGATATCATCGAAAATCAACGCCTTGTTGGAGCAAAGATTCAGAATGTCGTCCATGATTTCCATAGCGTTATCAATATTTACCTGGGCAAGAGGTACGATATCCTCACAGGCTGCGCCGTGGGCTGGCACAAAGACTTTGGCAGAGATCCCTTTGACCATTTCCAATGTCTCCAGATATCTTCCCATATCAAATATATAAGAAATTCGGTATTTATCCAAAGTTTCCTGGCCTACAAGACAATCTGCCAGAAAGACTACATCATCGCAGGTTCTAAGTCCAAACTGCGCATCGGAATGACCAGGAAGTTCTATCATAGATAAACCTTCTGGAAGTAGTTCCTCTGTCAGTTCTGTAACCACACTTTCCTTTGCCATCAAAAATTTGTTCTGCAGTTCGTGCGGCGGACAGGAGCCGAAGAGAAACGCCGGCTCCAGCAGCGGCCGCGCCACGAAGGCGCGGTCGCTGCCACGGCTGCACACGGTGCAGCCGGTCCGCTGCTGTAGCAGTTGATTTCCACCAATGTGATCTGCATGAAAATGGGTATTGATTACCATCTTCAGCTTCCAGCCCTGCCCCTCGATGATGCGCAGGGCTTTTTTTGCGGCATCCTTATCATTGCCGCTGTCAATGAGACAAACCTCTTCTTGATTAATCCTGAAGAGTCCCATTTTTGCAGGGCACTCTATGTAATAAGTCCGTTCACCTACCTGTATCAACTCGTACATCTTAATCCCTTTCCTCGTTTATCAGCAGAGAAAATTTAACCTGTAATTTGATTATGGCTAAAAAATGTATAAAAATTTCTCAAGTTTGCGCAAAGTCCCTGCATTCAACTCTTAAAATCCTCTAAATCAACCCTGCATTTAAACAATTTTTACAAAATCCACACTGCTGCACAATCTTTCTTATACACTTTTCCCTATTTTTTTCATTTTCGGTTAAGATTTGCCGATTTCCTTATACATTTTCTCGCGATTTTATCGTTATAGGTTAAAAGCTTTGTTATTTTACCACCTTATACAACTCATCCGGCTCTGGCGGCGTGATTTCAGACCGCTCACCGTCTGCTCCAATCAGCACAAGCCCTGCCTCCTTGGCGCAAATCCGCCCAATACAGCAAACCGGCACACCTACCGCTGTAATCGCCTCCAGCAGCGCCTCCTTCTTCTCCGGCGCTGCAATGATCATCATACAGCCGCTGGAAATCAGCCGCAGCGGATTGATTCCAAAGTGGTCTGCGATTTTTCTTGTAACCGGCTGCACCGGAATGGCTTCTTCCCAAAGCTCTACACCAAGGTCTGCGATATGACACATCTCCCAGACTGCTCCCAGAATGCCGCCCTCAGTTACATCGTGCATACCGCCAGTTCCAATCTTTCCGGCAGCAGTGCCCTCTTTCACGACGCTTACATCGTCTAATAGCGATTTTGCATGTATTAGCTCGGATTTTGTCAGCACATCTGCCAGTTCTGCTTCAAAATCGCCTGCAATAATGCCAGTGCCCTCAAGCCCCGCCCATTTTGTCAGAAGCACATAATCGCCCGGGCGCATATCGCCCGCTGACTGGCAGCTGCCTGAAACTGCCCGACCAAAAGCAGTAGAGACGATAACCGGCTGATTCACCGCCGGCGTCACTTCGGTATGACCGCCGATAATCTCAACACCAGAAGCTTCTGCCGCTTCTCCCGCCTGCTCCATGATCGTTGCTACATCTTCAATGGTTGTTCCTACAGGCAGCATGACTGCCAGGGTAATGCCAAGGGGTTCTATACCGTTGCTGGCAATATCGTTGCAGGAAATATGAATCGCCAGCCGGCCAATTTCAGAAACAGCTGCTGTAATTGGATCAGTGGAAATTACACAATCATATGATCCGAAGTCGATAACGGCACAATCTTCTCCCACACCTGCACGAGTTTTCACTTCAGGTCTGCGGTAGGTAATCCTGTCCAGTACAATTTCCTGCAGTACATCGCTGTCCAACTTGCCGACTTTCAGTGGAGCAAGGGCCTGCGTTCCGCCAGATGCTAACTCTGCTTCCAGCGGCGATGCCTCTGCACACCTCGTCATTTTTTTAGCCGACCTCGCCAATTCGTCTTCCTTACACATCTTCTATCACCCCTGTTTCAATCCAAGTCTTGATTGTTTCTTCATCTATAATAGGAATACCAAGTTCCTTTGCTTTCTTGTTTTTTCCGGAAGTGGACTGCAGATCATTATTAATCAGATATGCGGTCTTTGCGCTGACAGAGCCTGCTACCTTGCCGCCAGCCCGCTGAATTTCTGCTTTCAGTGCATCCCGATTCTCATAGTGCTGCAAAGAACCTGTAATAACAAATGTCTTTCCTTCCAGAAAGTCTGCCGTTTCTTCTTCCGTCTCATCGAGACGCACCATGGCACGCACATCTTCCGCTTCCTTTCGCTTCGCCTCATCGTCAAAATACGATACATAGGCGTCTGCCATAATTTCGCCAATTCCATCGATTTCAATCAGTTCTTCACGGGTCAGTGCTGCAGCTTTGTCCCACTTGCGGCCGCAGGCTTTGATAATTACCTTGGCATTGGCAACACCGATGCCCGGAATACCCAAACTGTAAAGGAGCCGTTCCGGCGTCGTATCTCTCGCTTTTTCTATGGATGATGCCAAATTCTCAAAGGATTTTTCTCCAAAACCCTCCATTGCTGTGATTTGTTCCCGATACTGTTCCAGCGCAAACAGGTCCGCTAACTCACGAATCAGCCCTTTTGCAATCAGTTTTTCGATGGTCGCCTCTGACAAACCGTCTATATTCATTGCGTCGCGAGAAACAAACAATGTAAACCGTTTAATCTGCTTTGCGAGACATGCCTCGTTGGTGCAGTACAAGGTTTCTACGCCATTGTCGTTTTTCACTGTAGTTTTCTCTCCGCAGACCGGACAACTCTCCGGCACTTCTATATCATTACTTCCCGTCAGATTCTCTGCAATCTGCGGAATAATCATGTTTGCCTTGTACACCGTAATGGTATCGCCAAGTCCCAGTTTCAGATCCCGCATCACGCTGATATTGTGCACCGATGCCCTGCTCACTGTGGTTCCTTCCAGTTCTACCGGTTCAAAGATTGCCACCGGATTAATCAGACCAGTTCTCGATGCGCTCCATTCAATCTCCTTTAAAGTCGTCTCCGCAACCTGATCCTGCCACTTAAATGCAATGGAATCCCTTGGAAACTTTGCAGTAGTCCCCAGACTGCGGCTATAATCGATGTCATCCAGACTCAGAACCAGCCCGTCCGACGGCAGATCGTTATCTGCCACTGCTGCTTCAAAATATCCAACGGCATCTACCACATTTTCTGCGTCTACCATCCTGTATTCCACAACATCAAAGCCCTGGTCACAAAGCCACATCATCTGCTTTTGCCGGCTGCCCGCAAAATCTACGCCTGCAGCTTCCACCAGACTAAAAGCGAAGAAATTGACGTTTCGCTCAGCGGTAATGCGGTTATTCAGCTGACGTACAGAGCCGCTGCACAAGTTTCTCGGATTTTTATATTTAGCATCGGCATTCCCGATAGAAGCATTGATCTTCTCAAAATCGCTGTACTTGATTACTGCTTCTCCACGCAGAACCAGTCTGCCTTTATGCGGAATTTCCACAGGCACATTGGCAAAGACGCGGGCGTTGTTTGTAATCACTTCGCCAACATCTCCGTTTCCACGAGTCAGCGCCTTAACCAGCTTTCCTTCCTCGTAAGTCAGTACAATGGTAAGTCCATCCAGTTTCCAGGACAAAAGCCCCTTCTGTCCTGCAAGCCATTCTGCCAGCGCCTGTCTGTCCTTTGTCTTATCCAGCGACAACATTCTCTCCGGATGCCGCTCCTTCGGCAGATCCGAAAGCACCTCATATCCCACATTCTGCGTAGGACTGCCTGCCAGAATCATGCCGGTTTCCGCCTCTAAAGCTGCCAACTCATCGTAAAGCTTATCGTACTCAAAGTTGGACATCATCTCCTCAGCATCCTGATAGTACGCCTTGCTGGCTCTATTCAAAATCTCTATTTTCTCTTTCATTAAAGACTTTTTGTCTTCCATGGTCATTTTATCTCCTAAATTTTCTTTAGCGGAGCGATACCCTTCGCCATTTTTTTCTGTCCAGCAGCATCGAAAATAACAGTCATCGTCTTGTCATCCTGATCGATGACGAGTCCCTCTCCAAATTTAGCATGGCGCACTCTGTCTCCGATAGCAAAATCTTCACCGCCTGCCGCAGCGCTTACATTGGCACGGGTGGCTGCTTTTGCAAAGCGCAGCGCATCGTAAGGTTTCGGGCTTTCCTTTGCTGCATAACCGTCGATAGATCCGGTGGATACACCTAGACCGCTATCTCTTGACTTTCTGACATACACAGCGTCTCCCTCAAGGAGTCTCTTATCAACCTCCCGCAAAAACTGGGACTCTCTGGTATAGTCCGTCCGTCCGTAGAGTGTTCGCATAGCTGCGCTGCACAAGATTAGCGTTTCCTTTGCACGGGTCATGCCTACATAGCAAAGCCTGCGTTCCTCCTCCATACCTGTCGGCGTATCAAAGGCTTTGTGCCCCGGAAAAAGACCGTCCTCAAGTCCCGGCAAAAATACGACCGGAAATTCCAATCCCTTTGCGCTGTGCATGGTCATGAGCACTACTGCATCCTGACTCTCATCGTGGTTGTCGACTTCTGCCATCAGAGTGATCTTCTCCATAAACTCTTCGATGGTCGGATTCTCGGCTTCATCTTCGTAATCGTAAATAACCGATTTAAATTCCATCAAGTTTTCGATACGTCCCTCTGCCTCTACAGTATTTGCATCTTCCAGGGCTTTCATGTATCCGGTTTTTACAAGGAGGTTGTCATAAATGTCAGACACCCTAAGGTTCTCCCTCTCGGCTCTGCAAAGGTTGATACATTCTACCATCGCCTTGACGCCGGCGTACGCTTTTCCCGGAAGGGTGGAAAGCACCTCTTCATCAGACAAAGCCTGCAGCAGACTTTCCCCTCTGACCTTGGCAAATGCCTCAACCTTTTCCACTGACTTATCTCCCATGCCCCGCTTCGGCTCGTTGACTACTCGCTTAAAGGAAAGGTCGTCGTACGGATTTACTACAAGGCGCATGTATGCCATCACATCCTTGATTTCTTTTCTGTCGTAGTAACGCAGCCCCGACAGTACTCTGTATGGGATGTCTCTTGCAGTCAGTGCCTCTTCAAAATGTCTGGACTGAGCGTTGGTCCTGTAAAGAATGGCAAAATCACTGAACTTCCGCTCTCTGGTTTTCATCAGGTCGATCTGCTGCGCCACAAAACGCGCCTCGTCCTTTTCCGTGTCGGCGCGGTAATATTTGATCTTATCGCCAGCTTCCTTTTCGGTCCACAGCTTCTTACCTTTTCTGCCGTGGTTGTTTTCGATCACGGAATGGGCTGCCGCCAAAATGTTGCCTACGGAGCGATAGTTCTGCTCCAGCTTGACCACCTTTGCCTCAGGAAAGTCCTTTTCAAAATCTAAAATATTCCTGATATCCGCACCTCTCCACTGATAGATGCACTGGTCGTCATCACCTACTACGCAAAGATTGTGATGGCCCTCAGCAAGCATCTTTATCAGCTTATACTGAATATGGTTCGTATCCTGATATTCATCTACCATGATATAACGAAACCGATTCTGATACTTGAGCAAAATCGCCTCGTCCGCTTCAAAAAGTCTGACTGTGTTTAAGAGCAGGTCGTCAAAGTCCATGGCGTTGTTCTTCCTAAGTTCCTCCTCGTATGCCTTAAACACGTTATAAATAATCTTCGTCTTGAAGTTATCCTCCATGGTCTTTCGGTAACCCTCTGCGTCCACAGCTTTTTCCTTAAAAGAACTGATAATGCTGAGAAGATACGGCGCACCGAACTCCTTATCGTTGATATTCTGTGCCTTGATGATATTCTTGACGATAGTTTTCTGATCTGTGCTGTCATAGATGACAAAGTTATGATCATAGCCGATGATCTCACAGTGATACCGCAAAATCCGAAGACACATAGAATGGAATGTCATGATCCACATGTCCCTGCAGCTGCCTACTAAATCCTCTACTCTGCTCCTCATCTCAGCTGCCGCCTTATTGGTAAAGGTTACAGCCAGAAGGTGATAAGGGGATATCCCCTGCTCTATCATATAAGCGATACGCTCTGTCATGGTGCTGGTCTTGCCGGATCCGGCGCCAGCCAGAATGAGCAGCGGTCCTTCGATCATCATAGCTGCCTGTCTCTGTTTGTCGTTCAATCTGTCTAAACTCATCTATGTAAACTCTCCTTATTTTAAATGTTCTTTTATTCTACCACAAACAAACGTTCTATGCACGAAAATATTGACAAAGCCATGCAGCACTTTCCGCACACTGCCTGCTTTCAATGGTCATGGTTACATCTTGCCCGCAGTGCCTTGCTATTTCCTGCAAAACTTTTTTCATATCCATAGCCCCCTGATGAACAGGTCCATGGGAATCTGCCATTCCATCATTGTTATGCAGATGAAAATGCCCGATATAAGGTCCCAGCACGGAAAGCCAGTCAAAGATATCGTATTCCGGCAGGGTGCAGACATTGGCATGGCCTACATCAAGACAAATGCGTGCCCGCGGGTCGTCAAGTTCCTCTAACAGCTGCTTCATCATATACGGTTCATCTTCAAAAACATTTTCGATGTATATGGTAAAATCCTCCGGCTTATCTTCCAGAAACTTTTTCCAAAAATAGAGAGATTTCTCATGATGCCATTCCTTAAAATATAAAAGGGGCTGATATCCGCTGTGCACCACCATTCGATTTACCCCCAGCCTCCTGCACATGCTGTACGCCTCTTCAAGCCTGGTTAATCCTAACTCCACCGCCCTATGGTCGATAGATGCCGGAATAATCTCCGTAAAAGGGCCGTGCATAATTACAGTTTTTGCCTGCGAGTCAGATATTTCCTTTTTCATTGACGATATGGTATTTTCTTCCTGTTCTGCATCCAGTGCCTCCGATATACAAATGTCGTTGAGTTCTATGCCAAGACCGTATTTGGCAATAACCGCTGCAGCGTTTTCCGAAAATGTCGCAATACAAATTTTATCCTTCATCTCTTCTATGTTCCTTTCAAAAAATAGCTGAGGCAGGCTGACGATACCTGCCTCAATCCGTATGAAAAAAGAATGAAAAGCCGGTCATCCACGCTTCAAAAAAAGGGCTGTGGATAACCCACAGCCCGTATTTGCTGTACTCTTCGCGGAACTTCGGTTCACCGCCGAATCCGGAAATTCATCTCATGCAGGTCTCCTGACTTGGGGCTCAGCATTTCTTCTGCCTTCCCGGAAAACTCCAGTGGCACCTTAGAAGAAACTCCTCCCTTACAGTGGCGGGACCGTACAGGAATTGCACCTGTTTCCCTCTTAGCCTCCTGCGCATCGGAATCTATCGCAGAAGGAACATGAGATTGTGTTGAATTACAGTTTTATTATAGTGTATTTATGATGAAAAGTCAACGTAAAAACAGATTTACTTATCCCAAGCAGCCCTAAGCGGCTCTGCCGTCACAGCAGCTTAACCTATAATACACTTTTTATAAAAAAATGTATAAGACGATGGCGAAGTCTTAACCGAGAATAAAGAAATACGAAAAAAATGTATAACCTATTTAAACGCATTCGGTGCAAGTCTTCCCCTATACGCAAACTGCGTCGCAGCTGCCACTGATTTTACCGCAATCTATTACATTTTACGTAAGATTTTTTCAGTTTTTCTAGATATCTTGCATAAAACGCAAGATATTTAAAATCCCAAAGCAAAACTCTTATCTGCACTTATACACTTTTTACGCAAAATCAAGATTTAGGTTAAGTTTTCTCTCTGTTTTTCTCTCCGCATAATCCACATACTGGCACGATACATCAAGTCCTTCTCTATTCCACCACAACCTGATCGGTCTCGCAGATAAAAGAAGTCACCACTTTCACCAATTCTGACAGCGGCAGCTGGTGGCTGACGATTTCGTAGTGAACCCCCTCCATTGTAAAGGTCGCCACATATAAATCATAGGTGCCTGCCGGCGCATGGGTTTTCTCATCATAAGGCCCGTACTCCATAGCCCGATAGCCAAAGGTTACTTCTGTATCTCCAATGATGGAAACTTCCAGCCGGTCATCCTCACTGATCCACAGATAATCTCTGGTGAGCCCCCTTCTCCATGCGGTCAGCGTAAAGCCTTTCTCGGCGGCAGCATCTTCCGTCCACATCGGCATTCCGTCTGCGTAAAAGCCGTGATAAAAGTCCAGTGAAACTTCATCTAAATATGGTTTTTCTCCCAGCATAAACACTGTCTTCTTATCGTTGTTAGGCGATTCTTTTAATCCTTCTGGAATATATGCCGGCTGCAGATTCCTTCCAAAGTATGCGGCAACAGCCTCTCTATCCCAGACCTCTTCTATACAGTGATTGGGAAGATGAATCTTTCGATCGCCGCCAAGACCGTCAATTTCGTTGAGTGCTATGGCAGACAGCTGCACGTGCATCATTTCCGTCTCCGGCGAGACAACACTTCCTTTTCCGTGCAAAAACACGCCGATCACCGCGATGCAGATGCAGGCTGCCAGAACCCCTATACCTTTCAAAGACCTCGGCGGTTTCCTTTTGGCGTTGCGCTCCCATGTAAAAAGTTCCGCAACGCTTTCCTCTTCCAAATAACTCATCGCTGTAAGCAAATCTTTTCCGTTCATATTGATATCCCCTCTTCTTCCAAATAGCTGCGCAGTGCCTTCCGCATGCGGTGAAGCCCCGTCTTCACTTTACTCTGACTGCATCCCATAAGTTCCGCAATTTCTTCAATAGACTGCCCCAGCCAGTACCTGCGCAAAAACATCTGCCTTTTCGCAAGGGGCAACTGCCTTACAAAGGAATTCAGCAAAGCGCCAATCTCCTGACCTGTAATCCGGCGCTGTACAGCGCCGTCGGGAATGCACGCTTCCAGCTCCGCTGATAACTCTATCACTGTCATGTTTCGTTTCTTTGCCTGATTCCAGTCCAGTCTGTCAAAACATGCAAATCTGCAAATCTTGGCAAGGTAAGCAAAGAGATTGTCCGGCTTTTTCGGCGGTATGGCATTCCAGGCTTTCAAATAGGTGTCGCTGATACACTCCTCTGCGTCCTGATGATTATGCAAAATATTTTCTGCCAGATGCAGAAGTTTCTCTCCGTAAAGCGCCTCTGTCTGTGCAATAGCGCCTTGGTTCCTCTGCCAATATAGCTTTACGATTTCTTCCTCTGTCACAGTCTGCACCTCCCTTCACTTCTATAGACGTGAAAAAAAATTTCAGGTTACACAGATTCTATAAAATTATATCTCAAAGAACACGCTCTTTCTATATCAATCTTACAACAAACTTTTTAATATCCCTTGACAAAGGAAAAAAGTGGAGCTATAATATTATCATAATTTACCTACCGGTTTAATATGTTTTGCCAAGTTTTGAGGAGGGAATATAATATGAAGAAATTGTTACTGTTGTATCTGGATTTTTGCACAAGAAAAAGTGAAGATTTAGTAAACAATTATTTGACTCTGAAAACAGTAAGAACTTGGGATGACTTACTCGCAGATCTTTATAGCGGCGAATTTTCTTCCCTGTAACAGGTTCATTCCGATAGCTGCTGTGCACACAAAACCCGCTTTCATGCGTCTGTGCCAGCAGCTATTTTTCTATTGTAATATTTGATTTTGTCTCTTACACTGTCCTTCAAGAAAATCATATAAAATTTCTCAATTTCTTCTTGAAATCACCACAAAAATAAGTTATAGTTAAAGAGTCAAAAGTTAATGGTTTGCACACTTTTGAACGTTCTTTCTTAATTAAATACTAAATATCGCAAGTGAAAGACTCTGCCGCCACGCAGAGTCTTTTGCTTTCTAAAAGCCACAGAGGAAGGACTGGGTTCTCATGAGCGGCATGTATACATAAAAAACAGTAAACGACCCGCACATGCGGGTCGCTTCATTGAGCCGACTAAGTTTACCCTGCTCGCTATTTTGCCATTTTTATGATGCAGCCTTTCTTGTACAGGGCGATGCCGTATTTTAATATCGGTCGGTAGCCGTCTGCGGCAAGGGGCGCTGCATAATCCTGCGCCTCTATCTGCGCAAGAGCCTCTTCGCACTTTGCTTCCATCTCCGCAAATGTCCTTGCGGCTTTCAGCTCTATAATCATCGCTCTCCCCATAAACTTCTTTTCTTTCAGAATCAAGTCCGGTCTGCCCGTTCCGCTTTCCCTGTTGGAAAGAATCGAATAGCGCCCATTGTTTTTCAGAAGTCCTGTCAGAAATCCGTGATAGTAGCTCTCCGCATAGTCGAAGTAACTGATGGTGTCCATCAGCTGGGCAGAGATAAAGCCCGCGGCAGCCTCACAGTCGCCCTCCTCCAAGGCTTTGATGAGGGGGCTTCTATCAACACTTTCAATCTTCCTATCAAACCATTCTCTGATGCTTCTCTCATAAATTGTCGCGATTTCCTCATTTGGAATGGACATTTCGATGTAGATATCCCGGTTTTCTATCCTCTGACTTTTCATCTTCAGATATCCTGTAAAGAACAGAAAGTTCCACAGATTATCTCTGGAGGAATGTATATCGCCATAGGTAATTTCCTCGTGGACCGGTTTTTCGATGGTTCCTCCGTCCATAAGAATTTCCAGTTCTTCTCTGGTAATATCGTCGGCGTCCTCTATCAGTTCTCGCACGATACCGTTGCCGGAGGTATTGGACCAGTAAGGCTTTGTCGCAATCTCATTACCGGACCGGACACTCTTCGCATAGCTGAGAATGCTCCATGGGTTATAGATTTCTGTTTCTCCAAACAAATATCCATCGTACCACGCTTTTGCTTCTTCAAAGCTGTCCGACAGGCCGTAATATGCCAGCATATCCCGCACTTCCGCATCGGTAAAGCCAAAACAGCTGCTGTAATCCTTGCCGATAATGGAATTAATTTCCAGATTGTTCAGCCCTGTAAAGATGCTCTCTTTGCTGATTCTAAGACAACCTGTCACTACGCCCAGTTTCAGGTACGGATTGGTTTTCAGCGCTGACTCAAAGAGAGAACGGATAAATCCAATCATCTCATCGTAGAATCCTTCAAAATACGCATTTTCTAGCGGCACATCGTATTCGTCGATGAGTATGACCGCTTCTTTTCCGTGATAGTGATACAGGCACTGAGACAGAAAGCGCAGTGCATCGAGATAAAGCTGTTCGTCTTCCGTTCCGCTCATCAGAGCACAGAAATTACTCCGTTCTTCTTCCGTAAGTACATCTTCCTTGAGCACATACTGATGCCGGTTAAACTCCTCTTTAATGCGTTTTCTAAGCTCTCCGTATGCCAGCCGGTATTCCTTCTGCTTCCCTGATTTCAGCGACAAGGAAATCACCGGATACTGTTCCATATGGACAAGATATTTTTCTCCCGCGTCCATAATGGCAAGTCCTTCAAATATACTGCGGTTGTCGATTTTCTCACCTTCCGGTGTTCTTTCATCTTCAAAGAAGCGGCGAATCATGGAAAGGTTCAAGGTTTTTCCGAAACGGCGCGGTCTTGTAAGCAGAGTCACTTTACTGCCATCTAGTATTTCCTGTATCATCTGTGTTTTATCTACAAAGTACAGATTATTTTCTCTAATTTCTTTAAAATCCTCAAATCCAATGGGAATTCTTTTCTTATCCATCTTCGCCTCACCTCGTTTCTTCGTAGCTATAGTATACGTGAAAAACGGGAAAATCACAAGTAAGTTTTCTTTCTGCTGCATAGCCAAAAAGAGAACATCCCCTCGGACATTCTCTTTCCTTTTTCTTTCTTATTTCACTTTCACTTTTTTTACAGTACAGTACGCGCCATAGAGCTTTCCTCCCCCGCCATTATCTTTATAGGCGCGGATTTTTACATAATAGGTTTTTCCTTTTTTCAGGCTCTTGATGGTTTTCTGCACACTGGAAGCGGAAGCTGTTACGGTCTTCTTTCCCGTTGTGAACTTGCTGTTTGTAGCATAAACAATTTCATAGCCCTTTACCCCGGAAACCTTTTTCCACTTGATAGTCATCTGTTTGGTTTTCAGCGACTTCAGCGAGGAAATCGCCGTCGTTACCGGTCGCGCAATGGTCTTTCCGTCCTGCATATTGTAGAGGGAATTTTTCCCATCTAAAAACCTGCTGTATGCCGTCAGCCCATAATATCCCTGCGCCGTCGCAAGGCCATTGACAACCGGCTCATAGCCTACAGTGGATTTATTTACATGACGGAATCCGCCGCCAGTTGCATAATAGGTAAGCAGCGCATCCAGAACAGACTTACCGTTTTTAACAAAACGTGTGTCCTTGCATGGATCAATTCCCAGAGAGGTCAGAGCCACAATTACCTGTACACTGCTTTCCGCATTGGGAGTATTCAGCGTCTGAAACCCACCATCTGCCATCTGTTTTTCAGAAAGCACGGCAACAGCACGGTCGATGGCTGCGCCCACATCGGCCTGCGCCCGATACGGTGCCAACGCGGTCAATACCATAGCGGTAATATCCACATCAGCAGCATCGCCAGTCAGAGCAAAACCGCCGCCTTCCTTTTCCTGAGACAAGATGGTTTTAATCAAAAGTTCTCTGCTGGTCACCTGAGTAATTCCTTCAACTTTTGGAATTTCATAGTTTCCGCAGTCCAGCGCAAGCAGTGCCCAGACCGGTCCGTTGATTCCCTGCTTCTTTACCATTTCAAAATCCGCTACTTTCTCAAAGAGATTGTAGCCGCCGATATTGGTCGGATCTTTTCCCATAGCAGTCAGGGTTAGAATTACTTTGGAATACTCGCTGTATTTGCGGGCGTCCAGTACGCCTTTCTTATCTGCTAAAACCTGCGCAAGATTTTTACAGTATTTGTTATAGGTAGCATCTGTAACCGCCGCACCATTTCTGAGAAGCCCGATTAGTGCCCATTCGTCACCGTAAGTCGGATTGGTCAGTTTCTTTGTCATATAGCTTTCTGTCTTAGTCATGGCAGTCTTCCAGCTGACACTTGCCCCGTGGACAAAAGCCGCCTGAGAAAGCACCAAAGTGCATACCAGAGTCAAAGATAAAAGCATACTTAACAATTTTTTCATCATTGTCACTTTCTATCACTTTCTATTATTTCGCCACTGCGGAAACAGTATCGGACCAGTTTGTATAAACTGTCTTTCCGTCTACAGCTCTGTAGCCTCTGACTTTGTAATAGTAACGAGTGCCTTTCTTCAGGGATTTGGTGTTCTTATAGGATTTTGCTTTTGTAGTAAACATCTTTGTGAATCCACTGGACTTCTTAGTTGAACGATATACCTGATATCCGTCCACCTTGTAACCTACGCTCTTTTTCCACGCTAACGCAACCTTACCCTTGGAAGCAGTTGCTTTTACGCTAGTGATTTTAGTAGCCTTTACGCCTGCTGCAATCTTGCTCTGTACAGTTACTTTGCAAACCGGCGCAATGGTCGGCGCATCCACGTCAAAAGTTTCCCCTGTATTCCAGTCACTTGCAGTAGTCGGCACGATTCCCTTTGCGGAAATCACATAAGTCTTACCTACCTCAAACTGCGCTGGATCCATTTTAATGACAGCATTTCCTGCATCATCGGTCACAACACCCTCCAGTGCCACAAAGCCTTTGTCAGTGACAACACCAAGCTGTACATTTGCAATAGCTGCTGCCTCTCCGCCCATCATGCCGGAATATCCTTTCAGCGTCAGAGAAAGGTCTTCGCCTGTGGTAATATCAGCTTTCTTCTGGCTGAAATAAGTGTAATAGTCAGAGAAATGATCACCATCAGCGTTGATGGAAGCGACGATTCTGTCGCCATCTTTAATCTTTACGTTAGGAATGGTTTCTACCAATGCCGTATCGTTGACAAAGAATAACGTGTTGGTCGTTTCAACACCCCAAAGTTTGGAAACAAAAGGCCCCCAGTTTCCTTCTTCCATCTTGTAGCCGTCTTTACAATACGCATCATGGAATGCTTTCATAACTTCATCCACCGTTGCGTCAGCCGCAACCTTTACAGCTACGTCTGCCATAGGTTCTCCGTTTTCTGTAACAGCAACGTCACCGCAGTTGCTGACGGTCACATAAACGGTAGCGGTTTTCTCTGCTGCCCAGGACACGCAGCTCATTGCAGCTGCAGAAGACACTACCAATGTCAAAACCAGCAGCAAAGATACTAATTTTCTTTTCATTTCTTTTTCCTCCTCAGTGATATAAAAATTTACATTAACATTTTATAGACAAATTTATTTCGGCATACTGTCTCCAATATCCTGCCCAAGGTTACAGGTATACGCCCATACAATGGAATCACCATCTTTTAAAACGTACTCAGAACTTCCATAATTTGGGTACCATCCGTTTACCCTGTATTCCCATCCACTGGTGCTTCCGCCGTCAAACTCGTAGAGATAGTTGATTCCCTCCACATAGTAGGAGCCAAATGCCGGCGTATAAGAAGTTTCCAAGTGGATTTTCTTATCACGGCAGACTTTGTTCAACACATCAAATACGGTGCTTCCCTCTTTTACGGTCACCTTTGTGGTGGCTAAAATAGTGCCGTCTGCCGGTACATATGCTTCAAGTGCAGGATTTTCCAGCTTGGATAAATCCTCAGCTAAAGTATCGCAGCGAATTTCGATAGATACTGTAATGTCCTTTGCCTCAGGCTTTTTAGAAGGATTATCGCCGGAAGTATTTCCGCCGTTATTAGATGTATTTCCGTCGCTCTTCTTACTGCCGTTGCCGTCCTTACTGTCAGCGTCTTTCTGCGCTTCTTCCTCCAGTTCCTCGATATCTAAAGTCTTTTTCTTATCATCCTTGTGCATTTTT
This sequence comes from Anaerotruncus sp. 80, assembly GCF_009936115.1. NCBI lineage: Bacteria > Bacillati > Bacillota > Clostridia > Eubacteriales > Oscillospiraceae > Anaerotruncus > Anaerotruncus sp. 80. The sequence continues at coordinate 15,268 of NZ_QWES01000014.1, forward strand.
TTAGTAACGACTACGTAATCGCCTCCCTCAGAAACGCTGAATGCCGCCGTCTGGCTTTCTTTGTCCAGCTTAGCATCGGAAGTGTATTCTAAAGTGCCCTTTTCCAAATCCACTTTATAGGCATAAGCCTTTGTCTCCTTTTCCAGATACATCGGTGCGGTCACGCTGATTTTTCCGCCGAAGCTGCCGTCCTGATAGAAGGAAACCACCTGTCCCTGCAGTGAAAGTTCCGCAAGAATCTCAGAGATTTCACCGTAGTAAGGGCCTTCCTCCCGGGCGGTTAGATTCATGGTTACCGGCTTTTTCAAATCAGCCCCTGCAATGTTGTAGACCAGCTCTTTCTCCTCTTCAAATGCAACGCTGCGGGTTTCCGTGCCCTTTTCCTTTGCCAGCTTTTTCGCATCGTCAGCAGAGATCACATCGCTGTTTTCCGCCTTTTTAAAAGCCTTGACGTCCTCTTTCAGCTGCTCATAAGCGTCCTTTTCCGCATTGTATTCGCTGGCTTCATCGTCCGCTACTGCTTTAGCTTTTTCAATCTGCTGCGCAAATGCGAGCAGTGTATACGGCGCGTACTGCCCCTCTTCATTTCCTGCATTTGCCTTCTGCTCATCATAAAGGCTCTGCGCTGTCTCTATCTGCTCCTGCAAAGAATCGCCGTAGTCGGCTTTCTCCACGTCCATGTCTAAAACCAGATACGCAATGACCGCAATGACGATGACTGCCACTGCCGCCGCTCTGATTCGTTTCATTTTGACTTTTTTCTCAAATTCTTTATCCATATTATTTCACTTTAACCTTCTTCACCGTGCTGTAGCTTCCATAAATCTTGTTGCCTTTGGCGTCAGTTCTATATGCTCTGACTTTCACATAATATGTCTTGGCAGATTTCAGGCTCTTCACTGTCTTGGACAAAGCCGTCTTTGAAACAGACGCTGTTTTACTTGCTGTAAACTTACTGCTGGTCGAATAAACAATCTGATATCCGCTTGCATTTGTGACTTTTTTCCACTTCACAACGAAAGTCTTTGCCTTAGAAGACTTCAGTGAAGAAATCACCGCCTTTGCCGGCTTTGCCAGCGGCTTTTCGCCGTCTGTCATATCGTAAAGCGTGTTCTTTTTGTTTACAAATCTATCATAGGCGACCAGTCCGTAAAAGCCTTGCTCTGTTGCCATACCGTTAATAACCGGCTGATAGCCGTCCACCGCAGTATTTACATGTCTGAATCCGCCCTGCGGGTCATAGAAAGTCATCAGACCATCGATGGCGCTTTTTCCGTTCTTTACAAAACGTTCATCTTTTCCGGGATCAATGCCGAGAGCTGTCATCGCTATGATAACCTGTACGGTGCTTTCCGCATTTACAGTCCCCCACGAGCCAAAAGCACCCGTATCCTGCTGTAATCCTGACAGACACTGCACTGCTTTATCTACCGCCTTCTTTACTTCACTGCGACCGGTATACGGTGCCAGTGCCTGCAAAGCCATAGCTGTAATATCTACATCGGCCTTCTCTCCAGAAAGCGCAAATCCGCCGTCTGCAAGCTGCTGACGCAGAATTTCTTCAATCAGCTTATCTCTGGTAGTCTGCACCTTTACGCCTTTTACTTTTGGAATCTCGTAATTTTTGCAGTCCAGTGCAATCAGCGCCCAAATGGTGCCGTTGATGCCCTGCCATGTCACCTGATTGAAATCCGCCAGCTTTTCCAGCAGATTATAGCCGCCTACATTTCTCGGATCTTTTCCGATGGCGCTGAGCGCTAAAATCGTTCTGGAATACGCGGTATACTTCCTGTTGTGGAGCACGCCTTTGCATTCCTTTACGGTTTTCACGACATCATTGTAATAGTCGCCAAACAGCTTATCATTGAGATCCGCGCCGGAACGGGCCAGGCCCAGAATCATCCATTCCGTCCCGTAGGTAGCGCCTTTTTCAGCAAGCTGCTTTGTAATATACGTTTTTGTTTTTTCCAGTGCCTCATTATAAGGTGTATCACTGTCCGCCGCAAAGGCCAGACCTGTCATCTGCGACAATAGCAGACAAAAAGCAACCAATAAAGTTAAAAGTTTTCGTTTCATGATTTCCTCCATTATACGACTCAATTACTTATATATCCCGTACTTTATTTTAATTCTCTCCAGCTTCTTTATGATGCTGTTTCCAAACAGGAACACACACAGAGCCGCTGTGCTGGCGTGATAGAAATCGTAGGGCACACCGGAGATGTAAAGCACTCTCATTCGCTCGATGGAAAGCTCTGCGCCCGGAGCCCCTGCCGATGTTACCAGCGCGCATATATTCATAATTCCGCCGTAAATAACAAAGGTCGTGATAAAAGTAAATATCGCCAAAGTCACTCCGTCCACCGGCAGCCTCTTTCGCTGCAGTAAAATGCCGGCAAACAGCCCTAAAAATCCGAAAACATAAAGCCGCCAGCCAAAGAATGTTTCATCTGTGCCCGGCCAAATCTGATAGCACACATATGCTGCCAGTATGCCGAATATTACGCACAGTACCGGCCCCATCACCACCTTGAAGTGACGGGATTTCAGTTCATCCAAATCCACTTTGTTAAATGCCAGACCTGCCAAAAACCCCAGAATTCCCCAGCAGAACATCTGCCATGGCAGCCAGGGGCCCTGCCCCAAATAGAAGTTGCAGACAAATCTTGCCACAGCGCCGATGAGAAATCCCGCCTCCGGCCCTAGAGAAATTCCCGATATGATAATCATGGCCGTACCGATTTGCAGGGGCAGTGTAATGTGACAAAACAGCTGCAGCACCACGGTCAGCGCCGACATCATGGCGATTAGAACGATTTCCCTCGCTTTAGGTTTTCTCTTTTCAAAAACCATAAAGAAAGGCAGCATAGTATAGACCAGCAGAATCATGCTGACTACCATATATTTACTCTTTCCGAACTGCATTCCAATCAGGATGGTCAGCGGCATTGCAAGAAAAATCAGGGCAGCCGACACCAGCGTCCGTTTGCGGTGTGCTGCTTCCACCTGGGTTATATTGTAGCTTTTAGCCATGCAGCCACCTCCTCACAGGTGATACCGTCCGGCTTCCACTGACGAATAATCTTGTTTGCCGTCGTCGTGTAAAAACTATTGCCGGAGAAGAAGGTTTTCGGGTCTCCCATGGATACGATGTCGCCGTCGAAAAACATAGCGCATTGATCCGCATATTCCGCGCAAAATTCCACATCGTGGGAAACCATGAAAATCGTCACGCCGCTTTCCACCAGCTTCCGCAGAATCTCCGCCAAAGTCCGCTTAAAAAACGGATCCAACCCCTTGGTCGGTTCATCCAGCAGAAGAATTTTCGGCTCTAACAGAAGAATTTTTCCAAGCGCCAGCCTCTGCTGTTCTCCTCCTGACAAATCGTAAGGATTTGCTTTTCGCAGGTGCTCTATTTCCATCAGCTGCAGCATGGAGTTGACACGCTCTACTCTGCTGCTGTCAGATATTTTCATATAGTGCAGGGCTTCCAGCAGCTCCTCTTCCACGGTAATTTCCGTGAAGAGCGCCTGCGGATTCTGCGGCAGCATGGACATGACGTTTCTGTCAGTCTTCACCGTACCCCGCTGGGCTTTCAAAATCCCGGCAATCATTTTCAGTGTCGTGCTCTTGCCGGTTCCGTTTCCGCCAAGAAGGCAGTACCACTGATTTTCCTCTACAGAAAGATTCAGTCCCCGCAGCACCTCTCCGCTCTCTTTACTGTATTTAAACCAGAGGTCTTTCACTGTGATAACTTCTTTCCCCTTTGGTGCCGCCGGTGTCTCCTGCGGCGGTGCTGCTTCCACAGCGGCCTTTCCTTCCAGCAGTTCTACCGCCTTAAGCCTGCCCTCTCTGATGGTCAGCGGACTCTTCTCATCCGGCAGAACGCTTGAAAAAATCCTCATTACTGCCGGAAGTCCGTAGAACATCGGATGTCTTTCTGCCTCAGATTCTCCTGAAAGGAATTCTCCGATTCGTCCCGGCTGGTCAAAGGCGATTACATTGCCCTGATCCATGACCATAACCTTATCTGCCATAGGAAAGATTTCCTCAAGACGATGTTCTGATATGATGATGGTCGTACCAAGGTCTCTGTTGATTTTATAAATCGTAGATAAAAATTCCGAAGCAGCAATGGGATCCAGCTGGGAAGTCGGTTCATCCAAAATCAAAAGTTTCGGCTGCATCGCCATGATAGACGCCAGATTGAGCAGCTGCTTCTGTCCGCCGGAAAGCTCACTGACATTCTTGCGGAACCAGCCCTGAATATCAAAATAACTTGCCATTTCCGCAACCCGGCGTTTAATGGACGCATTGTCCATACCCAGACTTTCAAGGCCGAAAGCCAGCTCATGCCAAACCTTGTCGGTGACAATCTGATTGTCCGGATTCTGCTGCACAAAACCGATTTCTGTCACGCTGCGACGGTCTTCAAGGTCCGCTACAGGCTCTCCGCAGTACAGTACTTTTCCTTCCAGATTGCCGTAAGGAATCAAATTTTTCTTCAATTGTTTCAAAAGCGTACTCTTTCCGCACCCCGACTTTCCGCACAGCACAATAAATTCGCTGGGCTGTATGGTAAAGCTCACATCATTCAGGGCATTGCCTTCCGCAAGGGGATAGGAAAAAGTCACATGTTCAAGTCTAATTGTTTCCATTTATATTCTCCTATGATGTCGATAATCATTGGTGACGCCGCTAAAATTACATAACTAAGTAAAACAAGTGCTGTTGTCAAATCCAGCTGCGGAAATACCAGTTTCGGATAAAAGTACATATTGGTAACGCCCAGATAAGCGCCGATCAGCACAGGCGCTGCCGTCACCGCCATCAGTATCAGCATGGCGATATCTCTTCTGGAAAATTTGAAGAGATGAAAACTGGTTCTTCCTTTCAGCCCGTATCCTCTGGCTTCCATGGAGTCTGCACTTTCGATAGAGGCCTCTAAGGACCATGCAATCAAAATGGATACCTCTTTCAAAAGCTGTCTGGCGCGTCTGATTAAATTTCCCTCAGCGTGACTGCGTTTCATGCACTTCTGCCCCAGGGTAATTTCCGCAAAGCGGTTTTTGAGCAGAGGAATGAACCTGAAAATCATGGACAGAGTCAGCCCCAGCACAGGCGCGACTTTGCCGAAAAGATAAATCAGTTTATCCGCTGTAATAATCACATTGAAACAGGAAAACCACACCACAACGGCGATGAGCATAATCGCAGAAGCAAAGCCATAAGCGATGGATTCCGCCGTAATCCGGTTGGTGTTGATGTAAAACAGCACCGTTTCCCCGTTATTGTTAAAAAACATATTGATAATCACCATGATAAGAAGCATTGCCAGAGACACCGAAAGGTTCAGTTTCAGGCTTTTGAAACCTTTCAGCACAAAGGCGTAGCTCCAGGAGAACACCAGGGTCACCGCCAAAAAGTACGGTGAAATGGAGAACATGGTAATACCTATCACCAATGCAAAATATGTGATGTTGACCAGGGGGTGATAAGAGCAGAATTCTGCGGTTTCACCGAGCCCTTTATTCTCCATGGGCCTTCGCCTCCTTTAAGATTTTATAGTATTCTTCCGGCTTGATGTCAATCTGATACAGCGCATTGACCCAGGACCCGCAGACTTTGTGCAATCTGCTGCGTATTTCTTTCGGCAGTTCCCTTGACAGCGGCGGTCTTCCGATTTCCCGGTATAAAGCGCTCAGCTCCGCAAACATCGCTTTATCCTCGTCATGCAAGTTCAATACTTTGTAAAGACATCCCTGAGTTCCCGCCGTATGGCTGTGACGGTTCTCAGATTTTCTGTAATCAATATAGATGTTTTGAAAAGGGTTCTTCGCTGCAACAGGTCGAAGACCGATTTGAAATAAGGCATTCCGCCAGGAACCGCAGCGTGTGATCAGCGCTTTCTTTAATGACGGCTCCACGTCTCCATGAGCAGGACTTCTGCCCAGCTTATATGCACATGCTTTTACCTCTTCCAGCATAGCAAGATATTCCGGCTCTAAATCTTCAATTTTATATACGCACTTTTCGTTGAGCAATTGTGGGGTGACGCCAGCTGCCTTTAGTACCTCGGCCCAAAGCTTGTAATGTTTCTTCAAATCAGCGCAGACCTGCGGCATATCTCCCGGATGCGGAAATCTACCAAGCTGAATCGCCTTCTCTCGTACCTGCTGCAGAAGCGCATTCTTATGTGCCTCTGCAGCATCCTGTGCTTCCATAGATGCGCCGCCCTTTCCTGCTGCTGTAGAAAGCCCCGCTAATCTGAGTGCATAAGGCCACTTGCCGAATCTGCGCTTAATATATTCGCGCATAACCCAGAACACTTCCTTCTGCGAGGGTGTATGATTCAGTTCTCTTGCAATATCACGCAGAAACTGCAGTAATTCCTCCTCACTGAAACTTTCGTAAAGCATTTTTCCGTCTTTACTGCCCAGCGCATAATGCTGCCAGACAGAAGAATCTCGATTTCCCATATGATATTTTTTATCAGGCTGTCTGCAAAGCACCGTCAGCAAGTACTGCTTATATTGCGTTGTTTCTCTTTCAGCAATCAACTTACCTTCCTCCATATCACAAAATCGAAAAAAGCTGTAACACAAAAGTGTTACAGCCCGTTTTTCTGTAGGTTTTATTTGCTTGGCCAATAACCGTCAGCCTCTTCAATATTCCATGCAGGTCTTCTGGCTCAGAAATCATCACACTACTATCCTTCCCAACGTTTTACTACAAAACGCCAGTGGTTTCTTAGCAGCACTCCTTCCATACAGCGACGGCAACCGCGCAGGACTCACACCTGCTTCCCTCTTAGCTGACAACTCGTCAGAACATGAAATGGTTTCATTCAGTTGTTTCAAATAATTCATCTATAGTATAGCACAAGCGGAAAACTTTGTACAGTATAAAACGTTCCCTCCAAATCAGGTTACCATTTTTACAAAGTATTTTCTCAAAACGGACCTGACAACACGTTTCTCCATTGAGGCTGCCGTATGGCAAATTCATCACAGGTATATAAAATCGATTTTATCATAACTCTACTAAATGTCACTACCTCTGGCATTGCAAACTGTTTTATAAAAACTGACCATGATACCATTCACTATGAAATTACGCTCGTACGAAAACCCAAAGATTGCCCTTTCTGCGGCGGCTTGATGATTGAACACGGTCATAAAGTAAAGATAATCAATCATCCTGCTCTTAGAAACACAAGCGGCGTCATTGTCTACCGTGCAGACAGATATCTTTGCAAAGACTGCAAAAGAACTTCTTTCCAGGAAAAGGATTAACGAACAGAAAAAGAGCACTCTAGGCTGCCATTTCAGCTTGAAGTGCTCTTGATTTTTCAGTCTGCTGCCCATACGATAGTTTAGACTACCATAATGTTAAAGTGATAGCTCTTTTCTCATACAGAAAGACCGAAATTACTTCTTCCAGATTCTGTTCGCATATTTACACTGCTTCAGCGCAGTCTTCGCAACCAGTTTGCCGTCCTTATCATAGACTCTCAGCTGCGCTTTGTAATAGTACATCTGTCCCTTCTTACCAATAGTGTTGGTATAGGTCTTTGCGCTCTTTGTCAGTATGCTCTTGTATCCTGACGCTTTCTTTGTGGAACGGAAATAGGTGTATTTTACAGTGTATCCCATTTCTTTCAGTTCTTTGATTGCCTCTGTCGTTGCTTTATCTGCTTTTACAGTAACTTTTACGTTTTTCTTAGAGGTTCTTGCTGAACGTGCGGTCAGCTTTATCTTGGAGACGAGGCCTTTGACAGCTTCAGTCCCCGGATCCAGCGGTGTGTCCGGATCGTCAATGTCTGTATCTCCTGGATTTTCCGGATCCACAACCGGCGGTTCCCATTTAGAAGCATCCTCTTCCCTAGTATAATCATCTGTGTAATGTAAAACTATTACATTTCCGTTCTCCAGATACTGTTCGCTTACTCCGAATTCCGGATGTTTTCCGTTTATGGTATACATCCAGCCTGAATTCCTGCCGTTATCCATTTCTGCAAGAGTCAGGCTGCCCTTTGTTACAGCGGAAATATAATTGCCGCTCGGAATGGTAAAGCTGATATCTGTTCCCTCTACTGCTTTCTGAAGTGCATCCCAGACAGTTGCATTATTGCTCACACTGATTGTCTTTGTATCCAGCCATACTGACAGGTTATTCTGAGACAGGGTGTGTGTATCTCCCGCCTCTCCGTGGAGTGTATCGCCCAGAATTTTCACGCTGACAGTAATATCGCTGCCTGCAGGATTCATCACAGTTACGTTAATCACTGCGCTGACACCCTCGTATACCAGTTTCACTTCCTGGCTGCCTCTTCTTGATGAATTGAAGTTTTCTACTTTGACGTCACTTGGCTTCAGTTCCTTTGTTTCACCGGTGTGATATGTAGCAGTAATTGTCATGCCGTTAAAGGAGAATGTTTCACCAACAAAATACTCAGTTTTGTATTCGCCGGAAATCTTTAAATCAATTACAATCGGCTCCTTCTGGTCATCAGAATAAGTCAATCTTACAGCATCTGCGCCCAGCGGGTCATCAGTTCTATTGTGATTAGGCTTTGTAAATCCGGAAATGTTCGGTTTCTCGACAGATGTATCGACGTAAGTCGCACCGCTTTCTGTCTCATGTGTCTTGCAACTGGTATCTACGTACTGAACAAAACCGATGCCCTTTTCCGCGCCGCAATCACCAGCATAGTAATTTCCGGCAATGTTGTCGTATTTATTCAGGCTTGTCAGATAGCCGATTACACCGCCGACATAAGCATTTTCTTCCGTTGCGGAAACCGTTCCGGTAAATTTGTTCAATTTAAAGGTTCCGGTTTCCCAGTTCTGATTTACATAATAGTCTGCGCCCATGATACCGCCGACATAGTTCTTACCTGTAACGGTTCCGGAAGAAACGTTTCCTTCCACATAGATTCTTTTGCCGTTTGGTGCTGTTTCATTTACATATCCACCCCCGATAATACCGCCAGCCTGATTGCCGGAAGCAATCACAGTGCCGTCGAAGGTACAGTTCTTTACTACGCACGCGCCCATGGCATTATCTCTTGAGCCGACGATACCGCCGACATAGTTTTTACCCTTGACGGTTCCATGGTTGACACAGTTTTCAACGGTCCCCTGTAATCTACCTGCAAAGGCTCCTATGTTAGACTGATCTTCGGCATATCCGATGACAACATCTTTCTCAATGATACAATTTTTAATGGTCGCTACAAATCCAGCTGTGCATCCCGCAAAGCCGTTGGTCGTAATGTTTGCACCAAGGAGACCGGACTTCAATGTCTTGGTTCCTTCCACCAAAGTAACGTTATCGATTACGATGGCACTTCCCGATAAGCCAACGCCCTCGAAGTTATTTACAAGGCCATAGCCCTCAATTCTGCTTCCGTAAATCTTCAGATTGCTGACTTCTGCTTCCTGAACATAGCCGAGAAGTGGCAGACCGCCTTCCGGTACTGTGATCTGATGATTCTTGCCATCCAGCTTACCGCTGAACGGATACAGATTTACGCCATTCTGGATGTCATTTTTTCCATCCTTGGTTACACCCATTGGTTTCCAGTCAGCAGGCAGGGTAATATCCTTTTCCAGTGACAGATACTTATCTTTAAATGCGTATCCGATATTGACAAGTTCCTGTACAGCCTTCATCTGCGCCGCACTTTCAATCTGATAAGGATCTTCTTTAGTGCCTGCGCCTTTGATGCCTGCCTCCTCAAATTTCTCATCAACAACCTTCTGCATATCTTTCACAACGAATTTCGCAACGTCTGAAGCTGTTTCAGAAACATGCCCCTGCAGCAGATTCGCTGCGACACAGTAATAATAGAAAGTGCCGTCTTTGTCCGTAGGCGCATTGTACCAACTCTTAGTGGCTCCTTCTATCGGTGTGCCGCCTTCATTTTTATTCTCTGTATTCACATACCACTGATAGGTTAATTTTCCATAGTCATCTTTCTTTACGGATACACTGACTCTCCCTTTTGAAGCAGCATCTCCGACTCTCAAAGATTCGTTACCCTTCGGCTGCTTAGTAAACACTGGTTTTGCCGCAGAGTCTACCTTGATAAAGACGTAAACACCCGTTATATCTTTTCCTGCCGCATTCTTCTCTCCGGTTGTCGCATAAGATTCGTATTTTTTTCCCTTAAAGGTGCATGTGATTTCACAGGACCAGTAACTACCTAAATCATCTGCATATTTCGCATCCGTAAACGGCTGAATTTCCGTCACGTCTTTCGGTCCGAAGCTGCCGCCTGTTTTCGACTCTGCACCGGCTGTGGCGAAATTTCTATACCATTGATAACTGTACACTGCTCCCTCTACCGGATTTTCAAGCTTAACGGAAATTTTTTCCGCTTCAGCCCCCGGTGCGTACACAAAACCTTTATGAAAAGCATAGGAGTAATCATCTCCCAACTCATTACCAAAATTTTCCAATGTCGCTTTTGGTGTCGGATCAGCACTAACTACAATTTTTATGATATTGGAAATAGCAGTATTTTCCTTATTTTTTTCATTGGTAAACTGACAATAGTAGTAAGTTGTACCGATTTCTTCTGTAGATGGTGTATATTCCCTATCCTGTGCTCCTTCAATAGCAGTCGCACCTTCTGTAGAATTGATACTGTTCTTGTACCACTGATAACGCACTGCTCCGCTTGCGCTGGCTTTCGCTGTCAGCGCTGCCGCTTTATTTCCCTGGATGTAATCCGCAGATTTTGGCTGTTCTACAACGGTAGGCACATCCGTTTCAGGCTCTTTTTCATAACAAATCTGATAGATTGTTTCTGCATAGCGGTCAGAGGAAACTGTAATTTCTACATTCATGCGGCCGGATTCATCCCACTTTACAGGAATTTCACTTTCCTCTCCATTTGAAACTTCTATTCCATTTGCTTTAATCATGTATGACTTATTGTACCCAGTTGCTTTAATCTTAGTCGTTTCCGCATCCTTGTCAATATACGTATGATACTGCGTTTCATCCTGATTGAAGGCTTTATCCATTATACCTTCTACCGCCAGTTCTTTCAGGGTAGCATTAAGATTTGCTTTTATACTGTACTGCGCAACGATCCCCATGCTTCCCTTATAACGAACATGAAAGCATCCTTGATACAGCTTTGAGCGGTTTCCGGAGATCATACCAGACTCTCCCCGTACAGTTTTATTCAGCGCTTCGCCTGCAAATTCGTTGGTCGGCGCCTGCGGATCAGAAGAGAAGCTGCTATAGATATATACGCCTTTATTGCCGAGATAATCCGGTATGTCCACTTCATATCCGTCTTTTTTGCCATCCTGCAATGCAGGAGTCATTGTAAGCGGATTTTTACGTTCGCTAAAATCTTCCTCACTTCTATAAAGTTCCAAGACTTTCAAGGAAGGAGCATTCAGCAATTGTACGTTTATGAATGGCATGATAATATCTGCTTTCGGATTATATGCCGTTAGCCAGCAGGAATCCTCTGTCTGATTTAAAGTTACATTTTTGACTACTGCTTTACTACTTGCCGCAGCTCCACCAACCGGCGCAACTTCACCATTAGAGTCAATTACCCCCAGCTGCAGTCCTTCCATGCCCACGCCGTTAAGCATCCGCTGAGATTCTTCCTTTGCGCCAAACTGCGCCACATTGAATCCCCAGCAATGGATATCGAAAGGAACGTCTCTGAGCCTGCTCAGTGTATACACCGGCTTCCAATGTATCCCATTATTTCCTGATGTAGCATAGCTAGCGGAAACCCCTGTATACATATCCTTCTTTTCAGCAGAAGCATAGCGGAAAAATTCCAAACAGTCTCCTTCCTTGATTGCTGTGACTGCCGGCGTCTCACAAAGCTGTCTGTTGATCATAACACCGCTGTCTGTGGTTTTCTCACCAAAATAACGGGTTACATTGCCGTTCTCGTCTATCTCCAGCTTATCAGCTGCTGTCTCTTTAGTAAATTCTTCTCCATATTTCTCCATATGCGCTTTTACCAGCGCATCCAATACAGAAACTTCATCCTTCACGCTGTCGGCATAGCCGTAGGTCTCAGCAAGATCCGCATCTACCTGGGTATTCACCAGCGGCGCATGGAAAAACTTCTGATTCGCCTGTGAAGTAATAGTTACCTTACAGGATTTCTCTGCTTCCGCTTCGGTTCCATCACCTGTATCCGCAAATGCCATAGATGGCATCATGCTGAAAACAATGAGAAAGCTGAGAAGCAGCACAAGAGTTTTCTTCAAGTTTTGCTTTTGTTCTTTCATGTGTTTTTTCCTTTCTTGTCTTAGTTACCGCCTACAGCTTCCTGCTTTTTACAACAAAAAAGACTATAGGCATTTGCCTACAGTCCGAATTTACTGTATCTTAACCATGGATTCTTACGGTTACCTCGCCGCAAATCCTCATTTCATGCAGGTCTCCTGGCTCATGGATTATCGTCTCAATCTCCCTTCCCAGGTTTCCCCAGTGGTTGACTATTTCCAGTCTCAATCAAAACAATCCAACTACAGTGGCGGGTCCGCGCAGGACTTTCACCTGCTTCCCTCTTAGCTTTCTCATTGACATCTCCTGATAAACAAGGTGCGATTCCAATGGAAAGAACACAAAACGTTGTTTTTTATTTTAGTTTTTAATTATTGTTTGGAATTTCTTCCAATTGTATTATAGCCCTCTCCGAACAAATTTGCAATATCATTTTTTATTACTACATTATATAGATATTAATCTTTCCCTGCTGCGCCACTTTTTCTCAAAATTATACGCTTTCAGGTTGCAAGGTCTTCATACTACCTCAAATACAGCAAAGTCTACTAAAGAAATCACAGTATAACCATAAAACCCTGCAGGGCTTACCATGCAGGGTTTTCATGTTTTATCTTAAGCTGATGATTATACTAATTCTAAGAACACTACTTCAGCGCAATCGCCTCTTCTAGGTCCCAGCTTCAGAATTCTTGTATATCCACCGTTTCTGTCAGCATACTTTGGTGCAATTTCATCAAACAGCTTGCTTACTACGCTTTCGTCGTAGATGTATGCCAGCGCCTGTCTTCTTGCGTGAAGGTCGCCGCGCTTTGCAAGTGTAATCAGCTTTTCTGCTTCTCTTCTAGCTTCCTTAGCTCTGCAGTCAGTAGTAGAAATTCTACCTTCTCTGAGCAGATCAGTTACCAGATTTCTCAGCATAGCTTTTCTGTGAGCAGTAGGTCTGCCCAGTTTTCTATATCCTGGCATATCAATTCTCCTTTCACTTCGTTATTGTCTGTCTATGCAAATGATTAATCGTCGCTTGGTTTGAGACCAAGTCCTAATTCTTCTAATTTTGCTTTCACTTCGTCGAGGGACTTCTTACCAAGGTTTCTAACCTTCATCATATCCTCTTCGGTGCGTTCGGTTAATTCTTCAACAGTGTTGATTGCAGCTCTCTTCAGGCAGTTGAAAGAACGAACGGAAAGTTCCAATTCATCAATTGTCATTTCCAGCGCTTTTTCTTTCTGGTCTTCTTCTTTTGCAACCATGATTTCCATACCGTCGGTAGAATCATCCAGCTGAATGAAGAGATTCAGGTGTTCCTGCATAATCTTCGCTCCTATGGATACGCCTTCTTCCGGCGTGATGGAACCATCTGTCCAAATTTCCAGAATCAATCTGTCAAAGTCAGTGACCTGACCAACTCTTGTGTTCTCTACTGTATAGTTGACTTTTCTAACAGGTGTGTAGATAGAGTCAACTGGAATCACTGAAATCGGTGTGCTTTCTGTCTTGTTCTGGTCAGCAGGTACATAGCCTCTGCCTCTTGCGAGATTGATTTCCATTACAAGTGTAGCATTTTCTTCCAGTGTTGCAATATGCAGCTCAGGATTGAAAATTTCCATTTCGGAATCGCCAATGATGTCCGCAGCCGTTACAACTTTTGGACCAACCGCATTGATGATTACACGCTTTGTATTATCGCCGTTCAGTCTTACAGCAAGTTTCTTTAAGTTTAAGATGATTTCTGTTACGTCTTCTTTGACACCTGGTATCGTTGAAAACTCGTGAAGTATTCCGTCGATTTTTACAGAAGTTACAGCAGCACCCGGAAGCGAACTCAAGAGAATTCTTCTCATGCAGTTTCCCAGTGTTGTACCATAACCTCTTTCAAGAGGTTCTACGACAAATTTGCCGTAAGTACCGTCTTCGTCCACAAACTTAGTGATTGTTGGTTTTTCGATTTCTATCACTAAAAACCCTCCTTCTTATTCCAAGTAATACCGGTTTTATGCCGCTTGTTTACTTGGAGTACAATTCGACGATTAAGTGCTCTGCAACCGGAGTATCGATATCTTCTCTTGTTGGCATAGCAACAACTTTACCTTCTAATTTCTCAACGTCTACTGCCATCCATGAAGGTACAGTGATTGACATTTCTTTGATTTCCTTAAATTTAGGGGAGCTTGTGCTCTTTTCCTTAACTTTAATGACATCACCAGCTTTCAGCTGCATAGATGGAGCTGTAGCTTTCTTGCCATTTACTGTGAAATGTCCGTGAACAACCAGCTGTCTTGCTTCTTTTCGGGAAGATGCAAAACCTAATCTATATACTGCGTTATCCAATCTGGTTTCTAATAAGATCAGTAAGTTTTCACCTGTCTTACCCTGTTTTCTAGCAGCTTTATCAAATAAATTTCTAAACTGCTTTTCCTGCATTCCGTAGAATCTCTTAGCTTTCTGCTTTTCGCGGAGCTGCAGTCCATAGTCAGAAGTCTTCTTTCTGGACTGACCGTGCTGTCCGGGAGCGTAATTTCTCTTCTCAATTGCGCATTTGCCGCTATAGCATCTTTCACCCTTCAAGAAAAGCTTCTGGCCTTCTCTTCTGCATAATCTGCAGTTAGCGTCTGTATATCTTGCCATGTTATATTACTCCTCCCTTCAATTAGACTCTTCTTCTCTTTGGCGGTCTGCATCCGTTGTGCGGAATCGGTGTGATATCCTTAATCATAGTGATTTCAAGACCAGCTGCCTGCAGTGCTCTGATAGCAGCTTCTCTTCCGGATCCTGGACCCTTTACGTAAACTTCAACTGTTTTTAAGCCGTGTTCCAGTGCACCTTTAGTTGCTTCTTCAGCAGCCATCTGTGCAGCGTATGGAGTAGACTTTCTGGAACCCTTAAAACCCAGGGACCCTGCGCTGGACCAGGAAAGTGCATTTCCGTCCATATCTGTAAGAGTGACTAAAGTATTGTTAAAGGTGGATTGGATATGTGCCTGGCCTTTTTCAATGTTCTTACGTTCTCTTTTCTTTTTTCTAACTACCTTTTTAGCAGTTTTAGCCATTGTTTCCTACCTCCTTCTTATTTCTTCTTTCTGCCTACAGTCTTTTTAGGACCTTTGCGAGTTCTAGCGTTTGTCTTTGTTTTCTGACCTCTAACAGGCAGACCTCTTCTATGTCTGATACCTCTGTAGCTGCCGATTTCCATCAGTCTCTTGATATTCAGAGAAACTTCTCTTCTCAGGTCACCTTCTACAAGGTATTCTTCATCGATGATCTTTCTGATTTTACCAGCTTCATCTTCAGTCAGGTCTTTTACCCTTGTATCAGGATTTACGCCTGCTTTTTCAAGGATTACATTTGAGGTTTTTCTTCCGATACCGTAAATGTAAGTTAAACCAATTTCTACTCTTTTGTCTCTTGGTAAGTCGACACCGGCTATACGAGCCATACGTTTCCTCCTTCTCCTATCTTCCGTCACCTTCCAGGGGTGATACAGACAGGGGTTCTAATAACAATAAATTTTATCTTCCCTGCGGTCCTGGTCCTCGCAGGGGATTTAACGAATTTAATTAACCTTGTCTCTGTTTGTGCTTCGGATTTTCACAGATTACCATTACTCGTCCGTTTCTTTTGATTACTTTGCACTTTTCACAGATTGGTTTTACGGAAGCTCTAACTTTCATTTTAATTCCTCCTCCATATCTATGCGATTTTCTATAATTCCTGAGCGAAGTCGAGGGAATTTCAAACAAGATTTCCTTACAGCGAAGCTGCGAAAGATTTTATCTTGTCTATAATTCCCAGGGCGAAGTCGAGGGAATTATTTATCTCTCCAGATAATTCTTCCGCGAGTCAGGTCATAAGGGGAAAGTTCCACTTTCACTTTATCTCCCGGAAGGATTCTTATATAATTCATTCTGATTTTTCCTGAAATGTGTGCGAGTACTTCAAAACCGTTTTCAAGCTTCACCTTGAACATAGCGTTTGGCTGTGCGTCTACAACGGTTCCCATTGCTTCGATGACGTCTTTTTTCGCCATAAATACACCTCTCTCTTTACTATAAGGTAAGCAGTTCAGGCTCACCATCATTAATAACAACAGTATTTTCATAATGCGCTGCAAGCTTTCCGTCAGCTGTAACCACTGTCCAGTCATTGAGCAACGTTTCTACTTCGTAGCCGCCCTGACAAATCATCGGTTCAATAGCAAATACCATACCGCTGACCAGTCTCGGTCCTTTTCCCGCCTTGCCATAGTTAGGAATCTGCGGATCTTCGTGCATATCTCTTCCTACGCCGTGTCCTACAAAGTCACGAATCACAGAAAATCCTGCACCCTCCGCATGTACCTGAATGGCATGAGAGATATCTGACAGTCTGTTTCCCGCTCTTGCAAACTTGATGCCTTCGAAAAAGCTTTCTCTGGTAACATCAATCAGCCTTTGTGCTTCAGGTTCAACCTTGCCGATAGCGTAAGTTCTTGCTGCGTCACTGACATAGCCTTTGTAGGTCGAACCCACATCTACGCTGACAATATCGCCTTCCTGAATGATTCGATGTTTGTCGGGAATGCCATGCACGACCTCTTCGTTAATGGACACACATGCGCTACCAGGAAAACCACCGTAGCCTTTAAATGAGGGAATCATTTTGTTCTTACGGATGGTTTCCTCTACATAGCGGTCGATGTCCATAGTGGACATGCCCGGTTTAATAAAGTCTTCCAGCGTTTTTAGAATATAGCCGGTAACTTTTCCGGACTCACGCATTAAATCAATTTCCTGTTTGGATTTGATGATGATCATACTATTCACCTAAAGCTTTTACAATTTCAGCAAATACAGTGTCGAGAGGAAGCGCTCCATCGATAGTAACGACATTGCCTGCCTTTGTGTAGTAATCCACCAAAGGCTTGGTCTTTTCGTTGTATTCTGCGACTCTGGTTTCAACAGCATCAACCGTGTCGTCCGCTCTCTGGAACAGCTCGCCTCCGCAGAGGTCACAAATGCCTTCTTTTTTAGGAGGAATGTTTACGACATGGAAGGAAGCGCCGCAAGCCTTGCAGACTCTTCTTCCGGTAATTCTTGTAACCAGTTCTTCCTTTTCCACTTCGATATCAATCACAGTGTCAAGTTTCTGACCGTGCGCTTCTAAGAATTCATCCAGCTTTTCAGCCTGATAAACAGTTCTAGGGAAGCCGTCGAGCAGGAATCCATTCCTGCAGTCATCTGCAAGAAGTCTGTCCGTTGCTAAATCGATTACCAACTCATCTGGAACCAATTCACCTTTGTTCATATATTCCTGTGCTTTCTTACCAAGCTCTGTTCCGTTTTTGATGTTTTCTCTGAAAATATCTCCAGTTGAAATGTGTGGGATATTGTACTTCTCCACAATTTTCACTGCCTGTGTGCCCTTTCCGGCGCCCGGAGGGCCTAACAATACTGTTCTCAGCATTTGCTCATCTCCTCTTATTTCAGGAATCCCTGATAGTTTCTCATAACCATCTGGTTTTCCAGTTGTTTCATTGTATCAAGCGCAACGCCTACTGCGATAAGCAGAGAAGTTCCACCGAAGTGCATTCCCTTCAATGCTGGAACAAGTACGCCTAAGATTGTCGGCAGCGTTGCGATTACTGCCAGGAAAATAGCGCCTACAAATGAAAGTCTTGACATTACTTTGTTCAGATATTCAACTGTTGCTTTTCCCGGTCTGATACCCGGAATAAATCCGCCGTTTGCTTTCATGTTCTGTGCTACTTCCACAGGGTTAAAGCTAACTGCTGTATAGAAGTAGTTGAAGAATATAATCAGCAATACGTTAAATACTGCATATACCCATACACCCGGATTCCCCGCAGGTGACAGCCACTTAGTTACAAACTCAGTAAAAGCAGTGCCTGGGAAGAAGTATGTGATTGTCAGTGGGAACTGCAGGATGGACAGCGCGAAAATTACCGGAATTACCCCTGCCTGGTTAACCTTTAGAGGGATATGGGTGGATTGTCCGCCGTACATCTTTCTTCCTACAACTCTCTTCGCATACTGTACAGGAATTCTTCTGGTACCCTGCTGAATTTCAATAACGCCCAGAATAACTGCAACTGCAAATACTACGAACACCAGCAGTGTTACGATGGAAAGCGCTCCATCGTTATACTGGGTCCACAGACTGCGAAGTCCGCTCGGAATTCTTGCAACGATACCGCCGAAGATAATCAGCGAGATACCATTACCGATTCCATTCTCGTTAATCTGCTCACCCAGCCACATCAGGAATGCAGTACCTGCTGTGAGAACCAGAATAATTACTGCGAAAGAGAACCATGTCTGGTCGGTGATTGCTCTTCTGAACAGACCTACTGTCAAGCCAAGCGCCTGAATCAGCGCAAGGACGATGGTCAGATAACGAGTAATCTGCGCCATCTTCTTTCTTCCTTCCTGTCCTTCCTTTGCCAGTCTTTCAAAATAAGGGAAAGCCATGGTCAAAAGCTGGATAATGATGGAAGCCGTAATGTATGGTGTAATACTTAAAGCAAATATGGTGAACTGGCTGAAGGATCCGCCGGAAAACAGGTCGAACAAGTCGAACAATCCGGTTTCACCTGTAAACATCTGTGCCAGCGTACCTCTGTTAATGCCCGGTACAGGAATGTTGGATCCGATTCTAAAAACGACCAGCATTAACAGCGTGAAAATCATTTTGCTTCTTATTTCAGCGACTTTAAATGCCTGTGAAATAGTCTTAAGCATCTCCATCTTAAATCACCTCTGCCTTTCCTCCAGCAGCTTCGATTTTTTCAATTGCGCTCTTAGTAAATTTGTGTGCCTTTACTGTGATACCGATGTTCAAAGTTCCATTTCCAAGAATCTTGATTCCGTCTTTCACCTGTTTTACCATGCCTAATTCTTTCAACAGCTCAGGTGTAACTTCAGTACCAGCTTCAAATCTATTAAGATCTTCTACATTAACAATTGTATACTCTGTTCCAAAGATGTTGGTGAATCCTCTCTTTGGAAGACGTCTGTAAAGTGGCATCTGTCCGCCTTCGAAGCCAAGTCTGACTCCGCCGCCGCTTCTGGACTTCTGACCGTTCATACCTCTGCCGCCGGTTTTACCCTGGCCGGTAGCAGTACCACGACCTCTTCTTTTGCGGTTTTTAGTGGAACCTTCTGCCGCTCTTAACTCATGCAGTTTCATTTTACCTTGCACCCCCTATCTTACAGTTCTTCTACAGTAACAAGATGTGCTACTTTTGCTACAGCACCGCGAGTTGCAGGTGTGTCAGCTAATTCGACACTTCTATGCATCTTCTTCAGTCCTAACGCTTCGACAACTTTTCTCTGTTTAGGGGAAGCGCCAATTGTGCTCTTTGTCAATGTGATTTTTAACATAGCCATGAAACGTTCCTCCTTATCCTAAAATTTCTTCAGGAGCTTTGCCTCTCAGCTTAGCAACTTTTTCTACAGTCATCAGGCTCTTCAGACCTTCCAAAGTTGCATAAGCCATGTTTCCAGTGTTGCTGGAGCCGATGGACTTAGCTCTCACGTCTTTGATACCTGCAGCTTCCAGTACGGTACGTACAGAGGAACCTGCGATAACTCCGGTACCCTGTGCAGCAGGCATCAGTAAAACTTTACCTGCGCCGAAAATACCAACGTTTCTATGTGGGATAGTTGTTCCAACTGTAGGAACATATATTAAATTCTTCTTAGCATCTTCTGTTGCTTTTCTTACAGCTTCAGGAATTTCCTGTGCTTTACCAAGACCAACGCCTACATAGCCATTGCCGTCGCCGACTACTACAGTTACGCTGAATCTCATGTTTCTACCGCCTTTAACAGTCTTAGCTACACGTCTGATATTAACGATAGTTTCTTTTAAGTCAAGCTTGGATGCATCAATGATATTACGCATTCCTTATCTCCTCCTGTTAGAATTTTAATCCGCCTTCGCGAGCGCCATCAGCCAGTTCCTTCACTCTTCCGTGATAGAGGAAACCGCCTCTGTCAAAAGCAACAACTTCGATTCCTTTTGCCAGTGCTCTCTTTGCGATGGCTTCACCGACTTTCTTTGCAGCTTCCTTGTTTCCACCGTAACCGATTTCGGCTTTCAGTTCCTTATCAAGGGAAGATGCAGAAGCTAAAGTAACTTTGTTTACGTCGTCGATAATCTGGCAAGAAATGTTCTTGTTAGACTTGAAAACGCAAAGTCTAGGCTTCTCAGGAGTTCCGGATAAATTCTTTCTGACTCTTTCGTGTCTCTTAACACGTCTGTCGTTTCTGCTTTCTTTTGCCATTTTTCTTCACTCCTTTCCTTATTTAGCTCCAGCTTTTCCTTCTTTTCTGCGGATAACTTCGTCCTCGTACTTGATACCCTTTCCTTTGTACGGTTCAGGCATTCTCCAAGCTCTGATGTTTGCCGCATAGTTTCCGATAACTGCTTTGTCGATACCCTTTACTACTACAGTGGTAGCATCAGGAACTTCTGTTGTGATTCCTTCAGGGTCTTTCATTTCTACAGGATGAGAATATCCAAGGTTCATAACCAGTGTGTCACCTTTTTTCTCTGCTCTGTAACCAACACCGATCAACTGGAGTTTCTTCTGGTAACCTTCAGTTACGCCAACTACCATGTTGTTTACCAGTGTTCTTGCCAGACCGTGCTGAGATCTGTACTCTCTAGCATCGGAAGGTCTGGTAAATAAAATTTCGTTTTCTTTTACTTCTACGCTGATTAATTTGCTTACCTGTTCCTGCAGCTGACCTTTCGGTCCTTTTACTGTTACAAGATTGTTTGCATCTACAGTAACTTCTACGCCGGCAGGAAGTGCAACAGGTCTATTACCTATTCTAGACATAATTAATTACCTCCTACCATACATAACAGATGACTTCGCCGCCAACGCCAAGCTGTCTTGCTTTCTTGTCACTGATTACACCTTTAGATGTGGAAACGATTGCGATTCCCAGACCGCCCAGTACCTTAGGTACTTCGTTAGCCTTTGCGTAAACTTTCAGACCAGGCTTTGAAATCTTCTTAATTCCTGTGATAACTCTTTCTTTGCCGGCACCGTACTTCATCTGTACTTTGATGATGCCCTGCTTGTTATCGTCTATAACTTCGAATCCATTAATGTAGCCTTCTTCCAGTAAAATCTCTGCGATAGATTTTTTGATTCTTGATGCAGGGATTTCAACTGTTTCATGACCTACAGTATTGGCATTTCTGATTCTTGTTAGCATATCTGCTATTGGATCTGTCATTGTCATTACAGTATATCTCCTTTACTCTTGCGCGGTTCGAAGCGTCTAATCCTTTCTTTTTGCTGAGATCGGGGCGGTAAAATTCACCAAATCGGAGATTTGGGAATTTCTCGCACAAGACCTACCAGCGATTTCTTTCAGAAATCGGGTTAGGGCTTCGCCTTCGCACTGATTTAACGAATTCTTACCAGCTAGCTTTTCTTACGCCAGGGATTTCACCTTTATAAGCAAGCTCTCTGAAGCAGATACGGCAGATGCCGTATTTCTTTAATACAGAGTGAGGTCTTCCACAAAGTCTGCATCTTGTATAAGCGCGAGTGGAGTACTTCGGTTTTCTCTGCTGTTTTACTTTTAGAGATGTCTTAGCCATCTTAACCTCCTATTGCTTTTCGAACGGCATGCCCAGAAGCTCAAGCAGTGCTGCTGCTTCTTCGTCAGTCTTAGCCGTCGTCGTAAATACAATGTTCATACCTTTGATTGTGTCAACATCATCATAGTTAATTTCAGGGAAGATTAACTGTTCCTTGATACCCATGGAATAGTTTCCTCTGCCATCAAAAGAGTTTTTGCTAACACCCTTGAAGTCTCTTACTCTAGGAAGAGAGATGTTGAAGAACTTATCAATAAATTCATACATGTTATCCCCTCTCAGAGTAACTTTTGCTCCAACCGGCATGCCCTGTCTCACTTTGAAGTTAGCGATGGACTTTTTAGCCTTTGTTACAACCGGTCTCTGACCTGTGATCAGTCCGATTTCTTTTACGGCTGTTTCCAGAATCTTAGCATTTTCTTTTGCTTCGCCAAGACCCATATTTATAGTAACTTTCTCCAGCTTAGGTACTTCCATTACATTTTTGTACTGGAACTTTTCCTGCAGTGCTGGGAATACTTTTTCTTTATAAGTTTCTCTTAATCTTGCTGTCAAAATCGTCTCCTCCTTTCTTAGTCGATTACAGCTCCGGTCTTTCTGTTGACTCTAACTTTTTTGTCGCCATCAACTTTGTAACCAATCTTTACTGCTGCTTTTGCTTTTGTATCGTAGAACATTACGTTAGAAGCGTCGATTGGACCTTCTACATGTTTGATTTCAGCCTTAGCAGTTCTTGTCTGCTTCTGGTGCTTAGTCTGAATGTTTACGCCTTCTACGATGACTCTGTTTTCTTTCGGCATAGCTTTCAGGACTTTGCCTGTTTTGCCCTTATCTTTACCAGTAATCACAATTACTGTGTCGTCTTTTTTAATACGCATCTGTCAACACCTCCTTACAGTACTTCTGGTGCCAATGACACAATCTTCATAAAGCCCTTATCTCTGAGCTCTCTTGCAACAGGTCCGAAGATACGTGTTCCCACTGGGCTCTTGTCTTCTTTATCTTTAATGATTACTGCAGCGTTCTGGTCAAACTTTACATAGCTGCCGTCTGCTCTTCTGGCACCTTTCTTAGTTCTAACCACTACAGCCTTGACAACGTCACCTTTTTTAACGACGCCGCCTGGTGTTGCTTCTTTAACAGCACAAACGATTACATCACCGATATTCGCATACTGACGGGAAGTACCGCCCAGAATACGGATACATAAAAGTTCTTTTGCACCTGAATTGTCAGCAACTCTTAATCTAGTTTCAGTCTGAATCATGATTTGGTGCCTCCTTATTTAACTTTCTCTACGATGTTCACAAGTCTCCATCTCTTGTCTTTGGACAGAGGTCTTGTTTCCATAATTCTAACTTTATCGCCAATCTGGCATTCGTTGTTTTCATCGTGAGCCTTCACCTTCTTGGTTCTTTTTACAGCTTTGCCGTAAAGGGAATGTCTTACGAAGTCTTCGATTGCAACAACTACAGTCTTATCCATCTTATCGCTTACTACGATGCCGACTTTAGTCTTTCTTCTGTTTCTTTCAACTGCCATAATTTACATCCTCCTTTCTTAAGCCTGAACCTTTTCCAGTTCTTTTTCTCTTATGATAGTTTTCACTCTAGCGATGTTTCTCTTTACTTCTCTCATTTTAACAGGGTTTTCAAGCTGGCCTGTTACGTGCTGGAATCTCAAGTTGAACAGTTCTTTTTTCATCTTTTCCAGCTCAGCTGCGAGCTCGATTTCTGTCATTTCTCTCATTTTCTTTAATTCCATTATGCTTCACCACCCTCTGCTGCGTTTTCCTTGATGGCAAACTTACATTTAACAGGTAACTTGTGCATAGCAAGTCTCATAGCTTCTCTTGCCTGTTCTTCAGTTACCCCCTCAATCTCAAACATGACTCTGCCAGGTTTTACAACTGCTACCCAGTACTCAGGTGCACCTTTACCGGAACCCATACGTACTTCAGCAGGTTTCTTTGTTACTGACTTGTGTGGGAAAATCTTGATATATACTTTACCACCTCTTTTGATAGATCTTGTCATGGCAATACGAGCTGCCTCGATCTGATTGGAGGTGATCCATCCACATTCCTGTGATACCAGGCCATATGCACCGTAGGTAATTGTGTTGCCCTTGGTTGCTACGCCCTTCATTCTACCTCTATGAACTCTTCTGTGTTTAACGCGCTTTGGCATTAACATGGCTTTGTTCCTCCTTTCTTCAGTGCTTATTCTTCAGTAGCTTCTGCAGTTTCCACTGCTGCTTCTACCTGTGGTTCTTCTACTTTTTCTACCTTCGGAGTCTTTCTAACTCTTGGGTTTACAGCTTTCGGCGCTTCGTGTCTGTCGTTTCTGTCGCCGCGATCATTTCTCTTTCTGTCGCCACGTCTATCGTTTCTTCTTCTGTCGCCGTCTTTCTTGCCTCTTCTGTCTCTCTTTTCACGCTTTTCTTCGCGAACCGGGCTCTGTAATCCCTTGTCGAGGATTTCTCCGTGGTTAATCCATACTTTGATACCGATCTTACCATAAGTGGTGTCTGCTTCCGCAAACCCATAATCGATATCAGCTCGAAGAGTGTGGAGAGGAACGTTACCTTCGCTGTACTTTTCACTTCTAGCGATTTCAGCACCGCCCAGTCTTCCGGAGCAGAGAACTTTGATTCCCTTTGCGCCAGCTTTCATGGTTCTGCCCATTGCCTGTTTCATGGCTCTTCTGAAAGATACACGTCTTTCTAATGCCTGTGCGATGGACTCAGCTGTCAGCTGTGCATCGAGTTCAGATCTTCTAACTTCTTCGATGGAAATCTCTACTTCTTTCTTTGTCATTTTAACCAGTGCAGCCTTCAGTTCTTCAACGCCGTTGCCGGAACGTCCAATTACCATACCAGGTCTTGCAGTTAAAACGATGACTCTGATTTTGTTTTCTGCAGCTCTTTCAATTAACACTTTAGAAACGCCTGCAGCATATAATTTTTTCTTTACGTATTCTCTGACTTTGTTATCTTCAACCAGCATGTCTGCAAAGTTGTGCTTGTTTGCATACCATTTGGAATTCCAGTCTTTGATTACGCCCACTCTCAATCCATGTGGACTTACTTTCTGACCCATTCAATGAACCTCCTATCTTAGTCTCTTTCCTTCAGAGTCACGCCAACGTGGCTTGATCTCTTCAGAATGATTGATGCTCTACCTTGTGAACCGGCTCTCCATCTCTTCATTGTAGGGCCCTGATGAGCATATACCTCAGCAACGTATAAATTGTCCGGATTCATATCGAAATTGTTTTCAGCGTTTGCTGCTGCTGACTGAACAACTTTTTCAACGATTTCAGCACCTTTACCCGGTGTGAATTTCAGGATTGTTAATGCCTCCGCTAAGTCTTTGCCTCTAACCAGATCAGTTACCGGTTTCAGCTTGATAGGAGACATTCTTACGTATTTTGCAACTGCTTTTGCTTCCATTTCTTATCTCCTTTTCTTATCTAACCTTTGATGACTTATCTGCAGCATGACCTCTGTAAGTTCTGGTTGGAGCAAATTCTCCAAGCTTATGTCCTACCATGTCTTCTGTAACATATACAGGCACATGTTTTCTTCCATCATGGACTGCAATTGTGTGACCCACCATCTGTGGGAAGATTGTAGATGGTCTAGACCAAGTCTTGATAACTTTCTTTTCGTTCGCTTCGTTCATTGCTTCGATAGCTTTCAGAAGCTTCACGTCTACGAAAGGACCTTTTTTAAGTGATCTACTCATTTATCTATGCTCCTTCCTTATTTCTCATTTCTTCTCTTTACGATATACTGATTAGAAGCTTTGTTCTTCTTTCTGGTCTTATAGCCAAGAGCAGGTTTACCCCAAGGAGTAACAGGACCTTTACGTCCGATAGGCGCTCTACCTTCACCACCGCCGTGTGGGTGATCGTTCGGGTTCATAACAGAACCTCTAACGGTAGGTCTGATACCCATGTGTCTTTTTCTTCCTGCTTTACCAATCTGGATGTTGGAATGATCTGCATTTCCAACTTCACCGATGGTTGCTCTGCACTGAATCAGAACTTTTCTAACTTCTCCGGAAGGCAGTCTTACCTGCGCATATTTGTCTTCTTTTGCCATCAGCTGCGCGGCATTACCTGCTGATCTTGCCATCTGACCACCTTTGCCAGGCTTCAGTTCGATGTTGTGAATCATTGTACCAACTGGAATGTTAGCGATTGGAAGTGCGTTTCCAACCTTGATATCAGCTTCAGGACCGGAATAGATTACATCGCCTACCTTTAATTTTTCAGGTGCGATGATATATCTCTTTTCACCGTCTGCGTATACGATTAAAGCGATGTTTGCGCTTCTGTTTGGATCGTATTCGATTGTCTTAACAGTTCCCGGAATATCGTCTTTTCTTCTCTTGAAGTCGATGATTCTGTATTTTGGTCTTGTACCGCCACCTCTGTGTCTAACGGTAATCTTACCTCTAACGTTTCTTCCTGCATGTTTTTTCAGAGTTACTGTCAAAGATTTCTCAGGAGTTTTCGCTGTGATTTCTTCGAAAGTAGAAACGGTCATACCTCTCTGTCCAGGAGTCGTTGGTTTATATTTTTTAATTCCCATTCGTAGTTACCTCCTATATTACAGACCCTGGAAGAACTCGATTTCTTTGCTGGCTTCTGTCAAGGTTACAATCGCCTTCTTGTAAGCAGCTCTTCTTCCCATGGTTCTTCCCATTCTCTTTAATTTTCCGTCATAGTTCATAATGTTGACTTTTTTAACTTCAACACCAAAGATTTCTTCAACAGCCAGTTTTACCTGGGTCTTGTTAGCGTCTGTTGCAACTTTGAATGTGTACTTCTTTTCCTGTGCCTGGTCCATACTCTGTTCGGAGATAACCGGCTTGATAATTACGTCGTATGCGCTTCTCATTATAAGTACACCTCCTCAATTTTTTCGATTGCTTCCTTTGTTACGATGAAGCTTGTGTGGTTTACGATTTCGTAAACGTTCATGGTTCCTACCTGGGCAGTTTTTACGCCAGGGATGTTTGCTGCGGATCTAACAACGTTTTCGTCTTTTTCGGCAGTGATGATCAGTGCCTTTCTTGCAGCTTTGACATTCTCTAAAACCTTAACCATTTCCTTAGTCTTAGGAGCATCAAATTTCAGTTCATCGAGTACGATGATTTCTTTATCTAATACCTTTGCGGAAAGAGCGGACTTCAGTGCCAGTCTCTTTAACTTCTTAGGTACTTTATAGCTGTAATCTCTTGGCTTCGGTGCGAAAGCGATACCGCCTCCTACCTGTGAAGGGTCAGTTGTGGAACCCTGTCTGTGACGACCGGTACCTTTCTGTCTGAAAGGCTTTCTGCCGCCTCCTCTGACTTCGCCTCTAGTCTTTGCGGACTGTGTGCCCTGTCTCTGGTTTGCCAGATAATTTACAACAACTGCGTGAACAGCGTTAGCATTTGGTTCGATACCAAAGATTTCGTCTTTAAGCTCAATTGTTCCGGCTTCAGTTCCGGCCATGTTAAGCATTGTTACTTTTGCCATTTTATGCTTCCTCCTTTCTGAAGTCTATTCTATTTGTCCTGACCTTTGACAGCGTACTGGACTTTTACCAGACTTCCTTTGCCGCCAGGTACTGCGCCCTTAACCAGCATCAGGTTTCTGTCAGTGTCAACTTTTACTAAAACTACGTTCTGAACGGTAACAGTTTCGCGTCCCATTCTACCAGGTCCGGCATTACCCTTGAATACTCTGGAAGGATAAGTACCAGCAGCCAGTGCGCCGGCTAATCTCTTGTGCTTAGAACCGTGGGTCATCGGACCTCTGTGATGTCCGTGTCTCTTGATGTTACCCTGCGTGCCTTTACCTTTGGAAGTACCGGTGATGTCCAGTTTGCTTCCTTCTTCGAAATCAGCAACAGTGATAACCTGTCCTAATTCGTAAGTTTCGCCTTCTTCTACTCTGAATTCAGTCAGATGTTTCTTCAGAGGAGCACCGCTCTTTGCAAAGTGACCTGTCATAGGTTTGTTCACTCTGTGTGCTTTCTGATCTTCGAATGCAACCTGTACTGCGTTGTAACCGTCAGTTTCTACTGTCTTAACCTGTGTTACAACTTCAGGACCAGCTTCGATAACTGTTACAGGAATTACTTCTCCTGTTTCTGCGAAAATCTGGGTCATACCGATTTTCTTGCCTAAAATAGCTTTCATATTGTTTCTCCTTTTCACTTACATTGGATTGCTCTGGTGTGCAACTTGCCGCAGCGGCGCCGCATCTTGCGCCTGGGCTCTCACAGGTGAGCCTTTGGCAGCTTTTCCCTCTCATGCAATCTTACTAAGGGAAGGTCCCTTACTTTACTTGTCTTTTTCCGGCATTGCTGCGTTGCTGCTCCTTCTCTGCGATACTCACGCACTTAAGTGCGCTCCGTTTCTCGAAACTCACACGCCTTGCACTCCCGAAAAAATCCTGCGTAACTTTACTATTACACCTTAGCTGACTACAGCTTGATTTCGATGTCTACGCCAGCAGGTAAATCCAGCTTAGTTAAAGCGTCTGTAGTCTGCAGTGTAGCATTGGTGATATCGATCAATCTCTTGTGTGTTCTCTGTTCGAACTGCTCTCTGCTGTCCTTATATTTGTGAACAGCTCTCAGGATTGTCACGATTTCTTTCTCTGTCGGAAGCGGAATCGGTCCGGAAACGTCTGCGCCAGTTTTCTTGGCAGTTTCCACGATCTTCGCTGCGGACTGGTCTAATAACGCATGGTCATAGGCCTTAAGCTTAATTCTGATTTTCTGTAATTCGCTCATTTTTTCCTCCTAAAATTTTTTGTACTGTTTTCGCTATGCTTGTACAGGGGTTCTTTTCTGACCAGATGTTCTGTGCCTCGCGAATCTGCGCAGAACCCAGTCAAATGCCCACTTCTGTAACGTGTGCGGTGGAATTGCTTACTTTGCACACGGCTCCGTGCGTTTCTTTATTTTTCGCACAAAGCAAAAGTCGGCGAACACCTTCGCCCCCATCTGGTGGGGACAATTCTCTGTAGAAATTACCGGATAGCTCCGCAACTTCCTACTTCATCGCCTTAAGCAAGCCTTTTAATTATATATGAGGTTGGTAAAGATTGCAACCCTTTTTTAAAAAAACTTTTCACGATTTTTGAAGTTTTTTCATGATATGACACAGTGATTTCAACTGCTTAAACCCCATATCATTATACACTGATCCTGGCGTTTCTATTATGACAACAACCATCTTAGAATTCATTTTACCTGTGCTGCACTATTTTCCCTAAAAACACCCTGGAAGGTGAACTTTTTCCAAGTGAAAAAGCGGCATCCGCACCATGACCCTTGATTCAGCGTTATATGGTGCAGCATCAAGACTACACAAGCGCAGAAACGCAACATTGCCTTACATTTGCCTTAAAATGGTGGAGATTTTTACATTCCTAATTCGAGATTCTCTGCATGTATATCCGATGACTGCACTGCGCCATCGACTTAAACCCTGAAAATCCGCATCAAAAACTCACCTCCCGGTAGCGCCCGCAACTCTGCCGGACTTACAGCTTTCATGCGCAGAACCAAAACACTGTATGCCGCCATGCTGAGTAGGATACTGCATAAAACGCCCAAAGCGTTTCCCGCCCATGCGAAGACTATATTATAGGAGCCATACGCGCACAGACCCATAATCATAGCTGCCAGCATAGGCTTTACAAAGGTTTGCACAAAAGGAAAGTGTACACCAGTTTCCTTTTTTATTTCATGCAAGTTTAAAATCAGTGCAATCAAATATGCGCCACTTGTTCCCAAAGCAGCTCCCCTCACATGAATAGTGGGAATACCCACCAGCACATAGGTCAGCACCGTTTTCAGCACAGCGCCGACAGCCATATTGCGCACCGGTTTCATCTGTTTACCTACGGACTGCAGCGCTCCAGTTGTGGTCTGCACGATGGCAAGGAGTATCACGCCGATGGTCATAACCTGCAGAGTCGGCACAGCCTGCAGCGCATTTTCCCTCTGGTTAAAATACAGCAAAAGAAGAATTGGTTTGGCAAGAACAAAAAGACCTACAGCGCAAGGACACGCTAAAAGCATAGTCATACGCATACTAATTCGGATGTTTTCCTGCACTTTATCTTTTCTTCCCTGCCAAAAAAATGCTGCAATGGAGGGCACCAGGCTCACCGCAATTGCCTGCGTAAAAGTCTGGGGCAGTGAAATCAGTGTATCGCAATAAGCACCGTACTGATTATACAGGTTCAACGCCTCACTCGCTTCCCAGCCTGTATCTTTTAACCTTGAAACCACCAGTGTCGTATCAATGGCTGACATCAAAGGCATGATTTCTGCCCCGATTACGATAGGTACTGCAATCCAGGCAATTTTCTTCAGAATTTCTACAGTCGATTCCGACCTTAAACCGGCTTCGCCTGTAAGGCGTTCGGGAGCTTTTCCAAATTGTCTGCATCGTCTCCAGTAAATCGCACCTATTACGCACATGCCTGCCATGGCCCCCGCGACAGCGCCAAAAGTAGCGCCAGCAGCGGCGATATCCAAGCCCTCATCATATAAATAAAATCCCAGTCCAAGTCCTGCGGCTACTCGCACCACCTGCTCGAAAACTTCTGAAACCGCTGTAGGGCGCATATCCTGCTGTCCCTGAAAATATCCCCGAAAGGCAGCAAGCAGCGGTACGATACACAGCGCTGGCGCTATGGCCCTCAGAGAATTTTGAGAGCCGGGAATATCAATTACAAAGGCGATTAAATCTGCTCCGAAAAAACAAATGGCAAAAGCGGCTGCTCCGATTACCGCCATCAGTTTCAACGCTGTAAGAAAGACTTTTCTTGCGCCAGACCGATTCCCTACCGCAGTGCGCTCCGACACCATGCGCGAAACTGCAACCGGTATCCCCGCCGTTGCCAGCACTAAAAAAATGGCATATATCGTATATGCTACATTATAGTATGCCATACCCTCGCCCAGCTTGTTGGCAATAGGAATTCTAAGCGCTGCTCCCAGCAGTTTCACTAAAATTCCTGATATGCTCAAAATCACTGCGCCTCTTATAAAATCTCTCTTTCCATCCATGTTTTCTCCCAACCCTTTTATAGCTTTCTATTTAGTATATCAGAATAGACCATTTATTTGAACTGATATTTTATAGAAAGATAACAAAAGAAAAAGGACGTGATTCTCAAATTCAGCGAACCCCGTCCTATCTTTTTAATAATATTCCACTTTTGCCTGAAAGCGAGCCTTTGTATGTGTACATACCGGTCACTCACCCGGTGCTTCTATTCTATATTCTGTCGTATACTTTTTCCATAGATATCTCCGGATTTACTGCCGTCTTCGCTTCCATAGCAATAGATGCACAGGCGATGCCCATCTGCGCCGCTTCTCTGGCTGACATGCCTTTCACATGCCCCAGCAAAATCGCTGCAGAAAAAGCATCGCCGGCTCCAGTGGCGCTTAATACCCTCACCGACTTTGTCGCTGCGATCCCCTCGCAAGCGCCTTCTCTGTAATAAGCACCCTTTTCGCCAAGACTGATAAAGACCCTTTTTACACCCTGTCTGCAAAACCATTCTCCTGCTCTTGACAGAGAAATCTCATCAGTGATCTTAATACCGCTTAACAGTTCTGCCTCAATGCGATTGGGTTTTATGGTGTGAAAAGCTCCGATAATCGGCTTTACCCGTTCCGCCTTTGAAGCAGATACCGGATCCAGAAACAGAGGTACTCTGGCATGCTCCGTGATGTAGTCCAAACTCTCCCTCTGTAGATTGCAATCCACACCAACGATTTTCGAGCGATTCAAAAACTCCATCTTATCTTCCAGAAATGCCGGTGTAATCCGCTCCAAAATATCCATGTTGCAAATGGCAAGTTCCATATCATTTCTATGATTGAGAATAGACAAATACACCCCCGTGCTTTCACCCTGAATATGGTAAATATGATCTGTACCCACACCCAGACTTTCAAGCTGTTTTCTAGCACTTTCTCCCATAAAGTCATCACCTGTCAAAGAAAGCATGGCTGCATCGCCGCCCATTCTTGCGATATTCTCTACGATATTTCGCCCTACGCCTCCAAAGGACTGATTCACAAGCCCTGGATTGGAATCCGCCGTGCGAAGAGGCTGATAGGGAATCCCCTCAATATCAATATTGATTCCTCCGACTACAGTTATCTCTGCCATTTTCTTGCTGCATCCTTTCTGGTATACCTCTTATCAATCTGTAAAAATACTTCCGCCAATAAACTCTCTGATAATCGAGTTATTGACGATGATACTGTCATCCTCTATGGTTTTAAAGAAACGCAGGAATTTCAGCATGCGCACTGCATCTGCATATTCTGCTTCCTGGGGGCTTATTTCCTTCAGCAGCGGCTCTGCGTATTTCTTCAGAACTGCAATCTCATAAACATGATACGAATTAAACAGCACATCTGCCTCTCCGCTGTATGGAAAAATATTCTTGTCCTCACCCGCACGGACCTTTGGCCAACTTGCAATAGTGCTCTGCGCGTTGTGTCCTCTATACAGATTATCGCGCACCATACGCCGCAGCATTCGTTCATCAGTCGTTGGGATTCTGTTATGTGCATCGATATTAAGCTGCGTCAGCGGACTGATATAAACCTTAAACTTTTCTTCCTTCGGAATATAGGCAGTCAATTCTTCGTTGAGCGCATGGATGCCTTCAATGACGATAGGCTGATTTGCCTTGATCGATGTAATTCTTCTCCCGTATTCTTTATGTCCAGTCATAAAGTTGAAAGTCGGCAAATCCACCTTTTCGCCTGCCAGCAGGTCATTCATATTGCTGTTGAACAATTCAATATCCAGCGCCTGCAAATTTTCATAATCCCTCTCGCCGTGCTCATCGAGCGGCGTCTGCTCCCGCTCAACAAAATAGTCGTCAGTTCCCATATAAATCGGATCCAGACCATTCACCTTCAGCTGAATGCAGAGTCTGCGCGCAAAAGTGGTCTTGCCTGATGAAGACGGTCCGGCAATGAGAACAATCCGTTTATTCTGCTGTTTTATCATATCGGCAATCTCTGCAATTTTCTTCTCGTGCAGCGCCTCAGAAAGCTGAATCAGCTCTCTGTACTGACCATTTTCAATTTTCTCATTCAAATCCGCCACGTAGTTGACGCCCAGCAGTTTGTCCCATCTGGTTTGTTCTCCAAATGCCTGATACATCTTCGTTTCATCCACATAAGGCGGAATCTCTCCCGGATTCGATGGGTGCGGAAAACGCAGCAACACGCCGCGGCGATATTTCATCAGCTGAAAGAACTGAATATATCCTGTAGACGGCGCCATCAGCCCATAGAAAAAATCTCTGACATTGCCGAGGGAGTAGAACTTTACGTCCTTTAAATTAAGAGAAGCACCCATAATCTTCTGTTTGTCTCTGCGCCCTTCTCTTTCAAAAATCTCCATGGCTTTTTCTCTGGAGACAACCTCTTTCACAAAAGGCATATCGGCATCTACGATTTCCCGCATTCGCTTTTCGATCTGCGCAACCTGCGCCTCAGTCACAACTTCTGCTGTCTTAATTTCTGTATAGACTCCTTTATTTAAAGAGTTCTGTATTTCAACACGCACATTGCCCAGACAATCTGACACGGCTTTCAGATAGATTAAAGACAAGCTGTACTGATAAATCAGATTAGCAGCCTGCGTCCTTATATCCAAAAGTTCCACACGGCATTCTGTATCCAGCGCATAAGTCAGATCCTCAAATTTATTGTCTACCTTCGCCGCTATAATCGTATAAGGCAAGTCCTTCTCATAGCTTCGATAAATTTCCTCTATTGTAATCCCCTGTTCCAGTTCCAACATTTCCCACGGACCCCTTGGAACTGTTCTAAGATAAACCTTCATATTTAATCTCCTTCCTTGCGGCAGTACCGCAATCCTTCTGAGGTTATTATATCACACTCGCCTTTTATGTAAAAGCAAAAACACAAAGAGAGGGATTTCTCCCTCTCTCATCTGCTGAAATTAGCAACATGTAGGTTCGCATGTGTCGCCGCAGCTGCCACATCCGAAAGCGCCCGGATTGCAGAACAGCAGAACCAGTAATAAGAAAAAGAATAACAGACTATCGTCCATACCTCTTCTATTATTAAAACATGACATAATACATACCTCCTGTTTTAGTCGTTTGCTATATATTATGTGGTCTGCTTGTCATTGGTTCATGAAAAATCGACACGATCTGTAAGCTTAAAACGGAGTTGCATCGCTGACCTGCACAGGCGTCAAATCCACAGACTCTTGCTCTGTCTCAGTATCAGCTCTAGACTCCTCCACCTCTTCAGCTGAACACTGACACGGTTTCTGAGATGCGCATGACAAATCCTCACCTTCTGCGACTTCCGGTTCAGGCGGAAGTGCTGCTTCATAGCTTTCGGCATCAACAGCCTCTGCAATCGCACCTCTAGCCTCGGCACTCTGCTCAAACTGTTCTCGCTGACGATCTCTGCGCTGTTTCTCAAGCCTTCTGCCTTCTTCCACTGCCTTTCTCGTGTTATTGTTCAGATACAAATCCACCAGCTTTCGCATTTCTGCAGCATGAAGGGTAATGCCCTTACGCATGCGTTCATGATGAGGATCCCAATCGCGAAGATCATATTTAGCGGTAGCGCCATTCCAACTGATGATATTCAGCTCACGATTCCATCCGCTTTCAAATCTGGTGATAACTCCTAAATGTTCTTTAATTTCAAATGTGATATTTTTCTCTGACATTTCCATCTCTCTTTCCATGCCAGTTCGCCCATGTATATGCTACCATATTTTACATTTACTGTCAACTTCTTTGTCAGCATTTTATTTTCCTCTGCACACAAGCTTAGAAAATCAAATACTACTATTGCTGCGACTCAACTTGAATTACCACAATCTCTGGTCTATTGAACACTCTGAACGGGAAGGTACTGTTGCCCAGCCCCCTGCTGATTACCATAGTACTATTCCCCGATTGATGCATACCACTTGTCAGCTTCGGTAAAATTCCCTGCCCAGGCGCAAACAGTCCCTGTGTGAAAGGCAGTCGAATCTGTCCGCCGTGCGCATGCCCTGCAAAAATCAGATTGATACCAGGTACAGCATACACTTCCAAAAACTGCGGCTCATGAACCAGCAATAGTGTAAAAGCATTCTCACCTTCCCCCGCATCTGTCAGAAGCGCCGCAATACACTCCCGCACCAGCTGCCTATCAATTTCCGTATCAGAAACCTTCTCTCTACTGCACTTTTCTCCTTCACGTAAAGCGCCGCCGCTAATCTTCGCACGATAAATCGTTTCCTCTGACAGCCCTAAAAGCCGCATCTGCGGCGCACCACTTTTTGTAAAGGTTGTCGCTCTGTCCCTGAGCAGGACAACTCCCATTCCTTCTAACACATCGTACATCTGCGATATTTCCTCTGCAGGTAGCGCCAGCTCGTGATTTCCATCAACATAGTAAACCGGCGCAATCCTCACAAGCCCCTCCATCAATGTGATTCCCGCCTGATAGTCCGTATGATTTCGATCTGTCAAATCCCCTGTAAACACAATCAAATCCGGCGAAGCAGCCCTTGTTTTTTCTAAAATCCGTCTCTGTGCTTTGCCGAAATACTCACTCTGTAAGTCCGACAGATGTACAATTCGAAGTCCGTCAAGGGCAGAAGGCAGCGCCTTGTTCCAGTAAAAATATCTCGTTGTTTTTATGCTCTTTCTGCCCCACCAAAGAAAACCTCCGAGGAGCAAAAGCAACACTGTCATCACAATCATCTCAATCAAATCCTTTTTTCCTTATAAACAGCATTATACAAGAAAATAGATTTTGCCGCAACATCCGCACATAATACACAGCAAATCTCTTGTATACAATCCACATGCTTTATGATATACTGGTATTCACGTATTACAAACAAGGAGGGCAAAAGTATGCAGCAGTTACAACAGAACAATCATCCGAAACGTCTGAAGCTCATCGGGGACAGAGCGTTTTATAAGAAAGTGCTTCTTATTGCCGTCCCGATTATGCTACAGAACGGCATTACCAACTTTGTCAATATGCTGGATAATATCATGGTAGGACAGGTGGGTACAGAGCAGATGTCCGGCGTTTCCATCGCCAACCAGCTGACGCTGGTCTTTAACATGGCAGTGTTTGGTGCTGTGGCAGGTGCCGGTATTCTGGGCGCCCAGTTTTTCGGCAGCAAAAATAACGACGGGCTGCGTCATACCATGCGTTTTAAAATACTCTGCGGTGTGATTCTGACCCTACTTGCCGCATTGATTCTAATTCCCTTTGGCGGCACGCTAATCGAAGCGTTTCTCCATCAGGGAGAAAGCCATGGCGATCTTGCTGCCACGTTAACCTATGGCAGAAACTATCTTTTAATTATGCTGATTGGCATGCTGCCCAGCGCCCTGTCTCAGGTTTATTCCAGTACACTCCGCGAAACCGGGCAAACTATCGTGCCGATGATCAGCGGTATCGTTGCTGTCCTTGTTGACCTGGTCTTCAATTACATTTTGATTTTTGGAAAATTTGGTGCGCCTGCTCTGGGTGTAGAAGGGGCTGCTATCGCCACTGTCCTCTCGCGCTTTGTCGAGCTTGCTATTATCGTAGTATGGACACATCAACATACGGAGCAACTTCCTTTCATCAAAGATCTCTACCGCAGTCTCCATGTGCCGGCAAGACTTGTCAAACAGCTGCTGCGCGTCGCTACGCCGCTGTTTTTCAACGAACTACTCTGGTCGCTGGCGCTGGCTTTCCTGGCGCAGTGCTATTCCATGCTGGGGCTTGACGTCATAGCCGCAGAAAACATCGCCAATACCTTGAGTAATGTTACCAACGTAGTCTTCGCTTCTCTGGGCGGCTCTGTTGGCATCATCGTGGGGCAACTGCTTGGGGCGGGAGAACTGGAAAAAGCCCGGGAGGAAGACAATCAGCTCATCGCCTTTTCCATGTTCTGCAGCGTGATTACAGGAATTCTTCTCATCCTCATCGCGCCTCTGTTTCCGCAGCTCTATAATACTGCCCCGGAAATCCAGCATATCGCCATGCGGTTCATCCAGATTCAAGGACTGTCCGCGCCGCTGTTGGGATTTATCAACGCGTCCTACTTCACCCTGCGTTCCGGCGGAAAAACCATCATCACCTTCCTCTTTGACAGTATGTTCCTGTGGGTCTGCACCATTCCTGCGGTCACCATCATGGTTCGCTTTACCAGCCTGCCTGTGGTGCTGGTCTTCCTGATCGACCATTCGCTGGATTTGATCAAATGCGCCATCGGATTCGTCTTGGTCAAAAAGGGCGTCTGGCTGCAGAACCTGACCGGCGAGCAGGGCGAAAATCAGAATGAAAGTGAAAGTTGTGCAGACTAACCATAATCGCCATCGATTTGCACAACCCATCGCAAAACAATAAGTTCAAAGTTATGCAAATACTTGCTTGAATTCATCCCTTTGCACAACTTTATGCCAGTCAAATACCTTGAAGTGGTGCAGAACATGCTAATCTCTCGTAAATTGCACAACTATAGAAGGAAAAAAGGGTAAAAGTTTTGCAAATGAATGCTGCATCATAAAATCTGCACAACTGTATGATAACCAAAGCCCTTAAAGTTGTGCAAATCGGGTAGTTACCTTCTATTCCTGCACAACCACCTATCAAAAAACATAAAGCAACACAAAAGGCACAGCCCCAGCGGTGGTTCAAAATCCCACTAAAGGCTATGCCTTAATTTTTTCCTATTTCCGTACGTCAATTCCTTTCAAACTGTATCCTCTACAGCTCTATTTCCAGCTCCACTGGGCAGTGGTCGCTACCAAAGATGTCCGTATGAATCTTTGCATCCACAATTTTGTCTGCAATGCGCTCACTGACGAGAAAATAGTCGATTCTCCACCCCGCGTTGTTCTTGCGAGCGTTGAAACGGTAGGACCACCAGCTGTACACGCCTTCCAAATCGGGATATAGATAACGGAACGTGTCCACAAAACCTGCCGCCTGCAGTTTGCGCATTTTGTCCCGCTCCTGGTCGGAAAATCCGGCGTTGCCCCGATTAGTCTTTGGATTCTTCAGGTCAATTTCCTCCTTAGCAACATTCATATCGCCGCAGATGATGACCGGCTTCTTCTCATCCAGTTCCAGCACAAACGCCCTGAAATCATCTTCCCACTCCATACGGTAGTCGATTCGCTTCAGCTGATCCTGCGCATTGGGCACATAAACATTGACCAAAAAGAACTTCTCATATTCCAAAATCACAGCCCTACCCTCATCAGTATGCTTACCGAAATTAATCTGCACAGACTGCGGCGCTTCCTTTGCAAAAATAGCCGTGCCGGAATAGCCCTTCTTTTCAGCGCTGCTGAAAAATTCCAGATAATCGGGCAGATCTACTTCCGCCTGCCCTTCCTGCATCTTCGTCTCCTGAATGCAGATAAAATCCGGCGTAAGCGCCGTCATAGATTCTACGAATCCCTTGCCGAGACATGCCCTCAGCCCATTAACATTCCACGAAATTAGTTTCATCTCTTTGCTCCTTTATAATGTGCAAAGAGCACAAGCAATCTGGGCTGCAACCTTTGCATTGTTGTAAACAAGCTGAATATTCGCCTCAAGGCTTTCTCCGTCTGTAATTTCCTTTACCTTCGCCAGCAGGAACGGCGTCGTCTCTTTGCCGCTGATATTCTTTTCAGCGGCCTCTGCAATCGCCTCGTCAATAGCGCGGTTAATCGTATCTGCATCCATGGAAAACTCTTCCGGAATCGGGTTAGCAACCAACATGCCCGTATGCAGTCCACATTTTCGCTGTGCATCAAAGGCTTCCGCAACCGCTAGCGGCGTATCCAGTCTATAATCTACGGCAAATCCGCTCTTTCGGGTATAGAATGCCGGCAGTTCTTCCGTCCCGTAGCCGATAACAGGAACGCCTTTGGTCTCCAAGTATTCCAAGGTCAAACCCAAATCCAAAATCGCCTTTGCGCCAGCACAAACTACCATAACTGGAGTGTTAGCCAGTTCCTCCAGGTCTGCTGAAATATCCATGGTAGTTTCTGCGCCTCTATGCACCCCGCCGATTCCACCGGTTGCAAAAATTTTAACGTCTGCCATGTTGGCAATCATCATAGTCGTTGCCACGGTCGTCGCTCCGTCAATCTTTTGGGACAGCACTACAGGCACGTCTCTTCTTGAAGTCTTTACAATTTCAGCGCCTTTCTTACCCAAATATTCGATTTCGTCTTTAGAAAGACCGCACTTGAGTCTGCCACCGAGAATGGCAATCGTTGCAGGTACTGCACCATTATCTCTAATAATCTGCTCCACAGCAAGAGCCGTCTCTACATTCTTCGGATACGGCATGCCGTGAGAAATGATGGTAGATTCCAGCGCAACCACTGGTCTGTTACTTTCCAGCGCCTCTCTTACCTCTGGCGCAATATCTAAATACTTGTTCATTAAAACCCCCTGTTTATTATATTATCACAAGAATTTTTTCCTATTTTAAATTATAGACGCTTCTCCCTTTTTTTACAAGTTAATATTAGTATGAATCCTGCCGGAAGTGGTGATACTAAATGCAGGAGGTGAAGAACATGCGCCAAGCAGAAAAGAAAAAAGGAAAAGACAAAGTTGCTGCGGTTTTAATGCTTTGTTTCTGTCTCATCGCTCTCGTCTCGATTTTCACCATAAAGTCCAGCATAGACAAGATTGCAAAAAGTGCAGGTGATGTGCCGACAGCGACAGAAACACCGACAAAACCACAACTAGATGAGCAGACTGATTCCCCAACGGAAGAAGCACTCGATGAAAATGAAAATTCGGAAGAAACTGCTTCCAACATTCCAACAGTTGACAGCCAGAAACAGACAAAGAAGAAAACATCTTTTGCTAGTCCTATTGACATGTCAACAGCAAAAATTTCCAAGGAATACTCCATGGATATGGTGATCTACAACCTGACCTTAGACCAGTACATGACCCACCCCGGCCTTGATTTTGAGGCGCCGCAGGGTTCCGGCGTAAAAGCTGTGGCTGACGGCACCATCACGGAGGTTTACACCGACGACGCCTATGGCATTACCATCGAAATCACCCATCAGGGCGGTTACATTTCCCGCTACTGCAATCTGGCAACAGACAAGCTATGCGAGAAAGGCGATACCGTAAAGAAGGGGCAGGTCATCAGCAACATCGGCAAATCTGCGCTGTACGAATCCATGGACAAAGCTCATCTGCACTTTGAGCTTTTGAAAAACGGAAAAGTCTGCGATCCGACCAAAGTCATTTCTAACTAATCGCAGTCGAAAGAAAAAGAGCCATCTCAGGCTCTTATCTTTACATAGTTGATATTTTTCCCCGTCTTTGCGAATTTATCTTCGTATTCAGTGGTAATATTTTCTGCCGCAAACTCCGAAGCGTGAAGATCTCTGCTCATCTCTAAAATTTCCAGATTTTCCTCTTCAATCTGTTCCAGGGTAAATGTAAACAACCCTTCGTTGTCTGTTTTGAAACAAATGCTGCCACCGGCACAAATAATCTGCCGATACTGCTGCAGCCTTTTTCCGTAGGTAAGCCGCCTCTTTGCATGGCGATCCTTCGGCCACGGGTCACTGAAATTCAGATACACCCCCGCAAGTTCTCCATCCGCAAAGAATTCTCTAATGTCTTTTACATATTCCAAAACAAATCGTACATTGGCGATTTGATCTGCGTCCGCTTTTTCAAAGGCTCTAAGTACCACACTTTGGTGTCCCTCGATTGCCACGAAGTTTCTGTCCGGATACTTCTTCGCCATTTCTGTGATAAACTGACCTTTGCCACAGCCAATTTCCAGATAGATGGGGTTATGGTTTCCAAAAATTTCCTGCCATTTTCCCTTATTCGCAGCTGGGATTGGTACCGTAAACGCCCCATAAGCTGCCAGTTTATTGTCAATATCTTTAATCTTTCTCTGTCTCATATATCCTCTAATAAATCTTCATCAAAACAATGGCTGCCAGAAACAGCGCCATCAAAACCATCGCAGTATAATCTCTGCCCTGCATCTTCATGGCATGCATGCGCGTTCTGCCTTTGCCGCCTCGATAACACCTTGCTTCCATGGCCATTGCTAAATCCTGCGCAATGCGAAATGCGCTGATAAACAGCGGTACTAAGATTGGAATCAGCGCCTTTGCTCTGTTCAAAATATTGCCGCTCTCAAAATCCGCCCCTCTCGCCTGCTGCGCTTTCATAATCTTATCCGTTTCTTCAAGAAGCGTCGGAATAAAACGGAGTGCAATAGACATCATCATCGCAATTTCATGAGCGGGCACGCCGACATGCGAAAGAGGTCCTAAAAGCCGCTCTATACCGTCAGTTAGACCGATTGGTTTTGTCGTCAAAGTCAAAAGGGATGAGCCGATAATCAAAAGTACCAGACGCAGCGCCATAAATGCCGCCATATAAAGACCTTCTTTGGTGATTTTCAAAAATCCCCACTGCCACAGCACCTGCCCGCTTGTCATGAAGATGTTGAGACAAAAGGTAAAAATGATAATCAAAAGTATCGGCTTCAGTCCGCGCATAATAAAGGAAAGCGGTACTTTGCTGACCGCCACCACGGTGCCCAGCGCTGCAATACTGACCGCAAATCCGACAAAGCTGTCCACCAAAAACAATTCTACGATAAACAAAATCGTCGCAATAATTTTGATTCTCGGGTCTAATCTATGAATGGGGGATTCCACCCCGTAATACTGTCCAAGCGTAATATCTCTAATCATGATTTCCTCTGCAAATACTCATATATTGATTCTGTCGCCTCCTTGAGACTCAGAATGTTTTCTTCCACAGGAACGCCCTTTTCTTTGAGCTGGCACATCAGTTCCGTCACCGGCGGTACAGAAAGTCCGATTCCAGCCAGCCTGTCTCTCTGCGCGAAAATTTCCTTCGGTGTACCCGCCATGACCAGCTTTCCTTCGTCCATGACCAGCACTTTGTCCGACAGCGCTGCCACGTCCGCCATATTGTGGGAAACGAAAAGAATGATATTGTTCTGCGATTCATGCACCTGCTCAATCATAGAAAGTATATCCTTATGCGCCCCCGGATCAAGTCCCGCAGTAGGCTCATCCAAAATCAGCACATGGGGCTTCATGGCGATAACGCCTGCAATAGCTACCCGCCGTTTCTGCCCGCCGGAAAGCTCAAAAGGGGATCGATCTTTGATGTCCTCGTAGGAAAGTCCCACAAGCTCCAGTCCTTCCTTAACTCTGCTGTCAATTTCCTCCGGGGAAAGCCCCAGATTCTTCGGTCCAAATGCCACATCCAGCGCTACGGTTTCTTCAAAAAGCTGATACTCTGGATACTGGAACACCAACCCTACTTTTTTTCTAATATCCCTCATGCTGACACCGGGCTTCGTAATATCGATGCCGTCAATTTCGATGGAGCCGCTGTCCGCTTTCAAAAGTCCATTGAGGTGCTGCAGCAGGGTCGATTTTCCGGAGCCGGTATGTCCGATGACGCCGACAATTTCGCCGTCGTATATGTTAAAGTTAATATTGTCCAGCGCCTTCTGCTCGTCCGGCATACCTTTGGAATAAATATGGGATAAATTTCTTACTTGTATTGACATATGAATTCCACCAATCCTTCAGCGGTAATGATTTCCTTTGGAATTTTGATTCCGCGTTTTCTCAGCTTCTGGGCAAGTTCCACCGCAAGAGGCAAATCCAGGCTCGCTTCTCTAATCGTTTCTTCCTGTGCAAAGACTTCCTCCGGCGTGCCGTCAAGCAGCACATGTCCTCTATCCATAATAATGATTCGGTCAGCCTGCACCGCTTCGTCCATAAAGTGGGTAATCAGCACTACAGTAATACCCTCATCGTGGAGCTGTCTGATAATCTCCATGATTTCTTCTCTGCCTTTTGGATCCAGCATAGCAGTCGGCTCATCGAAAATGATGCATTCTGGTTTCATCGCTACTACTCCGGCAATAGCAATTCTCTGTTTTTGTCCTCCGGAAAGCATATGGGGAGATTTTTTCTTATATTTTCCCATATTGACTGCTGTCAACGCATCATCCACCCGTCTTCGGATTTCGACAGGGTCTATGCCCAGATTCTCAGGTCCAAAGGCCACATCATCCTCAACGATGGAGGAAACCAGCTGGTTGTCAGGATTCTGAAAGACCATCCCGGCGCTCTGCCGCACATCCCAGATGTGGTTGTCATCGCTGGTATCCCAACCTCTTACGAAAATCCTGCCGCCGCTTGGAAGAAGAAGTCCGTTCAGGTTCTTTGCCAATGTCGACTTGCCGGAGCCGTTTCTGCCGATAATCGCAGTAAAACTGCCCCGCTCGATAGAAAGCGACACATCGTCAATAGCGCGGACCTTTTCGTCATCCTCTCCCGTCATATATTCAAAGATTAAATTCTCAATGCGAATGATATTTTCCATATACGCCTCTTGGTAATTATTGTTTAACAATTTATTTTACCACAATTACAAAAAATTTGCCATACTATAATTAGGAGGTGATAAAGTATGGAATTCAACAAGTTTGCGGCGATTTCTCCAAGTGAGATGAAAATCATCGATGACGCTGAAAGAAAGCTCTCTGACCAGTGCGGTTGCCAAGTGGCTTTGATTGCTTATGATGTGAAGAGGGACTAATTTCACAAAAAGAAGTCCCTAGAAAAAGACGGTAACCTGCTTCCAGATTACCGTCTTTTTTCAATTGGTGTATTTATTATTGCTAGCTTACCGTTTCTGTGCTACTTTGTCAGACCATGGTGTATATACTGTGTGACCGTCAATTTTCTTGTAGCCTCTTACTTTGTAATAGTAAGTTTTTCCCTTTGTTGTGCTCTTGTTGAGCGCAGAGAGTTTCTTTGTTGTAACGATTTTCTTATAAGTTCCGTTCTTTTTCGTTGCTCTGTATACCTGATAGCCATCTACTGCGCTTCCTGTCTTTTTCCAGGAAATCGTAATTCCGCTGGTTCCAGTCTTTGTAGAAACTTTAACCTTGACTGCTTTCACCGCATCTTTTGCAGCATAGTACTGTTTTGCATATTCAATCAGCATGGTACTCTTTTCGTAACGCTCAGCTGTGCCTTCTGCCCCGAAAATTACAGAAACAATATTCTGAGTTTTACCCTCGATTGTCACAGGCACTGCAGTAACCATGTTTGCACCGGATCTGTTAGTTGTTCCGGTTTTCAGTCCGATTGCACCCAGATTGTAAATCAGCGTTCCATAAGTTGAAGTTGCAACAACACCTTCTCCAAAGGTTGGAAGTTCAATTTGTGTCTGTCCTGTAAATGCAGTCAGTTCCTTCTGATAGTTCTTCAGCAAATAGGATGCCAGTTTGAACATATCTTTTGCACTCATGGAATTCTGACGCTTTGCAGTTACTGCGCTGCTGTCATAGTTTGGAAGACCATGTACATTGTAAAATACAGCTGAGG
Source organism: Anaerotruncus sp. 80 (assembly GCF_009936115.1). Taxonomy (NCBI): domain Bacteria; kingdom Bacillati; phylum Bacillota; class Clostridia; order Eubacteriales; family Oscillospiraceae; genus Anaerotruncus; species Anaerotruncus sp. 80. Next base: position 59,651 of record NZ_QWES01000014.1, read on the forward strand.
AAAGCCCCAGTGCTTTTGCTCTTTTGTTCATCAGTTTTACAAATGCCTCTTCGGATCCGCTGACAGCTTCAGCCAGCGCAGTTCCACACTCATTAGCAGACGGCAACAAGAATCCTGCCAAAAGATCACGAACAGAAACTTCTTTTCCAAGTTCAAAATTATTTCTGCAAATACCGGTGCTGTCTTCGGAGTTTGCTTCCTCCATCACTGCTTCAGAAATTTTTACTTTCGTATCCAGTGAAATTTTACCTTTGTCAATTGCTTCCTGCACCAGCAGATAAGTCATCAATTTTGTAGTGGACGCCAGCTGGGTCTGTACATTTTCGTTACTTGCGTAAAGGATTTCTCCCGTGTCAGCGTTGCCGACAATCGCACCGTGCAGAAAACTGAAATAACCATTTTTGTCAAGCTGATCGATGTCGATGCTGAAGTTCTTCTTCGTATTCACCGACAATGCATTTTTCCCAGTCAGCTTAGTTTCCAGACCAAAGGCAAATCCCAGATCTAAAATTTTCATGTAGATATCGTCTCCAGCTTTATACACGCTGTAGCCATAAGGCTTTCCGTCGATCTCCATGTTGGTCGGCGTTGTCATTCCCGGCGTGCTCAGGCTAATATCGTCCTGCCCTTCTTTTGGATTCTGGCTATATGTTACATCAAATGCTGCATTCTCTCCACCGACAGCTTCATAGGCTTTTCCCGTGGTGAAGATGTACTTGCCACTTTCTTCATCGTATTTAAAATTCATCTGCTTCTCGCTTCCACTCAAAGCGCTGCATAGATCTTTGACAGAAACATACATGTTATACGCATAGGACGCATTGTACGCTTTTACGGTCACAGGTTCATTTCCATCTACGCTGACTGCCAGATTGACTCTCTGCATCTGATCTCCTGCATAGACGGTTCCCATCGCGCCAAAACACATCGTCATGACGACAGATAAAACCAGGATTACACTGATTAGCTTTTTCTTCATTTGATCATCTCCTTTTCTTTTGTGATATCTCACACTAGAAAGGACATGCAAATGTTGTGCCAGAAAAAGGTTATTCTGAAAACTCTTTTATTTTAGGAGATTCGGATTTTTTCTGCTGCTTTCTCCTCATCTTTTCGTCCGAAATTCCGTTTAAAGAATCCGAATTTTAGAACATGCGTCCGCTGTGTACTTTAATATTAAAATTCTATGTTTTTCAAAGTCCCGCTTTCTAATCCATCATATAAATGCCAAAGAACCCCACCTTATCCTTCCCATGATCCCAGGAAAGTCCGCAGGTTTTACATAATTCTGCCACATTGATTCCGTAAGCAGAAAGGCAGGAAGCTCTCTTCTCCGGAAATCTACATGGCTCACCGCTCACCTTTGCACAAGGGCTGCAAGCGCTGCATGGTCCTGCCATAATTGCCATACCTTTAATGCCCTTCGCCTCAAGTTCATTGATAAAAATTCTGATTTTTGCGTTATGTCTTTTCTTCAGCGAACCGGTCTCTGCGGAATCGGTGATGTCTCCTACCGGCTGAATGGTCTGCAAAACCAAGGCACGGCTGTATTTCATCACCTTGTCCTTCATTTCGGCAGGGGTACCGCAATCCGGCGGACAGCCATAATTTTTCCCAAAATTACCGCATTGGTTCATCTCGCAGTATTTACGAAATTCAAATTCAAAGACCAAATCCTTCGCATTCATAAATGCGCTGTTTTCAATACCTACCTCTTTAGCAATCCGTAAAATTTCCTGTTCTGTCATAATTGTACCTCATTCAAATATGTTTCCACTGCGGTAATTATACCACAATCTCCCCAAAGAAAAAAGGAATCTTCCCCGCTGAAGATTCCTCTGTCCGTCGCAATTTATTTATAAGCAAAGAATTTTTTCGCCGGTGTTTTGCAAAGGGCGCTTGCTAATATGCAAGCAAGGACCATGCCCACTGCAAACTGCCCGATATTCCACGGCACACCCGAAAGCGGCGCAATGAAATTCCCATACATGACAGCTTCGGTCACATAATAGCCTGCCGTCATTTCAAGACCTGCGATGACCATTCCGATAACTTCCCCCACAGAAATTCTACCCTCTTGCTGGTTTTTCCCTGACTTTTCCATTCTCTCCACAAAACTTCCCAAAATCCATGCCATAACCAGCTTAATCAGCAGCGTCCACGGCGCCCAAAAAGCATAACCGCCGATGATGTCACCCAAAGCCGAGCCGGCGCCTGCTGCCAGTGCACCACTTTTTTTGCCAAGAATCAAAACGGCCAGAAAAATCATGGAGTCCCCCAAATGAACGTACCCCTGGGTAAACGGAATCGGCACTTTGATAAACATGGTCGCAATCATCACAAGGCACATCATCAAGGCCGTCATTACCATCGTCGCTATTTGATTTCTATTTTCATTTCTAATCATAATTTCACCTGTTTCTATTGACTTTCTCTCTGTCAGTATTATAATAGCACTAAAGTGTTCTTAAAGAAACAGTCAGAATATATTATTTTTATATATACACTTTGGAGGTTTTTGCGAAATGAAGCCGATTACAATAGAGTTCAAAGACAGTTCTAAAACGCCTTTATACATACAGTTGTACAGACACATAAAAAGTGAAATTACCTGCGGCAATATGACCGCCGGAGAGAAACTGCCTTCACTCCGCAGACTTTCTGCAGATTTGTCCATCAGCATTACCACCACCGAGCAGGCGTACAACCAGCTTTTGGTAGAAGGCTACATCATCAGCAAGCCGCAGTCCGGCTACTATGTTGCCAATGTGGCTGGCGGCAGTTCAGACAGAGGACTAACCCCAGAGACTGGTCTTGACCTCTCCTCTTATGCGGTACAGGAATCCCCTTACAAACAAGATTTGTCCTGCTTTGACTTTGGAAAATGGAAAAAATGCATGGCCCGTGTGCTTAACGACTACTCCCGTCTGCTGCTCTTTGAAAGCGACCCGCAGGGAGAAGGCGCCTTGCGCTTTGAGATTTCAAAGTACATCTATAACTCTCGCGGTGTTATCGCAAACCCGGAGCAGATTGTCATAGGCGCGGGTACCCAGCAACTGACCAGTCACCTTTGCCGGATTCTGCGCAAAATCAGCGTAGACCATATCGCAACCGAGGATCCCGGTTATCTTCCAGTGCAAAACATTTTCCGCGACCACGGTTTTAGTATTACGAAAATTCCTGTATCAGACGACGGAATCCATATAGAAAAACTGCCGACCAATATTCCTTCGGCAGTCTACGTCAGCCCCTCTAATCAGTTCCCTACAGGCTCCGTTATGCCGGTGGGCAGACGCTACCGGCTTTTAGAGTGGGCAAAAGAAAATCACAGTTTTATATTAGAGGACGATTACGACAGCGAACTGCGTTACTTCGGAAAACCTGTGCCGGCGCTACAGGGTCTTGACGACAGCGGCAGGGTTGTCTACCTGGGCTCTTTTTCGTCCACTTTATTTCCCGCAGTCAAAATCAGCTACATGGTGCTGCCGGAATCAATGATGGAAATTTTCAACACCATTAAAACCGACTACACCCAGACCTGTTCCAAAACAGAGCAGCTAACCCTCGCCCTCTTTATGGAAGATGGGCTTTACTACACCAATATCAAAAAATTGCGCAAGCTTTACGGTCAAAAACTACAGATTGCACTTACCGCTTTTGCGTGTTTTGGCGTCGGCTTCGTCACACCGACCAATACCAACTCAGGAATCAACATCATCTTAAAAGTCCGCACAAAAAAATCCCCTGCGATCCTTTCTGAAATGGCTCGCTCCATCGGACTCAATGTACAGCCGGCTGCCAGCCTGACTGACCAAGATACCGCCGCCCTCATCTTTTATTATAATCAGATTCCACTCGGCGAAATGGAATCCAGCATTGCGGCTATGATCACATTGTGGAAAAGCTGCTGATGTATCGCTTCGATTTTGCTAAATAGCTGCGAAACAAACAAAAAAGAAAATAAAAAAGGGGAGCAGTTCTTAACGGTTATTTCCATTAATGCACAGCTCCACTTTCTATATCCACTAATCTTTAAATTGCATTCGCTTTCTTCACAGCTTTATCCACAGAGGTCATAACCGCAGAAGCAAAGCCTTCATCTACCAGAGATTTGTAACCCTCGATGGTGACGCCGCCCGGTGAACACATTTCGTTGACCCTTTCCTTCGGCTCATCGCCGGTCTCATCGAGAATCATAGCAACGCCCAGCATGTTTTTGATGACCATTTTCTTCGCGTCGCTTCTGCTAAATCCCGCATAGACACCGGCATCAACCAAAGCGTCCGCCATCTGGTACAGCCACATCGGTCCCGAACAACTGAAAGCTGTAAATTCACCAAACATGGACTCCGGCAAAATAATCGTCTGCCCCAGTGCGCCTAAAAATTCCAGTGCATAAGCTTTATCTTCTTCATTAATATTGGCATTAAGGCAAACTGCACTGTGCCCATTGCCGGACTGTCCCAAGGTATTTGGCATCACGCGGATTACCTTTCTATCTGCGCCCAGCACCTCCTCAATAGAGGCAATCTTTACACCAGCTGCAATGGACAGCACCACCGCATCCTCTTTCACGACGCCAACCAGCGACTGCAATACCACCGGCACAATTTTAGGCAGTACCGCTATGACAATCATATCCGCTGTTTTCATCGCCGCGCTGGCATCCACCAGCGCTTCCACGCCGTAAGTTTCTTTTAGATAATCACAGCGCTGCGGGTTTAGTTCGCTCACCGTAATATCACCGGCTTTTGCAATTTCTCTTTGCAAAAGGCTTCTGATAACGCCTTCCGCCATGTTGCCGCCGCCGCAAAATACGATCTTTTTACTCATTTTGTTCCTCCGTATGATAGGTCTACGCAAGTTCCAAAGTTGCCTTTACAAACTGCGCATCCGTCTTTGTTTCTTCTGCCAGATATGCAATATCCTCAGCAGTGAGATTTTCAGGGGCTACACCCGCCTCTTTGCAAGCTCTCTTAATCATTGACTGTCTAAATCTGTTGATGTCAGCCACCTGATGTTTAATCAGACCGGGATTTTCCGGCAGCACGATATTCACACCCGGCTTGTCTTCTGCCTGAGGATTTCCAAACTTAATCTCAATTCCATTGTCTCTTGCAAAATCAAGCTGCGGCTGAATATGTTTTCCAGCACCTGTATACTCGGTTTCACTGATAACGATAATCGCATCTCCCGGCATTTCCTGTGCCAGAGAAAAGGCTGCTGCAAGGGCAGTATTTCCTGCTGGTCCTCTTTCGAGACCTTCTAAATTGGCAAGAGCTTCTGTCATGTACATAACTTCTCCCTGCTTTACTGTAACATATTTATCGGCATAACGCAAAATTCTTGCTGCGCTGCGCGGTGTGTCGGAGTGGTCAGGTCCTGTTGCATGAGGCACGCCAAAGCCAGTGTGTCCTGTAGTGCAGGATTTTTTGTTAAACTGGGTGTCTGATGCCATGTGCAGTCCCGTCAAGTCAATGGAAGCTGCGATAATCTCTGTATCCGCAGAACCTGCCTTGATCAATCCTCTTGCGGTTCCTGTAATCATTCCGCCGCCTGCTGTAGTGCAGACAACTGCATCAGGATTTTTCCCTGTCATCTCTCTGCACTGCTCAGCAATTTCGTATCCAAGAGTTTCTACCCCTGCAATACCGAACGGCGAATACAAAGAAGCGTTGAAGTAACCAGTGTCTTCTAAGATAGAAAGGAATGAATAGAAGAGCTCTGGCCCTACGGTCAGCTGTACAACTTCTGCGCCATAGGCTTCACACTTTCTTGCTTTCTCTACAATTTCAGGCTGCCCGATGCCTTTTGAGTCATAGCACTCCTGCACGACAATGCACTTTAATCCCTGCATCGCTGCCTGAGATGCTACAGCAGCACCATAATTTCCTGAAGTTGCAGCCATTACGCCCTTGTAGCCCAGCTTCTTTGCGTGTGCCACTGCGCAGGCTGCTCTCCTTGCCTTAAAGGATCCGGAAGCGTTTGCTGCTTCGTCCTTTGCAAAAATTCTAGCACCATATCCCGGCTTCGCATATTTTCTTGCAAGCTCTGTCAGGTTTCTAAGCTCAATGAGCGGCGTATTTCCTACTGCAGTCTTTGCCTGAATCTTTGCTACTTCTTCTACTGTATATCCGGTCTTTGCCATGAGTCCTTCATAGTCGAAAGCGACAGAGCCCGATTCAAATTCGTTATAGTCGATTCCCAGAGCTTTCAGGTTGATTTCTGCAGATCTTGCCATTACGGAATCGTAATCTTTTGGTAATGCCATTATTTCTCACCTCCGAACATGATTTCTCTCAGCTGTTTATCAATGTCTATAATTTCCGGCACAAATTTGCCATAGCTGTGGGTATAGTAAGGTCCCTCTTCAATCAAGGTGCCCTTTACCATTCTGCCCACCGCAGTTTTTACCGTAACTTCATCTCCTACTTCCGCAGCTTCTTCCTGCAAAAATCCCTTTGTCCACTGCTGCAAATCACATCTCTGTGTATCTTCTGGAATCTTAGCAGTTCTTTCAGCGGCCTTCAGCACGATTGCGTGAATGCGCACCCAGTCTCCTCTTTTTGCCATGTTACTTTTCTCCTTGTACTATTTATAAACTCTTCTGTAATGTTCTTGCAATAATGTTATCCTGAATATCCTTTTCCAGATCTACGAAGTAAGCGGAATATCCTGCAACTCTTACCAGAATGTTGCGGTACTTCTGCGGATCCTTCTGCGCTGCCAGCAGGGTTTCATCATCCACAACGTTGAGCTGAATGTGCTGTCCATGCTGATCATCAAAATAGGTCTTTACAACAGTTTCGATGATTTCAAGACCTTTTTCACCCTTTACAATCGCCGGGTCAAACCGCTGATTTACCAGTACGCCGCTCTGTGCAAGCAGCGGATCAATTCTGCCAAGAGATTTTACCACAGCAGTCGGTCCGTTCACATCCATACCGATCATCGGGGAAGCGTTGTCAGCAAGCGCTGTGTACGCTTTTCTTCCATCAGGCAGGGCGCCGATGAGCTGACCCAATACTACGTTGTAGGACTGGGTGGAAATTACCATGGTATACTTTGCGTCACGGCCGTCGGTGTGCTTCGTAATCTGGTCGTTGCAAAGCTTTGACAGCCAGTGGGCGTAGCAGTCCACCTCTTCAATATCGTTGCCGTATTTCGGCGCTTTGTTTATGAGCAGCTGACGCAGGTTTTCCTTACCCTCAAAGTCCGTTTCCAGAAGATCCATCAGTTCCCCCATAGACAGATACTGCTTGTTGAATACACATTCCTCAATCGCTGCCAGAGAGTCTGCAATGTTTGCAATACCAGTGATGGCAACAGCGGAATATCTATGCTCTGCGCCTCTTCTCTGCAGCACAGTTCCCTTTTCGATACAGCCGTGTGTGAAGCAGGAGCCTGTAATCGTCGGCGCTGTCCATGCGTGGCAGGATACGATTCTGTCAAAGAGTTCCACAAACTTGTTCATGAAGAAATCCTGCTGAATTTCGTAAGCGTCCATAATCTGCTTCACAGAAGTAAAGGTTCTCACATCTCCTGTCTTAGGTCCAATCTGCTTTCCTGAAATCGGATCCACGCCGTTGTTCAGGGTAATCTCAAAAACCTTGCTTGGATTAAAATATCCCGCATTTGACTGGAAATCGGTAATACCCGGTACGCTCGGTTCGATACAGCCGCAGATACCCCAGTTTCTTGCATCTTCCAGAGAATGCCCCAGAGAAAGCAAGTGGGAAATGTTGGTGCCGTCGTTAAAGAATGCCGGATGGCTTCCTCCCTTTCTCGCTACAGCCAGCGCCAAGCGGAAAGTTTCTTCGTCAACGCCATCATGGTAACGGAAGGATACGCAAGGCTCTTTGGTCTGCAGATCTTCCATGCAGTGTAGAATCAGTCTGGTCAGATCGTTGCAGCCGTCGCTGCCGTCAGGCAAAACGCCGCCGATCATCATGTGAATCCAGAGTGGGCAGCCCGGATATGCGATAGATTCTCTGGTGGTGCGAACCTCCCAAAGTTCTGCAATTTTTAGCTTAAATTCGTGTACTAAGTCAGCGATAAATGCTTCTTCCACGCCGTCAGCTAAATCCTGTTTATAGAACGGATACATGTACTGGTCAAATCTGCCCAAGCAGTTATCGTTGCTGTTATATTCCATCTGCAATGCAAGATGGGTAAACCATACCAGCTGGGCTGCCTGGTGGAAGTTCTTCGGTGCATTTTCCGGCACAACGCGGCAGTTTTCAGCAATAGTCAAAAGCTGCGTTTTCCTTTCTGCGTCGGTGCAGTCTGCCGCCATGACTTCAGCCAGCTTTGCATATCTGTGAGCGAAACGAATGATAGCCTCCATAACAATAATCATCGCTTCCCATGTATAGCGCTTTTCCATCTGTTCGATGTTCATCTTTTCAATGCCGGCGATATTTGCCTTGCACTGATCGATATAGAAGCGGTAGCCCTTTGTTACCAGTTCATCGTAAAAAGGCGCATGGTTCATGGTGGACTTATTTGAAACGCCCTTTGTAAAAATACCCAGGTTTACCATTTCGTCCATGTCAGGGTCTGCTAAAGCCGCGGTCAAATCGCCAAAAGCTCTGCCTTCCCACTTCTTCACAATCTTTCTCAGCTCTTCCTTTTCACCTGGCATAAACTTCAGATTATCAGACTCTCTGGTGTCCAGTTCCTCTAAATCATCACGAAGCCAAGCGGTCATATCAGGATACAGCGGCGTACCGTGAAGGCGAGAAGCCAAATGACCTGCAAGTACAGAATCTTCATCGATAAAAATCTTCTTATTATCCAGCACATAGGCAAAAGACTTTGCCCTTCTGATCATAAACGGCTCCATGGACGGCTGACTGTAAAAGTCCGTAATCAGTCTTGCACGGTCCAGACAAATTGTAACCGGTGTATCTCTTACCTTCTCACTCAATCTTACAATTCTTTCAGAAATCATTTTACTACCTCCTTATTATTGTTTTTCATCCAAAAACACTCTTTTCCATATTTATTTAACACTTCGTTCGCGCATTTTACTCGTGCCCGCATTTCCTCATCACTTGGCGTTCCGATATCAGAAAGGGCATAGCTTCGCCCCAGTGCCTTGTACTTCGGCGTTCCGAAATCGTGGTAAGCAAGCAATTCATACTCTTTTGCTGTAGGCAAGTTCCCCACAAATTCTGCAATTGCCCTGATATTTTCCTCGCTGTCTGTACAACCGGGTACCACCGGCGTTCTGATGGTAAGGGGAATGCCGAAAGCGGAAATCTTTCTGATGTTGTCAAGAATCAACTCGTTGCTCACGCCTGTCAGTTCCTCGTGCACGCCGAGATCCATATGCTTCACATCCATGAACATGCCATCGATATAAGGCAAAGCCTCCTCAAACTCTTCATAGACCCCAAAGCCGCAGCTTTCCACCATGACGTGGATTCCTTTCTCCTTGCAGCGTTTTGCAATATCCCGCAAATAACCGCCCTGCATCAGTGGTTCTCCTCCGGAAAAGGTCACGCCGCCTCCAAACCTGGCATAAAAAGGTTTATCTTTTTCAATTTCCTTATATAATGCCTCCACCGTATATGCTTTTCCGCTGATCTTCTTCGCCTCAGCATAACAAATATCGGTGCACTGCATGCAGTTTGTACAAAGACTGCGATCTATTGTACCGTCATCGCAGATTGCATTTTCCGGGCAGACTTTTCTGCAAAGACCGCACCCCACGCATTTAACGCGGGATTCCATAATCTCCGTCTCAAAGTTTTGAGACTCCGGATTTGCGCACCATTTACATCGAAGTGGACATCCTTTGAAAAACACCAGCGTTCTCAGACCCGCTCCATCGTGAATGGAACATCTCTGTATGTTAAAAATCATGCAGTGTACTCCTTTTCATTCTTTATGCACTTTATATAAAAGCAAATTCCGTGCCAAATAAAATCATTGAGAAAGACCAGTCTTTCGTGTAAAATGATAAAAAAACATGGTGTTCAGCCGGATTTTTTTAGTCAAAACGGCGAAAAAATCCGCAGTCTGTACTATTTTCGTTACAGTTTTTTGCTGCTATTTTGCTGTATAATTGACTTTCTCATAAAAATACTGTGTTTTGTACTATTTTTGACACAATATTTTCAAGAGCTGCTCAATTACAGAGACACCTTCCCCTTTTTATGGCTTTTTTCCCTATAAAAACCACTGGCATATTTTTTGCTTGTATATATAAATGAAATAAAATCGTCATAAAGATAGAAAGGACCCGTAATAATGAAAGCGAAAAAACTTTTTAGAACAATCGAAACCCACACCTTAGGACAACCTACCCGAAATGTCGTCAGCGGATTTCGTAAAATTCCTGGAAATACCATGCAGGAAAAATTTGAATATATGAGAGATAAAGAAGACTGGTTCCGCAAGGTTTTGATGTTCGAGCCAAGAGGCAGCGAAATCATGTCCGGCACTTTGATTACAGAGCCCTGTACGCCCGGCACCGATGTAGGTGTGCTTTACTTTGAAGCCAGCTGCTGGCTGCCGATGTGCGGTCACGACACCATGGGCGTCACAGTCGCCCTTATCGAAACAGGTCTTGTCGATGTGCAGGAACCGGTTACCACCATCAAATTGGATACTCCTGCCGGTGTCATCACCGTAAACGCAAAGATAAATGACGGCATCGTAGAAGAGGTTTCATTCCTCAATGCGCCGGCGCTGGTTCTAAAGCAAGATGTAACCGTGCAGACCGAAGCCTTCGGCCCATTGACCTTGGATATTTCCTGGGGCGGCAATGTGTACGCAATTCTGCCTGCTGAAAAGGTTGGTCTTGACATCAATCCGTCAAATTGTGGCAAATTCATCGAAATTGCCCAGTCGCTGGCAGCAGACATCAACGAACAGGTGGAGATTCATCACCCAACCCTGCCGTTTGTAGACAGAGTTACCCATGTTGAATTTGCAGGTCCTGCAAAGAGCGAAGACGCAGATATTCAGAACATCGTTGTAGCTCTGCCTAAGGTTATAGACCGTTCCCCTTGCGGTACAGGTACTTCCGCAAAAGCTGCTCTACTTTACGCTGAGGGCAAGCTGAAAGCCGGCGAAAGTTTCGTTCATGAAAGCGTAATCGGCTCTAAATTCAAATGCGAAGTCGTAGAAGAAACTACTGTAGAAGGCATTCCTGCCATTATTCCAAGAATCACCGGGAATGCATGCATCACCGGTTTTGCAACCTGGATTCTTGATCCAAAAGACCCGTTCCAGGAAGGATTTTTGCTGGATGTATAAGAATAAACGACTGCTTAATCTAAGGTATAAAGGTCTCCATGCTTTTTACTGGATGCTCTACTGCTTGTCTACTGCTTTTATTACAGTGTTTCTGCTGGCGCAAGGGCTTTCTGCTGCAAGTATCGGCGTCATCGTGGCGCTAAGCAATATTCTTGCAGCGGCAGGTCAGCTGGTGGTAGGCAATGTAACAGACAAATACAAAAAAGTCACTTGGCGAAATGCCATTTTAGGAATCGGTGTGCTGCAGCTTGCTTGCCTCTTTCTGCTGATTATTTGCAGCGGCAGCTTTTTGATAAACGTGGGAGTTTACCTACTGTTTACCATTTTGGTATATTTTCAGATGCCCCTTGTCAATTCCGCTGCCTTTGCCTACGAGGCAAGCGGAATCTCTGTAGATTTTGGCAGCGCCAGAGGCATGGGCTCTGTGGCATATGCGCTGATTTCCTATATTGCCGGGCAAATGATTTCTGCAACTAGTGAGCAAGCTATCATTTATTTGAGCATGGCAGTTCTCATCGGTCTTCTTCTGGTGACAGGCTCCATGCCCAGCGGCAGTCATACCGCTTCAGAATGTACTGCAGACGCAACAGCGCACCAGGACCACAAAAGCGGCATGGTGCAGTTTGCCCGAAAATATCCGACCTTCATGGTAACGCTCTTTGGCATCGTTTTATTGATGTCATTTCATAACATCGTACATACTTATATGATACAGATGATGGAACCTCTCGGCGGAGACAGTGCGGCTATGGGTACCGCCTTTTCCATCGAAGCCTTGATGGAGCTTCCAGTTATGTTCGGATTTTACAAGCTAATTCAACGGTTTTCCCCAAGCACACTGATTGCCTTTGCAGGCGCAGCCTTTATTCTGAAAGCGCTGGCCTATATCATCGCTGGCAGCGTCACCGGTATCTATCTGGCGCAATCCCTGCAAATGCTCAGCTATGCGATTTTTATCTCTGCCTCGGTGTACTACGCCAACGAAAAAATGGAAACAAGCGACCAGGTGACCGGTCAAAGCTATATGACCGCATCTATCTCTATCGGCGCCGTAGTCGGCAACTTAACCGGCGGAATTGTGCTCAGCACTGCCGGCGTCGACGCTCTGCTTTACTTCGCCTTAGGACTGAGCGTTGCTGGTGCAGCCATTACTGGACTTGGCGTTCGGAAGAAGTAAATAGAAAAAACAGCCACGCGTCCAACGCGTGGTTTTCGCTTATACAAAGAGACCACATAATTTTCACGTGCTGTCTCCGTATATAAAACTTCTCTTACTCGTTTCACATACGGAAAGCACACTTAAATAAAAGGTGATTCCGCAAGGCAAAAATCTGTTTTGCAGAAAAAAGCATAAATATCTTTAAAAAAGCAAAAGAAACACTTTTGCTTTTGCTACTTTTGCTATTTTAGGTCACATTCCCCTATTTTCAACTGTTATATGTATAGAGAACTTCTTTTTCTTGATGATTATCATTTGATTTGATATAATAAGCCTAATAATACTATATTGTTGAGAGGACAAAGCAGATGTGTGAAGATGCTAGAAATGTAATAATCAAGGAAATCGACAAGAAGTATGGCAGACTTATTAGAAAGGTGGCTTATGAGGTTTTGCATGACAGTCATGAAGTGGAGGATATCATACAAAGCGTACTTTGGAATTTGATTTCCAGACATATGGATAAACTGGGAGAAAAAAGTTTTAGAGGCTATTTGTGTACAGCTGTGCGTAATGCCGCAATCAATGAATATCGCAGACGTGAGAAGGCGGCGGTCAGTGTAGATCCGTTTGATTTGTCAAAGCTGACAGAGCAGCAGATAGATACAAAAGCTTTTTGCAATAATCAGGGATTCGGCGTGGAACTTGAGGAAGTACTGAATCAGCTTGATTATATTGATAAGGACATCATTTGCTTGCATTATGGCGATGGATATACATATGCGGAGATTGCGCCGGTCGTGGGAATGAGCGACAGCGCGGTACGCAAACGCGCTGAACGTGCCTTGAAAAAGTTGGAAGTTATGCTGTTGGATAGAGAGGTAAAAAATGATAAATAAAGAGGGAAAATTTGAGAAAGAAGCAGAGAGAATTCTCAGTGCATATGCAAAGGAGCTGCAGAAAAGTCGTAATGCTTACTTAGATGCATTGGAGCAGGAAGAAGTACCGAATCCGACACTTTTTGTTGAAGAGCCGTACCCAAAAGTGTCGGTGCAGGGTCATCGTAAAATTAGATTAAAAAGGGTACTGGTTCTGGTTGCAGTGCTGGTACTTTTGATGGGGCTTGCGGTTGTATCATCGGAAGGCGCAAGGAAACAGTTTTTTGGATTTCTGCAAAACGATAAGGAAGGACATACAGAACTAAAATTTGTTGGCGATGAAGAAAATGCGTCGGGACTTCCGGATTTTGAACTGGGATATGTGCCAGAAGGGTTTGAACTGTATGATGCAACCGATGACGGGGTATGTAAAGAAATTGCCTACTTGGGAGAAGAGAAAGGCGAAAGAATTTGTTGTTCCATTCAAAAAAGTAGTGTTTACAGCGCAGGTTTTGATACGGAGACCCATGAAAGAAAGGAAGTAATGGTAAATACCAGCCAGGGCCTACTTTTCTATGGAGAAAGCGATTGCATGCTGGTATGGCAAGTCGGTGACTATACTTTTGATTTACTTACATCATTTTCAGAAAAAGAAACTTTGGAGGTTGCAAGAAGCATAACTTTGAAAAGATAAGAGTGTAGGAAGTCGTACTGCAAGTTGAAATTTTTAAAAAATTTAAAAATTATTGTCACGAGGTTCTTTTCTCTATTGTTATATTAGATGAGAAGATAAATCAAGGAGGATATTAATGATGAGAAAATTAATGTTAGTAATGATGACAATTGCTTGCATAATGTGCACGTTGGTAATACCAGCATGGGCAAATGCACAGCAGACAACAAAGCAGGAACCCGACGCCGAACTGCAGTATACATATGTTGAACGAATTTCTTTAGGTTTTACAATTACTGGTGAAAAGGCCAAATGTTCTATGAAAATGCCGCTTAAAACAGGGAAAGAAGTTGACTATGCACAGGTTACGATGACGATTAAAAAAAGTTCTGGAACAACGATAAAAACTTTTACAAAAAAAGTATATCCAGATGAGATAGGACGTATTTCATGGGCAGATTCACATAATTTGGAAGATAGAGGAACTTACTACTTACATGCCAATGTAAAGCTGTACAAGAATAGCAAGCTGGTAGAAACAGTGACGGGAGACTCTTTGAGCCAAAAGTATTAATTCGCTTATCAGGTGGTATTGGGGATAGAGAAATCAGTAGGAAGGAGGTAAAGAAAGCGGATAGGCAAATAAAAATCTGCAAAGAAAAAGAGTTTTCTAAAATAGCAAGTTGGATAGGAGCCCAATTTAAGTTATTTAGGAAAACTCTATGAGAACATTATACTAATGAATTTGGATAAAATCAAGATGTAGGGGCGTTTTGATTGAAAGGTGGAGAAAAATGGCAAAAAGAAAGACTTATATGATGCTTGCTATTGTAGTCGTATTCACGTTAGTAATTCAGAGTGGATTTTGCTTTGGATTAGAAGAAAAATCCACTAGAGAAAGTAAGAAATTCTATGGTGGATATAATACGGATTTTGGGGCTCAAATCTGGGATATAACTACAACGATGAGTGTAAAATACAATAAGACAAGCAGCAAAAAAACATTAGTACGGTATGAACTACATGCGTTTGGGAAAAAGCATTTACCACATATTTCAGAGGGAACTTATACTTTTCCAGATGGGGTCAAAACATACCGTAACGGGACCGTAGTTGGAATAGATAGAAAATCTTCATTTTCTGGAGTTGCAACAATTTCTGATCCCAATGCAACACATTACTATTGGGCGATAAAAAAGGATGTTTCATATAGTTTTCCAGATGGTATGTCAGGAAAAGTAGAAGCTGAGTGCATGTTTAGTGTATCCGGATGGACTCCTGTTCCAGGAACAAGCTGGTGGCAGACTGTGACGGTGAAGGTATGAGAAAGGAGTAGATAAAGATGAAAAGAACATGGATATGTGTAGCAATCTTACTGATGTTGATTAGCAGCAGCGTTCTAGTTTTGGCTAGTGCTTCGGAAAACAAAATCGTTTATGAATTAGAGTCTGCCGAAAAAGTAAACTCAAAAATCAGCACGGAGGACAAAAAGCTGGTTGTCGCAGAAGTTGATGGAATGCCGATTTATTACAATGAATTACTTGAACGATATAGCAAAGCTGTCGCTAGTGGAGAGAGTAATCCATATGATGAGTCACTAGAAAGCATTGCAAGAATTAAAGCAGAATATCGTTTTCTAGAGGAGAAAGGACTGGCGGTATCAGAAAAAGAGGTCAAGCAATACACTTTGGATCAGAAAAATTTGTATGATAATGAAATTCCAGCAGACTTAAAAGAAGGAATAAAACAAATTATTGCGGCACTAAATCTTACGGAAGACGAGTACTGGCTAGAATATAAGTTAAAGGAAAATCGAGATTTTTTAACTCATTTAAAGGCTGAGGAGTATTTGGAAGCACATTCAATGAGTTTACCAGAATTGACGGTTTCTGACGTAACTATTTTAGAAAATAGTTTTCAGAGAGGAAACATAGAAAATTTGTTGAAATAATTATTTGCATTCTATGTCTTAACCTTAAGAGATGAACTGGCAAAGTCGAAGCAGAGAAAGGCATCGAGTAAAGTAGTATGTCTTTCTCTATTTTTCATATCTTGTGAGTCAATTATTATACATTGGAGGGATGAAGTCAATGGAGAAACTGTTGTTATTAAAAGAAAGCAAATTGTTAGTTCTTATGCTCGTTTTAAGCATGATATTGTTTGCATCATGCGGTGAAAATGCTGATGAAAAAAATAAGGCAAATGAAGAGAACTACAAATGGGATGTTACGCGGCTGGATATGCAAAACGAGGAACCGAGTAACGAAGAACAGGCGAGGCGAATGAAAGTGTTTGGTCAGATGTTTCGTTCCATATTCTTTGATGATTCAAAGGAAGCAGAGCGAGTCATCGGTACGATTGACGGAAAGGATATTACTGCTAGAGACTTTGAGCTGCGTGCTTTGAAAATCAGAGAGGGAGGAGCAGAATATCCTTACAAGACAGCCTGGGAAACAATGAAACAGGAGGCTGCTGAATTACAGTACATAAAAAAACAGAATTGTTATGATGATTTCCTTGACCTGGCAAATCAGGTGTTTCGTGAAACAAGAACTGCCTATTCGGAAGATAAACAGTTTCGCGAGTATTGTGATGAACAAAAAAAGTTGTTGGGTCTGACAGATGAGAAATACTGGGCGTTTATGGAGGAGGCAAATCAGAGAATACAATTTCATCTACTGGTGCAGGACTATATAAAGCAAAATGATTATCCCGCTATAGATGTAAAAACAATAGAAGACAGCCTTCAGGACGAGGAGTACAAGGATAAGGTATTCAACAAAAAATAATTAAAACTATAAATGTTTTTATGTCTGGTTACTTCAAAAGAAATCTCATACCAACATTTCTCATTTTCAAACAAAATTCTAACGTAAACCAAGTGTTATCCAACGAATATTCTTCAATTTCAGGTTGAATTACACCTATCCACAGTCAAGTTCTATGTCGGTTACTATAAATTTTCCTTTTTTTGTGTCCACAAAGGGTAAAGTTCTGCAAAAGAAAAATCAGGTTCAAAAACCTCACTTCCGATTCACAACCACAATCCCTGCGCTGACAAGAAGCAGCGCCAGTGCAGTAGCAGGCGTCATCACTTTCTCACCGAGGAAAATTGCCGACAGCATAACGCCAAACACCGGAATGGTGAAGCCATAAATAGTAATTTTACTTACCGGGTTATATTTCAGCAGATTCGCCCAAATACAAAAGGTCACCATGGAAGTAACCGACAGATAAAGCAGCAGCAACGCCGATACCAAGGTAAACCCACTCACCCTGCCGCCCATGCAAAGGCCCATTGCAATCAGAAGAATGCTTCCAAAGAGAAGCTGATAGGCCGTAATTGCGCCGGGGCTTTCTCTGTGCGAAATCATCTTCAAAGTCACCGAGCTGACTCCGTAAGCCGCTGAGCAGAGCAGCACCATGCCCTCTCCCATAAAAGTAACGCCGCCTCCAAAGCCGTCGCCACCCAGATTTACGATGACAATTCCCGCAAAACCCACCGCACAGCCCAAGGCTTTTCGCCGGTTCATTTTCTCATCTCTTGTCATAAAATGCGCTGCGATAATACTGAAAAATCCGTTTGCTCCGTTAATCACAGAACCCTTTGTTCCGGTCGTATTAGAAAGTCCTATGTAAAAGCAGATGTACTGCACCGTCGTTTGCAGAAAGCCTTGCAGCATAATATAGGGAATGGAACTCTTCTGAATGGACAAAAGCCTTCGCTCTTTAACACTGAAAAAAGCAAACGTCAGCACGCCTGCCGCAAAAAAGCGATATCCCGCAAAGAGAATTTTGCTGCCAGAATCTTCAATTGCAAGCAATGCAAATCCCTCTTTAATGGCAGGAAAAGCGCTACCCCACAGAGCACAAGTCAGCAAAGCCAGCAGCACGATTGCCGCTGGCTTTGTGAAGATGTTAGTTGAGGTACTTTTATCTTTCATCTTCTATGCGCCTTTCTTACTGAAACGACGCGATGGTTTCTACAATAGTATCAAGGTTGTTATCTGCATTAACACCCATAGCTGTTAGTTTGTCAGTCACATCAATCGGAACATCACTTCCATCCATGGCTTCGTTGAGTCGTCCACCCATGAGCACGTGGGTATCTTCCATGCCTGTACGCTTCAGCTCTTCCATTAAGTCCTTCGCAAAGCTGTATGCCATACCGTTATAGGTACTCATGCAAAGAACCTTACTGCCGGTTTCAACCAGGGTATCTGCAATTTCTCCGATGGAAACGGATACACCCAGGTCGAAGACCTTTGCCCCCGCTTTGCGAAGATAATTTCTGATGACTTCTTTTCCGAACTCGTGCACGTCGGTGGAGCCTACGACAACAGCAACACCGGACAGGGGACCGTCGCCCTCAAAGCTCTGTTTTGCCAGAGCCTCGTCCTGAATTTTATTGATTGTCTGCACAATGCTGGTTGGCATAACCGGAACTCTTGTGCGCATTGCCTCTTCATCTTTCCTTCCTGCACCGAAAGCGATTTCAAGCTGCTCCGGTCCGATGGCTTTCAGCACCGATACAATTTCTCCGCCGTGCTCAATATCAACACCCAAATCATCCAGCGCATTCATGACCCGTTCAAAGAACTGATTTGCACCAACCACTAACTTTTCTGCATCGGCATTGACCTTTTCCCAGTTGATGTAACGTGCATAGTACGGTGCTTTTTCGATGACCATATCCATGGTCAGCTGGGCTTCGATAATTTCCTTCGGCTCCGGAATTCTGATTGCCTCTGTGAAAGGCACCGGCGCAACCGCATAGCCGGACGGATACATCAGCTGGCAGGCAACATCAGGCAGTGCATAAGCGCAAAGAGCCGCATAATTCCTCGGCAGGCAGAATCCGTAGTCGATGGTATTTCCGTTTACAAAAGTGCCCGGCGTGCCATACTTGTTAATCATGCTCAGCGCTCTGTTGAATACGATACGAAGGAATGAGTCACTGAACAGATTTCCGTAGCAGTGAGCCAGTCTGCCGCCCATCAAATCCTCTGCCACGTAGCGTTCCAGCTTTGCCCAGCCTAAAAGATTTGCCACATCGTGGAACTGTGCGCCGTAGCCGTCGTCCAGATTACAGTGCATGCAAACACCCTGGTCTTTAAACTCGCCCATAATCGCCATGGCTTTGATATAATCTTCGGTACGGTAATCTTCCATTTCAAGACTCGGATATTCGTAAGTAAAATACTGGGCAAGGTTACCAATAGAGGTTACCCCCGCATTTAAGGCATTGGTTACATTTTCAACACCGTTGAGAGAGCCAATCATATGATCGCCAAGGTGCGGGTGCACAGGTACTACCTGTCCCAAACGGCTCCATTCCTCCGGCGTATTTAAAATCAAGCTGCCGCTTGCCTGAAACCTGTCTCTGTACTGCTCAGGCACGCCCATAATCCAGTCGCAGCAAATGCCTAGACGGTCGATACCAGAGCCGGCTTCTTTCAGCCCGTTATATACTGCGCGAATACCGTCTTCCGTCACGTCCCATGAATTCCAGCCGATGACGGAGTGCTTCATGATTTTGCCGGCTTCCATCATTTTCTGCTTATATTCCACTTCCGATTTTACGCCGTACTCCTTCATAAACAGGGTTTCCCCGATGGTAATTTTCGACGCAATTTTCTTCGCATCGGAACGAATTGTCTTCATATCCGGCAATTCTTTTTCGTTATATCTTCTCTTGATTTCAATATCCATTCAGCTTCTCCTCTCACTTTCTGCCGATGCTTTCTTTCATAATCGCAAGGGCCGTATCCTCATCGTATGCTCGCAAAAGTCCCGCCGCAAAGAAAATGTAATCCTCATCAACCAGCGCTTCAAGACGCTCCGGCAACAGAACTGTATTTTTTTCCTTCTCGCAAAGCTCCGCGTTTTTCAAAATCTTCTCGGCTGCTGCTTTCCCATTATTGACGAGAATGCCTCCAGTTCCAATAATCTTTCGGATTTCCGACAGATTCTTTCCCCGCTGCACCAGATTGCAGCCGCCGTAAAACTCTTTCGTGCAGGTGCCGGCGTGACGTCTTGCAGAAATGCCTACGGCATTTGCTGCGATTTCAAGATCAATTTTTCTTTCCGCCTCCGAATCTGCCACGTATTCCCGAACTTTGGTTCTTTTCTCTATGGCCTCTTCTACTTCCAAAACAGACATTCCGCATTTTCCCGCAAAAGTCTCTGCTCCCACTTCCTGCAAAAGACACGAAGAAGACTCTCTCATGCCCATGTCACCCTCCACCGTTCTCTTGGCAAAAGGCTCCGGCGCGCCGACCTTCTTTGCGCCCGAGTAGCTTTCGTTTTCTGCAAAAGAATAAATATCAGTGGTTGCACCGCCAATATCAGCCAGCATGTAAGGACCGATTCCCTCTTCTCGTTCTGTGCCTCTACAAAGAAGTTCCCCTGCCGCCAGCACCGCCGCTGGCGTCGGCACGATAGGTCCGTCAACGACTTTCTTCACCACGCCGACACCCTTCATATTGGTAATTCTGCTCATAAACAAATCGCGTATAATGGAAACCGCAGAGTCAATGTTCAACTTACCAATATCAGGTATCATATTCTCCGCAAGGAAACACTCCTTACCATGGCTTTGAAACATTTGCCGCACAGTCTTTGCCGCCTCGGAATTGCCCGCATAAATGACAGGAATGTGCAGCATGCTCTCACTGAGCAGCTTTGCATTTTCCAGCACCAAGGCGCTGTTGCCGCCTTCGTAGCCGCCGCACAAAAGCAGAATTTCTGCATCCGCCGCAAGGACTGCAGCAAGGTCAGATTCCGTAAGTCTTCCGGTGCACGTCTGTACCACCTTGCCGCCTGCTCCAAAGCTAGCGTTT
Organism: Anaerotruncus sp. 80; assembly: GCF_009936115.1. Taxonomy (NCBI): domain Bacteria; kingdom Bacillati; phylum Bacillota; class Clostridia; order Eubacteriales; family Oscillospiraceae; genus Anaerotruncus; species Anaerotruncus sp. 80. The sequence goes on from NZ_QWES01000014.1 coordinate 80,471, forward strand.
CTGCCGGCTTTCATACTGAGAGATTCCGTCAGACCGCAGACTGCAATCCGAAGACCTCCTGCCGCACTGCTTGTAGAAAGCTTCAGCGCATTTTTCAGGTTCTCCTTTCCCAGCACAGACTCCGCCGCACTAAGGCACTTGTTCAGTGCAATCCCTGCGTCCTCATGAACCGTAGACGGGTATTTGTCCGATAAAACCACCCGCCTTGCATTAAGATCCACACAGACTACCTTTGTATATGTGCTTCCAAAATCTAACAAAACTGCAAAGTTCAAGTTTCTCTCCTTTAGTTATCATCCATAGATTTTTCGTCATTATGGCATATAAAGCAATTAAAGCAATGTTCATGCCAATTTCTAATACCGGCTTAAAATCCCCATTTTCAGCCATTCTTTCTGATTTCAACTGCATTCTATATCAAACATTCTACCATGTTTGTGTTCTTTTTGATACACCCTGCCACTACGACAATTTTTCGTACCAAACGTGACACACTTTCCTGTCGATTTTGCCGCTCCTTCTTTTGACACTGCGCAATTTATGTTACAATAAGGCTATATTGCAGGTGTATTCACAGAAAAGGAGTTCCTATGGCTGATTCAATCCATACCATTCAGGTCATTGAAAACTTGGTATCCAAACAAAAACCCCAGAAAATCCTCGGCAAGCACGCCTATGTACAGCAGCTGTTTCAAACCCTGCACGAGCAGATCAAACTGCCCTGCAGCTTTGCTCTTTTTTGCACTGCGGACGGTCTGATTCTAAACGTCCTACAGGAAAATTCGGCTGATTCGCAGAATTCGGGCATTCATCCAGGACTCAGGCTGCCTCTGGATTTCCTGCCTGCTGCATGTCCTGATACGATTTACTACGACACAGTTTCAGGTTACGTTCTCATCACCTTAACCGCACCAGAGGAAGAGACAGGGGTTAAAGCTTTCCTTTCAAAGATTTGCACCTATATGCAAATCTTTGATGACTATGTAAAGGAAAATCGCCAGCTTTGGGACAGCCTGGACGCTGTGAAAAAATCAATTTCCATTTACGATAAAGACGCTACCCTGCTCTACGCCAATCAGTATTTTTGCAATTATCTTCACATCGCCAATAGAGAACAGGTCATCGGACGCTCCATCGAGGATGTTATCAAAAGCGCTGGCACCAAGGTTCATTCCATCGATACCAACACCAACAGGTTAAAAATGCACGACGTTTTACGCAAGGGCGAGGAGGTCATCGACTGGGAGGTTCGCATCTTATCGTCAAAAGGCGATACACAAATCGCAGGCAACGACATGTACCCGGTTCTCGATGAAAACGGAACTGTTACGGGTATGGTGGAAATCACCCATTCCAGACAGCAGTCCCTCGACAGCGCAAAAAAACTGGTAGGTCTTTCCGCCGAATACACCTTTGAAAATATCATCGGAACAAGCACCCCCATGCGTGAAAGCATCCGCACCGCAAAGGACTACGCCAACAGTCCTCTTAGCCTTTTGATTACCGGCGAAAGCGGCGTCGGCAAGGAGCTCTTTGCCCAAGCTGTTCATAATTACAGTGACCGTAGAAAAGGACCATTTGTTGCCCTAAACTGCGCCAGCTTTCCAGAAAACCTCATCGAGAGCGAACTCTTCGGCTATGTAGGCGGCGCATTTACCGGCGCTTCTAAAAACGGACAAATCGGTAAATTTGAGTTAGCAGACGGCGGCACGCTGTTTTTAGATGAAGTCGGCGAACTTCCTTTTCACTTCCAGTCTAAGCTGCTTCGCGTGCTGGAAACATGGACCATTACCAGAATCGGCAGCACAAAACCATTTCCTGTAAATGTGCGCCTTATCGCAGCTACCAACCGCAATCTGGAAAAAATGGTCGAGGAAGGACTTTTCCGTCAGGATTTGTACTATCGACTGCAGATTCTCAACATCATCATTCCTCCCCTCCGCAGTCGACGAGAGGATATTCTGCAGATTTCCGAGGAACTTCTTCGTCAGGGAAGAGCCCCAGGCAGCTTGCAGGAAAAAACCTTGACCGAAGACGCAAAACAGATTCTGCTGAGTTATGACTGGCCCGGCAATGTGCGCGAACTTAGAAATGTGCTTTCGCGTGCAGCCCTTCTTTCCAAATCCAGCTTCATTACCAAAGACGTACTGACTGCCTCCATCTTTGCAAGCGGCTCAGATGCACGACTTTCCTACGAGCAAAGCCTTCCGGACAGCACTCTGTCCGCCGAAGCAAGACTGGCGCAAAGGCAACAGGAGGTCGAAGCTGCAGGCGCAAATCTTCTAAAGGAAGCCATCAGCATAGCGGGAGGAAACAAGTCCAAGGCTGCAGCCCTTTTAGATATGTCCCGCAATACTTTTTACCGTATGTTAAAAAAATACAATCTTGAATAGCACGCAAAAGGGAGATGCTTCAAAACAGAATGAAGCATCTCCCTTTTTATCTGTTGTAATATAATTTACATGACCCGAATCAACACCATATAGCAAATCGTACCTGCCAGAATCGACAGAATGGTACTGTGTTTCCATTTATGCAGGATGGCTACTAGCGCCACAGAAATCATCTCTGGAATTCCGTGGGTGCCGTCAAGAAAATCTATTCCCTTTAGACAGTAGACCACCAACATTCCCATGACTGCATAAGGCAGCACGTCTCCCAAATAGAGAATTATTTTCGGCGTTCCTTTTGAAAACAGCACAAAAGGCAGAAAGCGAAGGAGCATGGTGCCAAGGGTCATCACTGCAATAAGCCCCAGGGCATGAGATGTACTAATCATGCTGTGCCCTCCTCTCCAGTGGCTTCTTTGCAAGAAGAAGCGCTGTCGTAATCAAAATCATGGCAGGAATGAGGAAGTAATCCGCTCCAAACACAAGAAGACACACGACGGAAATTCCAAGACCCGATAGAGCCGGAATGTGTTCTCGCTTTCCCTCCCACTGTTCTACAAAGATGACCACAAACAGCGCCGTCATGGAAAAATCAATTCCCGTGCTGTCAAAAGACAAGGCATTTCCAAGAAAAGCACCCAAAATACTGCCAAATACCCAGTAGCTCTGGTTCATCATGGACACCAAGAAATAGTACCATTTTTCGTCAACATGCTCCGGCACCTTGGTGCTGCACACCAGCGAATAAGTCTCGTCTGTCAGCGCAAAAATCACATATAGCTTCTTGATTCCTCCCAGCTTTTCATAGCGTTTCAGCATGGACACCCCATAAAAGAGATGTCTGGCATTTACCATCAACGTCATCAGCCCTGCTGAAATCAGCGACGCACCGCCGCTAAGAAGCCCCACTCCCACATACTGCAAGGAGCCTGCATAAATGAGGACGCTCATCAAAATTGCCCACAAAGAGCTGTACCCCTTGTCCGCAAGGAGCACCCCAAAGCCGATTCCAAGAACGATATATCCCGCCATGACCGGCAGCGACGAAATAAAGCTATATTTTACCGTCTCCCGATTCAAAGTCTGTTTCCTCCAATTTCCTGCAATTACTCAAATCCCGGCGCCCGCACTTGCCGCCTGCAAAGCATGGGTAAATGCGCCGGATAACTTTTTACATTTTATCACATTCTTTGATTTTTGCATAGCGGGCAGAGGGAATAGTCAGATAGACAAGGTGTCGCAAGCTAATGCCATGCACGGTTCACTTAAGCACAAGAGAAAAACTGCAGTGCCTAAACGAAACATTTTCTTGCTTTGCAGATTTTTTCAATATATCCTTTAAAAAAAGGAAAACGCCCACTGCATATGATGAACTCTTGAAAAAGTCCGTTGAAAAGAAGGATTTTATTGGCTCTATTCCCAATAAAATCCTTCTTTATATTCCAAAAATCTAGTGTAATACCTCGCTAAAAGCTTTTTCACTTCGCAGACAGTTTATTTTTTCCTTTTTTTGATGCAACAAAGGGTATAGTTCTGCAAAGACAATTATTGTTTCGGAAAGCTCTCCCTCCTCCAGCAAAATCCGACAGAAAAAGGTTAAAATACACCATTTCTAAAAAAGCTACAAAGTGTATACTAAAAGGTAACGAAAGGAGCAAATTTATGAAAAATCAAACCTTAGAGATTATCTTTAACCGATCATCCTGCCGGAATTTTTCAGAAAGAAAAGTCAGTCAAAATGATTTGGAGGAAATGATCGCCGCAGGACTCAGCGCCCCCTCCTCCGGAAATTTCCAGGCATATTCTATCATTCATGTGACAGATGCCGAAAAAAAAGCCAGGCTGGCACAGCTTTCCTATAATCAAAAATTTATTGAAAAAGCGCCTGTTGTTCTTCTTTTCTGCATTGATTTTCGCCGAATGAAACAGCTGGCAAGCAAGTACCCTTTTCCCCTTCGCAATGCAGACTCCTTTACCGAATTATGGTTCATTCTTATGGAAATCGGCATGGTTATGCAGAATATGTGTATTGCAGCGGAATCAAAAGGAATGAAATCAATCTGCGTAGGAAATCCTATCAGTTACATGGAAGAATTATCAAAACTTTGCCAGCTGCCTTCCTATGTATGCCCTGCACTAATTTTATGTATAGGCTACCCTGCTCAAGAAAAGAAACCTATGAATAAGTATGCCGGAAGTTTGCTGGTTCATGAGAATGTATATCGTGACGTTTTGAATCAAGACCTGGAAGCTTCTTTTCAGGAACATTTCAAAAACTGGAAAAAACCATTGAGCGAAGAAAGTCTGCAGGCATTTTCTGAAAGCTGCAAAGCCTGGAGTGGAGAATCCTTTGAAAACTATGCTGTGAATCAGATTCGAAAACAAGGATATTTCAACTACTACCAATACTTTATCAGCATTTTCTACAGAGAAACTCCTGATATGATGACAAATACAGATTATCACAAATATTTTAAAAATCAGGGCTTCAACTGGCTGGAAACAGATTCCCCAAACCGCAAAATCTGACATATACACATTAAAAAGTTGCATTGTACTAAATTTTCAGACAGATATAATGGAGACAGGAGGTAACAAACATGAATTATGATTTACGAATCAAAAATGGACAAGTTATTACAGAAGATGGTCTGCAGCGAGTAGACTTATCTATCAAAGACGGAAAAATCGCGCAGATTGGCAAAACACTCAAATCTGATACCGCTTCCCGCGAAATTGACGCGCAGGGGCAGTACGTGCTGCCGGGATTTGTCGATCCCCATGTACATCTCAACGATCCCGGTCTGACCAACAGCGAAGATTTCTATACGGGAACCTGCGCTGCTGCGGCAGGAGGAATCACCACAGTTTTAGAGCATCCCCTGACCTTTCCTCTTCCGGATAACTTGAAAGCTTTTGAAGAAAAAAAAGAAATCGGAAAGCAAAAAGCAATTGTAAATTTTGGACTCTTTGGAGCCTGCTCTGCAAGCAACGAGGACGAAATGGAAAAAATGCTTGAAAGTGGTGCTGTTGCTTTTAAAACGTTCCTGACCTATTCCCCGGAAATCCCAAAGCTAGACGACGGACAGCTCTTAGAACGCATGAAATTTCTGGCAGACTACCCTACCGTCCTTGCAATCCACTGCGAAAACAACGATATTGTAGAATACTGTACCGCACGGCTTCAGGCAGAAGGAAAAACAAAGCCGGAAGACTATCCAGACGGCAGACCGGAAATTGCTGAGCTTGAAGCAGTTTCCAGAATGTGCCTGCTGGCAAAGGCGACCGGCTGCAGCGTCAATATCGCTCACTGTACCTTAAAAGAGGCCGTAGACATCGTTTGCGAAACGAAAAAACAAGGCGCTGACCTGTCAGTAGAAACCTGTCCGCACTATTTGGTACTGAACCGCTCCATGCTTCCTGCGCTCGGTGTATTTGGCATCTGCAATCCGCCTCTTCGCCAAGAAGAGCGGGTTGAAGAGCTTTGGAATTGTATCTTTGACGACAAAATTGACTGGATTTGCAGCGACCATGCCACCTACACCATCGAAGAAAAGATGGCAGGTAAAGAGAACGCCTTTCTTGCGCCTGCCGGTGTCACAAGTCTGGAACTGTGCTATCAGCTTTTTTTCAGCGAAGGCGTTATCAAAAGAGGGCTATCTCTGGAAAAATTTGTCGCGCTGACCAGTACTAATGCCGCGAAGCGTTATCATCTATATCCGCGCAAAGGTCGAATCGCCGTAGGCGCAGATGCGGATCTTGCGATTTTGGATCCAAATCTGATGTGGACGGTCAACGATGAAAATTTGAAACAGATGATAAAGTGGAGTCCTTATCACGGCATGCAGGTGAATGGGAAAATTACCCATACTATTGTTGCCGGCACAGAGGTGTATAACGGGACTGACATTCTCGCAGAAAAAGGCAGCGGAACCTTTATCGCGCCAGAGGGAAAGGTGGACTAAATGAAGATTTTACTGGTAAACCCCAATTCCTCTGCTATCGTAACGGAAACCTTAAGAGTTGCCATAACTCCTTTGCAGACGGAAAAACTGCAAATTGATGTTGTTCACTGCTCTAATGTACCAAAGGCGATTGTAACTTCTCACGATGAGCTGAAAGCGGGTCTGTCTGTAACAGATTTGCTTATCAGGGAAGAACCAAACTTCGACGCTGCTATCATCGGCTGTTTTGCCGATCCAGGCCTTCGCGCCGCCAGGGAACTTATCAGAAAGCCTGTAGTCGGCCTTTACGAAAGCAGCGCCATTTTCGCCAGGTTATCTGGCCGCAGATATTCCATTATTGCCTCCGGCGATGAGTCGGATATTTCCCCCTGGATTGGAAGTGTTCGGGATTTAGGTGATACAGAAAATCTGGCTTCCATCCGTTATATCAATTCCACAGTGGAAGATTCCGTAACTGCATCCGATGAGCGAATCTATCAGATCATTGACCAATGCCGAAAGCAAGATGGTGCCGACGCTGTAATTCTAGGCTGTGCCGCTTTTGCAGGAAAAGGAAAACGATTATCGGAAGCTGCAGGAATTCCCGTCATCGACGGCATCTGCGAATCAGTTCAAATGGCAGAAATGATGGTATCTTACAGGAGGAAACAGCAATGAATGAAGAGTTAAAATGGATTGAAAATGCTATAAAAAGTCTTGCGAAGACCGCTGTAAAAGATGGATTTTACTGGAGAGCCTCTTATACGCCCGAAGACTGCAGCGGCGTAGCTCTGTTACAGAAGTGGATGGAAGATGCGGGCTTTCAGACTCGCTTTGACCAAGTAGGCAATCTATATGGACGAATTCAGGGAAAAACCGATACCGTTTTTCTGACAGGTTCCCACAGAGATACGGTTGCTGGCGGCGGTCACTATGATGGGGCTCTGGGTATCATCACTGCTATCGCCGCTGGCGGCGCACTATACCGCGCCTACGGAACACCGGAAATGACACTTGAGGTTGTTGCACTCTGTGAAGAAGAAGGCAGCAGATTTTTAAGCGGCTACGTAGGAAGCCGGGCAATTTCAGGTATGCTAAGTGACTCAGATTTGCAGGAGCAGGACGCCGATGGTATTTCCCTGCGCGATGCGCTGAGCGCTTGCGGTTATTACAACGGCGAACTCCCAATGCCCCGCAAAGATGTAAGCCAGTTTCTGGAACTGCATATTGAACAGGGCGGCATCTTAGAAAAAACGAAGCAGCAAATCGGCATCGTAACAACAATCGTCGGACTTTTAGTAGGAGATATTATATTTCATGGGTTGCAAAATCACGCGGGTACCACACCAATGAGTCTGCGCTGCGACCCAGTTCCTGCTGCCGCCTCATTCATCGAGATTTTGAACCATTGGGCTCTTTCCAAGGGCAGCGATTTGGTCTGCACCATTGGAAATATCACTGTCGAACCAGGAAAAAGCAATGTAATCGCGGGCAAGGTTACCTTAACCTTTGATATTCGTTCAGGCGATCAGCTTTTGCTGGATGAAGCAAAGGAAATGCTGCAATCGCTCTTAGAAAAGTTTCCTGCGTATAAGCCGGAGCTTGTCTACGCTTGCCAGGAACCACCTGCCCCGATGGATACAGAAGGAATTGACACTCTGGCAACACTCGCCGAAAAACAGAATGCTGCCTGGACGAAAATTGCCAGCGGTGCGGGACATGATTCACAGATTATCGCACCGAAGATAAAAACCAATATGATTTTCGTACCCAGCAAAGACGGAATCAGCCATTCGCCCGATGAATTTACATCCCTTAAGGATATCGCGCCGGGCTATGCACTGATGAAAGCCTATATGAAAGAGGTCGTTTGGCAGAGAAAGGAAAAATAAGATGAAGGCACAAAATAAATATGATATACTGGAAATAAAGGATATCGATCAGAAAAGCAGCGTATTGACCGGAAAAGATATCCTTCCATGTCCTTATGATAAGAGAACCGTTACACCAAATAAGCTGATTGCGATTTGGTTCGCCATGGCAATCGAAGTAACCATTTTTATGTCAGCGGCACAGCTATACCAAATGATTCCTGCCTGGGAGGTTCTGCTTGCCTGTCTTGTAGGCCATTTACTGCTATTCATTATTTTATTCTTTACGCAGGATATCGGCATAAAATACGGGATTCCATTTGCTGTTTCGTTAAGACCGTCCTTTGGATATGCTGGCGCCATTATCATTCCTTATTTCAGAGCTGTTCCCGCCATGTTCTGGTTCGGTTTTCAGACATGGGTAGCCGCGTCTGCCATGAACGAAATCATTCATGTAGGATTCGGATATGATAACCTGACCCTGTGGATTATCATCGTAGGTCTAATACAGATTCTGCATACAACATTAGGCATCAAAGCAGTAACCAGATTGAGTCAAGTGGCCGTTCCAATGCTGATTGCCGTAGGCATTTACATTGCCTATGTCGCGTTTACCGATTTTGGTCTTTCTTTTGCAAAGATCTGGACCATGTCCGGTTCGACCGAAAAAGAATGCTCTTTCATGTTTGCGGCGCTGAGCTTTACAGGCGGCTGGACAACCATGAGTATTTCGATTATGGATATTACCCGTGACTGCACCATTTCGCCAGAGGAAGTATCTACACTTGGAAAAGTCACGCGAAAGTATCTGCCGTCACAGTTAATCGGCATCATTCCAGCAGTATTATTCTACACCTTCATTGGGATTGTCGGTGTTGTCACAACAGGCTACAGCGATCCGGCTAAAATCCTAGTGGCAATCAACGCTGGAAGAAGTGATCTGGCGCTGATCATCTGTCTGCTATTTATCCTTGTCTCGACTTGGTGTACCAATGATACTGCCAATCTGTTTCCAGCGGCGTACACCATTACCAACACCGCTCCCAAAAAGATTTCTTTCGCAATGGGTGTAGTGATTGCAGGTCTCATCGGTCTAGCAATGCGTCCGTGGTCTGCTGCAGAATCTATGACCAACGTTCTGGTCATCATAGGAAACCTTCTCGCGCCTGTTGCAGGCATCATGATCAGCGACTATTATTTTCTCAGAAAGAGAAAAATCAACGTGGAAGATTTATATGACTTGAACGGTCAATACAAATATTTCAAAAATATAAATCCGGCGGCAATCATCTCGCTTGTTGCAACAACAGTCATCTGTTGGAATTTGGGTGACGCGCAATTCTTTGCCAATCTGTTTCTCTCAGGAATTTTATATATTATTCTGATGAAGACATGGATTATCAAAAAATATCCACAAGCAGAAATAAACTAGAATCTTATGTGCAAAAACACGCTGCTGCAGTGTAATTAGGGAAATTAATAAAGAGGATTCATATGTTAAACTATCCAGGTATATGCAAACTGGGAATCGCCTCCATCAGTCAGATTCCTTTTCATATCTGTAAAAAACTGACCTTAATCTATATTGTGTCAGGACGATTACAATTTTCAACTGTAGCAGGCAAGCAGACCTTGTATGAAGGACAGCTTGAAATTCTCAACGTGAAAGAACCTGTTATGATGGAGGCAGAAAACGATTCCTGCAGAGTTCTATATTTTTGCTTTGATGATAAGCTTCTGCAGTGCACCAATATGAATTTTGAATGGGTTACCTACAACTGCAACATCTGCAATTTCTTTGGCGCCGCTGCGAGAAAAGAGCATATAGACTCACTCGCCGCACTGCTGCTATATTTTGCCTTGGATGCGCACAAAGGTATTTCATCTGCTGATGCCCATGAAAAAGCGTTGAATCTGCTGCATTATATTATGGAGCATTTCGACGATGTAGGACATATCTTTTCTGAAAACCAGCAGGAAAATATCAGCAAAGAACGATTTCAGCGCATCAGCTCCTATATGATTGCCAACGTAACAAACAAAATTTCACTTAAAGATATCGCGCAAAGCGAATATCTGAGTATCCCTTATTTGTCCAGGGAGTTTACCGCAAAGCTGGAGAAAAACTTTCACACAATCGTTAACTATTACAGAACGATTAATGCTGTCATTCAGCTTCTAGATACAGATTATACGCTGACCTATATCGCCGAAACCAGTGGTTTTTCCTCTATAAGATACTATAATCAGGTATTTTCCAGTTTTCTCGGCTGTCCGCCATCAAAGTTTCGATCGGTGTATAAAGGCAAACCACAGGAGGTAACGGAGGAAAATTGGGATATCGAAGAGCTGCAGAAAATTGTATCTTCTCTTGGAAAACAGACTGGACAAACGAATATTAAAATCTCGCTTGCCCAGGATGGACAGCAAATCAAACGATTTACGTATCACGGCTACCACGAAGATGCCAAAACCTATACCTTCACCCTCGAAGGTGCATCTGGTTTGGAAAAAGGTGTCATTTTATACATTGATGACAGTCTGAACCAGCATGTAGAAAGTATGGCTGCGGCAGCGCTTTTAAAACAGTCCCCTTATCTGCAGAAGCTGATTGGCACCAGACGCGAAGTTTGGCACCTAACCGCCGCAGAATCAGAAGTAAAAGCCGTTGTCTGCGGAAAATGGACCATCGAGCTGTATGTTATCCTGTAAAAACATCAACAAACCATCCCCGTGTGAAACACGGGGTTTTCGCTTATACAAAAAAGGGCAGTCCATTGCAGACTGCCCTTTCTTAGTAACTATGTTTCGATTATTTTTCAACAATAACAGTAGTTCCCATACCGCCGCCGATACACAGAGTAGCAAGACCATATTTAGCGTCTTCTCTCTTCTGCATTTCGTAAATCAGGGAAATCAGGATTCTAGCGCCGGAAGCTCCGATTGGGTGACCTAAAGCGATTGCGCCGCCGTTTACGTTGGTCTTTTCAGGATCTAATCCTAAATCTTTTCTAACTGCTAAGGACTGAGTAGCAAAAGCTTCATTTGCTTCTACCAGGTCGATATCTTCAATCTTCAGACCAGCCTTTTCCAGAGCTTTCTTGGACGCAGGAACAGGACCAACACCCATGATAGATGGATCTACACCGCCGGAAGCATAGGATTTGATTGTGCACAGAGGCTTAATTCCTAATTCGTCAGCTTTTTCCTTGGACATAACAACAAGAGCAGCACCAGCATCGTTGATACCAGAAGCGTTAGCAGCAGTTACGATACCGTCCTTCTTGAAAGCCGGTTTCAGCTTTGCCATCTTTTCGATGGAAGCGCCGAACTTAGGATATTCGTCAGTATCGAATACGATTGGATCGCCTTTTCTCTGCGGAATTTCAACAGGAACGATTTCGTCCTTGAATTTGCCTTCTTTGATAGCAGCTTCTGCTCTCTGCTGAGAAATCACAGCAAACTCATCCAGTTCTTCTCTGGTGATGCCCCACTGCTCTGCAACGTTTTCAGCAGTGATACCCATGTGATATCCGTTGAAAGCATCCCACAGACCATCGTTAACCATCATGTCAACCATCTGTGTATTGTTCATTCTTGCGCCCCATCTAGCAGCCGGCATAGCATAAGCTGTAGCAGACATATTTTCTGCACCACCAGCAATTACGATATCAGCATCGCCTGCTTTGATAATCTGAGCAGCAAGTTCTACTGCACGCAGACCGGAACCGCAAACTTTATTGATTGTCATTGTAGGAACTTCATTAGGAAGACCTGCATCTAAAGCCATCTGACGGGACACGTTCTGACCTAAGCCGCCCTGTAATACACAGCCCATAATTACTTCATCAACCTGTTCAGGTTTGATTCCAGCTCTTTCTACTGCAGCTTTGATTGCGATTGCACCCAGCTGTCTGGTAGGAACGCCTTTCAGACTGCCGCCAAAACTTCCGATTGGAGTTCTAGCTGCACTAGCAATTACTACTTCTCTCATTGATATGTACCTCCTTAAAATAAACGCCATCTCTGGCTATCGTTAACATTTTAACGTTTGAACGTTAATGTTTTAACATTTGTTAAATTATTCACATTCTAATAGTACCATATCCGCCTACAAAAAGCAAGCTGTATATTTCTCTTCCATGTGGTCAGGCTTAAGCGCTTCCTTGGCATGGCGGAGGTTTTCAAGACCCATATCTTCCTCTCGATTCACATACACGACTTCCTCCGGCAGACTTTTACAAAATTCACTGCAGACAAGTTGATAGAGCCCTCGAAATTTGTCGTTTGCCTTTTCAAAATGTTCTACAGCGGTATTTTGAGAAAGCCTCTCTCCTATCGCGAATGCTTCTATTTTTCCATCGATGAAAACCGCAGTTCCATAAACGCTTTCATCTTCAGCAAACTTCAGCACCTCGCCGATTGCTTCTTCCTCCATATGAAGGCTCTCAAGCTCGTCTGCATCATAATCCCTGCCCGCTTTCACGCTGCGAACCAATTCCATAATCTCGGCGGTCATAGTGCGGTCAATAGGCTTTGCCTCGTAGCTGTAGGTTTTCAAAAAATAATTGAGATGGTTCTTTTTCTTGTGCAGCGCCCGTCCACTGAGAGAAATCAGCTTGTCCTTCAAATAGACATATTCATCGGAATCTCTATCGTGTTCGAAGGATAATTCCTCCGGAAACGCCTCTTCCAGATACTGCCGCATATGCGCAGGTACCAGCACAATCGAGAAAGGAATTTTTCGCTTCTCAAAACGGCTGCGTGCCTCCAGTACAGCCTCACGCAGCTTTTGGGGTTCATACACCCCGTTCTTTGTCATAGGCATGGAAATCACCGCACTAGGCTCTCCAATCATGCAGTCTGCGCCAGCCAGAAACAGGTAGTCTCCGATGACCTCCCAGCAAAGGCAGTGGGTATTTCTCCAAATGTAGTTAGCTAGGAAGGTATACCCTGCTCCACGATAGTCAAATCCATGAAAATACTCTTTTAAAATACGTATATCTTCTCCTGTCATATCTTCAAAACAATGTTTGAAAATGTTCATAAACTAAGGCTCCATTTCTTTATTTGCTCTAAACTCTCGTAGTCTGTAAAGTCCATCTGCAGCGGCGTGATAACCGCATAGTTTTCAGCCACGGCGGAAAGGTCGTTCTCCTCACCCGGCTTTACATAGTCACCCGGCTGTCCTGACAAGGTATATCTGCTGCCCTCCACCAGATGAAATTTATCGTCATAATATCTTGTGTTTCCAAGAGGAACGTATTTTATTCCCCGAATCTGTTCTTTCGGTAAATTTGGCACATTGATGCTCAGTACCACCGACTTGTCCAGTTTACCGTATACCAGGTCGATCGCCTCTTTCGCCAGGCAACAAGCTACATCAAAGTAAACCGCGTCATGGTCGTCTACCGAAACCGCCACCGCATGAACACCGCTGAGCGCCGCTTCTGCCGCCGCGCCAATAGTTCCCGAATACAGGGTGTCTCTGCCAAGATTGCTTCCCATGTTGATGCCGGAATAAACAATATCAATTGGTGCTCCCGCCTCTGCAAAAAACTGCAGCCCGATTTTAGTGCAGTCCGCCGGCGTTCCGCTGATCTTATAAGCAGCCTTTGCTCCAGGAAACTCCGTTTTTTCGATGATTACATCCTGCCCTAGGGTGATAGAGTGGCTCCTTGCACTGCGCTGACTTTCCGGTGCGCACACGTACACATCCGCTACTTCAGACAGCGCCTTCACCAGTGCCGCAAAACCTGCAGCCTCAATCCCGTCATCATTTACTACTAAAATATTCATGCCCAATCCATTACCTTTCCAATCGAATCGTAAATCACCAGATTTGCTCTCCCATCATAAGGAGTTTCTGATTTGTTAATCAACACCAAGTTCTTTCCCCGGAAATAGTTAATCAGTCCCGCCGCCGGATATACTACCAGAGATGTGCCTCCGATAATCAGGGTATCCGCTTCGGAAATCGCCGCAACTGCACCGTTGATGCAGTCATCATCCAGCATTTCCTCGTAAAGGACGACGTCCGGTTTCATGATACCACCGCAGCTGCACCTGGGAATACCATCCTCACAGTTAACATCGTCCAGCATATAGTCCATATCGTGGAAAGCGCCGCACTTTTCGCAGTAGTTGCGAAGAACGCTGCCGTGAAGTTCGTAAACCTTCTTGCTGCCCGCTTTCTGGTGAAGCCCGTCGATGTTCTGAGTCACCACAGCCTTCAGCTTACCCATCTCCTCCAGCTTCGCCAAAGTCAGATGCGCCTGATTTGGCTGCGCCTTTGGATAAAGAAGATTTTCCCTATAATATGCAAAAAACTCCTTTGTATGATTTCTATAAAATGAATGCGACAGCATCGTTTCCGGAGAATACCCGTATTTCTGCTGCGCATGATAAAGCCCACTTTCGGAGCGAAAATCCGGAATGTTGCTTTCTGTGGACACCCCTGCTCCTCCAAAAAATACGATGTTCTCACTTTCGTCAATAACTTTCTTTAATCTTTCATCCATTATGGTTACCTCCAAAGCTTTCAAAGGCGAAATGCAGTCAGGTTTCAGCTGTGCTTAAACCACACTATTAAAAACGTGCTGGCATTACCTTAACTGTATAATTATACCACAAAACCCACAGAAAAAACAGGTTAGATTCTGTACTATTTCTCGTATCCCGCTTCGATTTCCTTTACTCTTTGGTATACCATTTCCGTAGTCGGAACCGCAATGCCGTGCTTTCTCGCCTTTGCAATAAGCGCACCGTTAAAAAGTTCTACCTCAGAGTAACGCTTTGCCAGCCCGTCCTGCCGCATAGACGGCATGCCCTGCGGATTAAGTGAATCCAGCAGATTAATATATTCCTGTAAATCTGTCTCATTCAAATCCACGCCTTCTGCATTGGCAACAGGAATTACCTCGCTCATAGCTTCTACCGCCAGCTGATGACCACTGCCGCCGGTCTGCAGCGTGCCAAAAGTGCCTTCCAGAATCATCGCTGTCGGATTGCAGCCTATATTGAGCATCCACTTGCTCCAAATCCTGCGCAAAATATCATCTTCCTTCGTATAAGGAAACTGCACCCCGTCAAACAGCTGACAAATCCGCTGCAAGTGCTGCCGCTGCTTTTGGCATGCAGCGCCTTCCCCTTTCGGTACACCAATCCTAAGCTCACCCATGTGACTGTAAATCAGATGGTTGCCTTCCCTGGTTGCGTCCATACCCTGTGCCACCGTGTACACGATGTGTTCCTCGCCAAAAGCTTCGCTCAAAACCTCTTCACTGGAAATACCATTGAGAAGAGAAATAATCGTTGTATCCTCACCAACAGAGTCCTTTGCAAGTTCTACCGCCTCAGAAAGCGCTGTGCCCTTTACCGCAAAAACCAGCAGATCCGCCACCTCCTGTTTTCCAGCCTCTATCATAGAAAAACTGCAGGGCTTTTCGTTGCAGTACGCACCCTCTTTTTCAAAGCGCTCCGTACGCCTTTTATCTCCCACAAAGGCCACCGCCCCTGCGCCCATCTTCCCTGCCAGAAAATCACCAAACATAATGCCCAGCGCTCCCATGCCGATAAACTGTATCTTTTCAATCCGTTTCATGCTGTCTCGTCCTTTCGAGTTTCTTTTCCATCATATACTATATCGTTTTTTGCCGGGCGTGGCAAGATGGAGACGCGATACATCGAAAAAATCCCCAAGCCTTAGGCCTGGGGATTTTCAATTCTATAAACTCAGCTTTTTCATTTACACTGACTCCGAACCTTCTTTTTCGAGGTCTTCAAGCTTAGTGCTCTTGCCAATCAGTCTTACAATAACTGCCAAAGCTACAATGCCCAGTGGAAGAATAATCAGCGGAGATAATCCTGCTGCCGCAAGGATAAATCCGAGAATTGCCACAACTGCTACTGTCATTGCATACGGGATCTGTGTTTTTACGTGATCCATCAGGTCAGCTGCAGAGCCCATGGAACTCATGATTGTCGTATCAGAGATCGGCGAGCAGTGGTCGCCGAAGACAGCGCCGCAAGTTACTGCTGCGATAGTCACGATAGCAAGGGATCCGACTTCTCCGCCAGACATTCCAACAGCAATCGGAAAAGCAATCGGAATCATGATTCCGCTGGTTCCATAAGAGGTTCCTGTGGAGAATGCCATCACGCAAGCGATTACAAACAGAAGTGCCGGAAGCAGAAGTGCCGGAATTGCAGTTCCTACCAGTCCGGAAATGTATGCGCCTGTTCCCAGCTCACTCATGACGCTGCCTGTAGACCAAGCCAGCATGAGAATTGTGATGGTGAACAGTAGCTCTTTGCAGCCGCCAAGCCAAACATCGATGGCTTCTCTTAAAGTCATGATTTTCTGCGCTACTGCCATAATAATGCACAAAATGGATGTAAAGATAACCGAATACAGAATACTGGAAGCTGCATCGGTATTACCAAATGCAGTTGCAATGCCTTCCAAGGTGAAGCCCGCATCCATACCGCCGCCTGTGTACCACAGTGCCGCAACAGTCACAAAGATGAATACCAAAATTGGAATTGCCGCATTGTAAATGCGAAGCGGTGCGCCTTCTGCTACATTCATAGCATCCAGTTCCTTACTCATCATCGGTTTTGCGTTATCTGCGTAAAGCTTTCCAGTCAGTCTTGCACGCTTTTCTGCCTTGTACATCGGACCGTAGTCTCTCTGCATGAGCACTACAATAATAACCATTGCGATTGCAAAAATGTTGTAAAATCTGTACGGAATGGTCTGCAGAAAAATTCCGTATACGTTGGCGGCCTCCATGCTGATGGATGTAAATGCCAGTGTAATCATACCAATTTCGTGGGCAACCCATGAAGAAATTGGTGCCATATCGGTTACAGGACCTGCCGTAGAGTCGATGACATACGACAGCTTTTCTCTGGAAACCTTTGCCTCGTCAGCAACAGGACGCATGGTCGGACCTACAATCAGGGAGTTTGCAATATCTTCAAAGAAAATAATCAATCCCAAAATCCAAGTCATGATCAACACATTTTTGGTACCCTGTGCTTTTTTCGCCATGGCAACAGCCATAGCCTGCATTCCTCCCATTCTGCTCATAACGGCAATCATCCCGCCTACAGCCAGAATAAACAACATCAAAGACGCATTCCAAGAATCCGCTACAGTACCTACAAAGTATGTGTCACAGGTGCGCAGAAAGCCCTCAAAAATATTTCCTCCATTGATGATAGTTGCACCTGCAAATACTGCTGCTGCCAGCGACAACACAACCTGTTTGGTGATAAACGATAAAACAATTGCAATAAACGGCGTAATAAGAGAAAGCGCGCCAAAATACTGCGTTTCCTCTCCGTCTTCCCCAAAGGCAAACTGGGTCAATACCAGCATGCCGATGAGGAAAGCTGCCGCAAGAAACCATCTCCGATTAGAGATACTTTTTCCTTTCATTGCCTTTCCTCCTTTTTATTATTTTGTCTTCAGTATGCCACGCTGTATCAGCTCTTTGGAGTAATACATTGCATCATAAACCATGTGTTTTACGCGCAGAATCTGCGTTTCCCACAGGTAATATTCGTGAGAACCTTCCTCTGCCCTGTTGTATTTTGCAAGAGCGTGCGCCAAGGCCGGTATTGGATTTTCTGTCTGCAGCGCGCAGCAGGAGTCCTGTCCGTAGCGGCCCGAGTAGCAGCGCAGCATTGCAGTCTGTCTCTCGCAAAGCAGCGCCAGACGGTCGTATTCCTCTGCGAATCCCTCCTGATTGCGTAAATCCCAGAGGGCTTCCAGCGCCTTTGCATATTCCTCAACAGTTTCACCCAGTTCAGAGATTAAATCCGCACCACGGCCGCTAAGCACCTTAATCTGGCTCCACTGCTCTCTGGCGTCATCTGCCAACGCCTTTAAATCGTAAGGAACACGGTCTGCATTGACCATGCCTTCGATGATATACGCAAAATATTTTCCGTGTCCCAAAAGCAGGTCTCTGTCCAATTTGTCAATGGTATCAGAGTCGCTGTGCAGCCATGGACTGTAAAATGCGTAGTTCAGTTCTACCAGCTTTTCTTCTGTGTACTCTGTTGCAAAGGAGCAGTACGGAACGCCTACACCGAAGAAAGAGGAGTCACCGCCGCCTTTGTACGCCCGATGCCACTCTCCTTCCTGACCCCAGATTTCCTTGATTGCGCCGGTCAGATAGTCTTTCAGTTCGGGCTGTCCTTCCACGCCTGGAATGGTAGTTCCCTTAATTGCCAGATTGTCGATGTTGATATACGCCAGACAGTTTTCGTTCATATCCTTCCAGTAATTGTCTGCATACCAGGCGGAACCGCCGCCCTCTGCGATTTCGTGGCCGTCCCAGAATACAAATACTACGTCGCGGTTCAGTTCATCTTTATGTTTCTGAAAAAGCCTTGCGAGTTCTAAATTCAGCGCATTGCCGGACGCATTGCAGATTGCCGATTTTCCCCATGCGTCCACATGGCTTCCCACAAGTACGTACTGGCCGCTACTCTTTCCGCCGTAAACTCTGCCAATTGGCTGGTCTGCAGTAATCCACTCTCTGGTCGCTTCCGCCGTCAGATGGACGCTGACTTCGCCCTTTTCACAAAGTCCTGCAAGATATTCACCGTCGGCTCTGGAAATGCTGATTACAGTCAAATCCACAATATCCTTTTCTGTGTCCGGTGTCGGATTTCCCCACTGGGCCTTAACTGCACCCATCTGAATCAGGCCGTCTTCTGCCTTACCCCAGTTCATGATAATCAGAGCTTTTGCTCCCATTTCCCAGGCAATCCTTGCCTTTTCAGGTCTGCCCGGACTCCAGTTCATGTCGGTCAGAACGATTTTGCCAGTCACGTCCTTTCCTTCATAGTCCTCGTAGGCACCGCTTCCCAAATAAACAAGTTCCCCGCTGAGCCCTTCTGCTGAAGTGGATTTAATATGACATACAGGTCTTGCCGGAATTTCCTTTTTCTCCGGCGCAAGAAGTGTCAAAGTTGCTTCTTTCGGATAGCTCTGGTACATTGGGAAGTGGTCGATGTGCGCTTCCACACCGTACTCCTTTAATTTTCCACAGATGAATTCCGTCGCTTTACGCATTTGCGGCGAACCGGAAAGTCTCTCTCCGACTTCATCCACCAGATAAGTCATATTTTCATACATTCTGTCCAGTGACAGTTCTTCTGCCAGCTTTTCATAAATACTCATATTACTTCTCCTTACCCTCTCTTTAAGAATGCAGTACAACAGTGAATTGCACCGAATCCTTTCATAACTTCATCAAACTCAACCGGAATAACTTCGATTCCATTTTTCTCAAGAAGCTCTTGGCTTCTAGGATTTCCCGCCGGCATTACAATCTGTCCCGGTTTCAGGGCTACAAAGTTAATTGCAAAGCTTTCCTTTGCTTCAGTCTGGGACGGGCACTCCAGCAGCTTTATGCCTTTTTTCTTCAAAGCATCGCACACATCGTAAGGCACCTGTGACGCATGAATCATTGCAACATCGTGGCTTGCAAAGTTGAGATTTCCATCGATATGGGCGTGACCGTAAGGTACCTGCATGTGCAGAATTTCTGTTACACCCATGCGCTTTAGTTCGTATTCCACCATTTCATAGCCGCTTCTGTTGGTCCTGACGCCGCTTGCCAAAATTGCAGTGTGGCGATCAACCCACATCACCATCGCTCCCTCAAAGGTTGCGTCGCCGCAAATGGTTCTGATGATTGGAACTCCAAGGTCTGCAAGAGTCTTTGCAGCATATCTTTCCTCGCCGCGTCTTGCTTCCATAGCAGGTCTTGTTACGATAGCCCCTTCCGGTGTCATCAGTACCAGGTCTCTGCAAAACAGCGCGTTAGGTTTATCCTCTCTCTGCTCTTCGATGTAGTGAACGTTGACGCCGTGAGCTCTGTAAATGTCTGCAAGACCGTCATGCTGGGCACGAAATTTTTCCGGATCGATTGCCGCTTTAAAGCGAGCTTCCTGCCAATCAAAGTTTTCAATTTCCCGCCCCGGACGACGCATCAAAACCGCCTTCAGCTGGTCAACCTCGGAGCATACACCCCAGTCACCCCACAAGTCCTTCATATCATCAATGATAGTAGATTCCTTCGGGAACCATCTTTCCCCTGCAATTGCGTCGATATCACGTTTCTTATCTGTCATGCTAAATACCTCTCCTTATCCTCTCTTCAAAAATGCGGTTATGCAGTGCAGCGCACCTCTGCCCTTCATAATCTCTGAAATATCTACAGTAATTACCTTGATTCCGTTGTCTTCAAGCAGCGACTGACATCTCGGATTTCCCTTCGGCATTACAATCAGTCCCGGCTCCAATGCTACAAAGTTGCATCCAAAGCTTTCGCGCACCTCTGTTGTAGATGGTGCTTCCAAAATCTTGTATCCTTTCTTTTTCAAAACGTCCAGCACGTCATAAGGTACCTGTGACGCATGAACCATCACAACATCGTTGCTGGCAGCGTTCATCAGACCATCGATATGAATATTGCTGTAAGGCTGCTGCATGTGAATGATTTCTGTTACACCCATTCTTCTCAGTTCTGTTTCCACCTGGTCGTATCCGCTTCTGTTGCAGCGGCTTCCCGTGGAGATAACCACAGTTTTTCTGTCCACCCACATTGCATTTGCACCTTCAAACATGCCGTCTCCGTTGATAGTTCTTACAATAGGCACACCGATATCCGAAAGGGCTTTTGCTATATAGCGTTCTTCTCCGCGTCTTGCTGCCATACCAGGTCTTGTGATAATCGCACCTTCCGGTGTCATAAACATCAAATCCCTGCAAAAAATTGCATTCGGTCGGTCCTCTCTCTGTTCCTCTACGTAGTAAACCTTGACACCATGCTCCCGATAAATATCCGCAACTTGGTCATGCTGTTTTCTCATTAATTCGATATCAACCGGTTCATCAGAAAATCTGTACTCTGCTGCATCAAAGTTTTCTACTTCTTTGCCGGGTCTGCGAAGAAGCACCGCACGCAGCTTTTCAACTTCAGACGCAACGCCCCAGTCTCCCCAGTAAAGATTCATATCCTCCTCAAAGGTTGTCTCTTTCGGAAACCATCGTTCCCCCGGAATTGCGTCAATATCAAATTTCTTAAGTTCCTGACTCATGTCAACCTCCTCATTTATTCCTACTTCTTTCTCGTTGCACAACTTGTATTTATAAACCGCAATTATTATGCCAATTTATAAAAAAATAAAAACCGCTGAAATTAGCGGTTTCCATCGTTCTATGGCTTTAGCCTATCGCAAGTAGTAAAAAAAACTTTACTATTTTGTAAAGTTTTTCGTACCATCAGCGATTGATGTCATATTTATTCATTTTATAGTTCAGCGCCTGCTTGGATATTTTCAGCTTTTTTGCGGCATCACTCATAGTACCGGTCTGAGCCAGCGCTTTCTCAATGAGACTGACCTCAAAATCAGCCAAGGCTTTGTCGATGGAAAAATCCGGATTGTTCAGGTCGACAGCAGGTTTGCCCGATGTCATATAGTCCGGCTCTCTTCTCGCCGCAGTAAACATATATTCCGGCAAGTCTTTCAGCTGAATAAATGCAGCGTTGGTCACGTTAAACGCCCCTTCGATGATATTTTTCAGTTCGCGCACGTTGCCCGGCCAAGGATATCTTCTAAAAAGTTGTTCCACTTCTTCATCAATACCCAAAATCTTCCTGTGCATTTTCTCATTATATATAGAGATAAAATGGCTGACCAGAAAAAACAGGTCATTCAGCCGCTCACGCAGCGGCGGCAGTGAAAGCTGCACCACACTGAGTCTGTAAAACAAATCCTCTCTCAGCTTTCCGGTTCTGATGCACTCCATAGGCTGCTGATTGATTGCGGAAATAATCTTTACATCGATGGGAATCGGAGAAAGCCCTCCGACTCTGGTAATCTGCTTTTCTTCGATGGCTTTGAGAAGCTTTGCCTGCACGCTGCACTCCATAGAATTAATTTCATCCAGAAACAAAGTGCCTCCCGCTGCCATTTCAAAGAGTCCGGGTCTGTTCTCAGCGCCAGTATAGCTGCCCTTTACAGTTCCAAACAGGATGCTTTCCAGCAGGTTTTCCGGGATAGACGCGCAGTTTTGTGATACAAACCGGCGGTTTTTTCGCTTGCTGCTAGTATGAATAGACTGCGCCACCAGTTCCTTTCCTGTGCCGGTTTCGCCGTAGATGAGCACAGATGAGTCGGTGTCGGCAATCATGCCGATTCGCTCTTTGATAATCTCCATCTGCATGGACGAAGTGACGATATCGTCGATGGTATACATGGTCTTCACATCGTCGGCTTCTTTTATCTGTAACACGATGTCCTGCCGCTCGATATCAGAATCAATGTATCGTGACACATCCACCACCCCTACGATGGTATCTCCTTCTTTGATAGGCAAGGTAGTATTAACCGCCCGAAGGTTCTGTCCATCATAGGTGCTCAAAACCTGATACTCATTGAAAATCGGTTTACCCGTGCGAAGAACGCGGATAATGCTGCTGTTCTCCTCCGTCAGACTGGGATAAATGTCCAAAAGATAACGCCCGATTAAATTCTGCTCCTTCAGAAGATTGACGTCAGGTCGATATGTAATAAAATATTCAACCTTTGCGTCTGCATTGACAATCATCATTCCGTCAATGAAGTTGTACAGATTCAAAATCTGCTCTGCATATCTTCTCAGCATGTTATCCATCTCCCTCTGCAGTCTTTTTATTTTTGATTATACAGCGGTGTAAAGCAAATCGTCAATATGTAAATCGATGCTATGATAGATACAGGCGGCACCTCCGCTCCGTGTCTGCTCGTCCACGGTCGTCTTCGGTCGCGGTGCATAAATTTCAAAAAACTCCCTAAAATATGCACACTGGCATACGTAAATTTTCAAAAATCAATTAAAATATGCACGTCCGCGGCCAATTTACCGTTAAAAATCGCATGGCACACTATAAGATATACGTATTTACGCTAATTTCTTCAAATATATGCACAGATTCTCCTCTAAACGTGCATATATTGAGAAAAACGTCGAATTATATGCACAACCCGGTTTTGTTAGCTGCGTGCGGCGCGTTGGCCAAACAAAAACCAAGGAATGCTAACTCGCAAACCTTGGTTCTTAATAATTTGGTGATTTGTGGCAGGCTCGAACTGCCGACCTCTTGGTTGTCACCCAAGTGCTCTCCCAGCTGAGCTAACAAATCACAGCTAAATTGCTTTCTCAGTATAACATACGCCAGTGCAGTTAGGCAACTCTAATCTGCCGCTGCACTGGCTTCCCGTATCCGGTTATTTACAGAACTTGCGCCTGTTCCTCTCCTGCAAGCACCCGGTGAATACCCTTTGCCAGCGCTTCCATCTCGTAGGTTCCTGCGCTGACAGAAACCGGTGCGATAAAGCTGACTCTTTTTTCCATTTCTGCAGTCAAATAGGAAGAATATGCCATGCCGCCTGTCAAGATAATTTTATCCACCTTGCCGCACACTACAGGAGCTAAACTTGCAATATCTTTGGAAAGCTGCATAATCATAGCGTCGTATACAAGCTTCGCCTCTTCGTTTCCTTCTTCAAAGGCCATGCGCTCTACATCTCTGGCGTCGTTGACTCCAAGGTAAGCGGTAAGCCCTCCCTGACCCTTCAGCTTTTTCTGCACTTGTTTTTCGGAAAGTCCGCTCCTGAAACAGAACTTTACAAGTTCTCTGCAAGGCACACCGCCAGAACGTTCCGGCGAAAAGCCTCCTTCATCATCTCCGACAAAATCCAACACTTTTCCACCTTTAATCAGATTGCTGGTAACACCTCCGCCCAAATGACAAACGATATAAGTAGTGTCTTCTAATTTCATGCCGTCTTTCTTCGCCTGCTCGATACTAACAGCGCGGCTGTTGAGCACATGAGTAAAAAAGGGTTTCTTGATTTCCGGCACACCGGTATAGGTAAAAATCGGATCCGGCACGCCGCAGCCGCAAACTGCGTCATAAGCATAGCCGCAAATACCAGTTCCCGCCTCCTCTGCGATTTCATAGGCAATAATCGGCGAAAGATTAGCAGGGTGCGGAATCTGGGAAGTTCTGCACGCATTTACAAAGGTCTCGTCGATGAGATACGCCCCGCTTTCCAGCTGTCCGATAGCGCCGGCTCTTGCAGCAATTCCAGCCAGATCAGACGGCTTCAGCGATTGGCTTTCCAAATATTTCATCACGGCAACTTTTCTGAAAGGCAGCTGCTCATTGATATCCACAAACTTTTTCAACTCTTCCGCCGGATGGTCGATGTTCATGGAGTGCAGTTCCTTTTCGCCGTCAAAGACAGCAACCTTCGTAGAAGTAGAACCCGGGTTAATTACCAGAATATATTCAGCCATTTATTTGTCTCCTTTCGCACACGCCGCAGCCAGAAGCAGCGACTGTCTCTTTTCCTTCTCTGTAGCGCCTCTTGAAGTCAGAGCGATGGGCACCTTTGCTCCGACAATCAGCCCCGCCATATCAGCACCCGCCGAGAAGAGAAGTGCCTTTCCGAGAATATTGCCGCACGGCATATCAGGCACGACCAGCACATCAGCGTCGCCTACCAGTTCACTGTCAAACCCCTTCTTGTGTGCCGACTGCCTGCTCATCAAAATATCATAAGAAAGAGGCCCCTCCACAATACATCCTGTGATTTCTCCATTTTTATACATTTCGGTCAAAGCGGCCGCATCCACAGTCTCCGGCTGCTTGGGATTGACCTTCTCTATCGCTGCCAATAGTCCGACCTTTGGCGTATCATATCCCATATTACAAAGATTTTCAACAGCATTTTCGATAATTTCCTTCTTCTGTTCCAGGGTCGGATAAAGAACCATGCCGCTGTCGGTCAGTACAATCAACTTGTGGTAATTTGGAATTTTCAAAAATGCCAGATGGCTCATCAGCTTTCCTGTACGCAGACCATTCTCCTCTTTTACAACGGCCTTCAAAAGAATCCCCGTATCAATTTTGCCCTTTAGAATGAAGTCCGCCTTTCCATCTCTGACACACTGGCAAGTCTTCTGCGCAGCTTCCTCCAAAGTCTTAGCATCGATGATTTCACAATCGTCAAAGTCACCGTCAAAAGCTTTGATTTCTTCACGAATCAGAGCCTCATCACCAATTAAAATGGCATCAACTAAACCTTCCTTTCTGCACTGTCTCACCGCAGTTAAAGCAGATTTGTCCTGCGCTGCCGCCACTGCAACGGTCTTCTTTCCCGCTGCGTGAAAGCTCTTTTCTAATTCCTCAAAATCTTTAAATGCCATAGTCTTTTCCTCCCGCCGTACGGATTGCATATTGCATGTAATTTATCTTATGTTAAGCATATCACATTTACTGTACCTGGTCAAATTATTTTTTTGACCTCCTAACTTTTTGTTTGGCATCTTGCGAAAACGCAAAAAAATTGGTATAATAAAGTATATTTTTGAACAAAGCTTAAAGGAGAGTGTTGCTGTATGGTTAATAATTTCGACCAGCTGAAACAGATTGCAGATTTAGTTGCCGCTCAGTTCGGCTCTGCTGCAGAAGTAGTTATACACGACTTTACCGGAGAGCTGGATCATACCATCGTCTATATAGTCAACGGCCACGTGACCGGCAGAACCATCGGCGATGCACCGACACAGTCTTTCCTAAAATACATGAACGTTAATCATCCCAGAAAATCCATTGAAAAGGTTCGTCACATTTCCCACCTTCCAAACGGGCGGATTATTCGTTCTTCAACCGCCAATTTTTTTGATGAGGACGGCACACTGAACAGTTCTCTGTGTATCAACCAGGATATTACCGATTTGGTTGCACTGGAAAATGCCGTAAAAGGTCTTTCTGAATCAGGCCAGTTCGAAACCAGCGTATTGTCTACCAACGGTAATGAATTCGACCTGCAGCCGTCATCCATTCACGGCATGATGGACAATATCATCACAGAAGCGCTGGCATTTATCGGCACGCCGCCGGACAAAATGAATAAAGACGCAAAGATTAAACTGCTTCAATTCCTCGACGAGCGCGGCGTCTTTATGATTCAAAAATCCGGTCAGAAAGTCTGCGAACTTCTCGGGATTTCAAAATTCACCCTTTACAATTATCTTGAGGAAGCTCGCGGAAAAGAAAAATAAGGCTTTCTTTTCTTTGGCGAATTTGTTATAATAGCCTTTGGGTACAGACAGCAGCAGATTGCTTGTCTGTTTACCACCTTTGTGTGAACTAAAATATCTAAAGATTTGAGGTGAAAAGATGCGTAACATTTCTTGCTAGTTTAATCATGCATGAAGAAGTTTATTTTAAGACGGTAGTCACCTGCCGCTTTGTTTCTCATGCAGTCTGCGAGAAAGTTACCCATCTTTGAGAATAAATATATGCTGCCCTTACAAGGAACTATCGGTGCTACCTTTGCGCCGTGTTCCTGAGCCTTGCAATATTTATAAGCTGTGAGATACTTTCTTGCAGCTTATTTTATTGTATGAATACCAGGAGGTGCATATTTATGTCTTTAATAAGTATAAACAATTTAACTTTCGCCTACGATGGCAGTTACGATACGATTTTTAAAAATGTCAGTTTTCAGATAGATACGGACTGGAAACTGGGATTTACCGGTCGAAATGGCAGAGGAAAGACCACGTTCTTAAATCTGCTGCTGGGGAAATATTCTTATGAGGGTCAAATTTCTTCCAAAGTAATTTTCAGCTATTTTCCCTTTACGCCTCAGACTGCCGATGACACAAACCGCCTGACGCTGGACATCGTCGATCAGATTGTGCCAAATTATGAATACTGGCAGCTTTCCCGCGAGCTCAACTATCTGAAAACTTCCGACGATATTCTATATCGCCCGTATACTTCTCTGTCCGGCGGCGAAAAAGCCAAAGTGCAGCTAGCTGCTTTGTTTCTAAGGGAGGACGGCTTTCTTCTCATCGACGAACCGACCAACCACCTGGACATGCATGGCAGAGAAATCCTTGCCAAATATCTGCAGAAAAAGCGGGGCTTCATTCTGGTTTCCCATGACCGTCTTTTTTTAGACGCCTGCGTGGACCACATTCTGTCCATCAACAAAACAAATATCGAAATTCAAAAAGGAAATTTCTCCTCATGGCTCTACAATAAGGAGCTGCAGGACAGCTACGAAATGGCTGAAAACGAAAAGCTAACCAGACAGATAAAATCTATGGAAGCCGCCGCACGCCGCACTGCTGCCTGGTCTGATACTATTGAAAAGCGAAAAACCGGCGGTACCGGCGGTCAGGCAGGTGTCAAACCTGACAAAGGTCACATCGGCGCCCAGTCCGCTAAAATGATGAAACGTTCCAAGGCGGCAGCGATAAGAAAGGAAGCAGCTATCAATTCAAAATCTTCTCTTTTGAAAAATATTGAGCGCGCAGACGACCTGAAAATCCATCCTCTAACCTATCACACGGATGTACTGGTTACCTTAGATCACGTAAGCGGGTTTTACCTGGACTCTGCGGATTCAACAGCGTTCCCAGTTTTTAACAAGAAATCTTTTACTGTCAAACGCGGCGACAGAATTGCACTGCAGGGACCTAACGGCTGTGGCAAGTCCAGCATTTTGAAGCTGATTTTGCAAGCTGCAGAAAGCACCTTTGCTGCTGTAACAGACGAAGCGCCTGTCAGTCTCCCCGAATTCACCGGGAATCTGCACGTCGGCAGCAGACTTGTCATTTCCTATGTACCGCAGACCACAGCAGGTCTTTGCGGTACGCTGGATACTTATGCCTCACGCCGCAGCATTGATATTACTCTGCTGAAAACTATTCTGCGAAAACTCGACTTCAGCAGACTTCAATTTGAGAAAAATATAGAGGACTACAGTGAAGGCCAGAAGAAAAAAGTCCTTCTCGCCGCAAGTCTCTGCGAAAACGCTCATCTGTACATCTGGGACGAACCGCTCAACTACATCGACGTTTTATCCCGCATGCAGATAGAAAATCTGCTTCTGCAATTTCAGCCGACAATGATTTTTGTCGAGCATGATAAAGCGTTCTGCGATAATGTGGCGACGGAAACAGTGCTTCTGTAATTTTCTTTTCCGGCATTACTACTTTGAGAGTTCCGCATTTTAACTAACCCCAGTTAAAATGCGGAACTATTCAAAATAATGATCCAGCATTTTGTTGATGCTGAAGGTGTCAATACTGCCGTCCACATCATCAAAGGTATAGAAAATATCCCGCCACGGTAAATATCCATGTGCCTGGTATTGCTGCATCTTCCAAATAAAGCTTCGAATATAGCGCTCATTCTCTATCATGGTACAGTGTTCTAAAAACTTGAACCGGTTCTCACTGCGCACCAGAACTTTGAAATCCGGTACAACAGTTTTATCGCCCAGCAGCAGCCTTTCTTCATAGTGATATGGGATTCCTCGCTCATATAAAATGTCCGCAATAAGAGCTTCTGACTTTGAACGTACAAATTCTCCTTTTTGCGTTTTATGAGTCAAATGCTCCGGATGAAAATTAGATTTGTTGTAATCAGCAAATTCCCACTGCTTCGGATTCAGTATCCCCTCTGCCCAGTACGTATCATACCTCTGATACGCCTTCGGCAGTGACTGCATGACCTCATGAGGCTCGGTCGGACGATATTGATCCAAATACTGCTCCATCAAGCCCTGATTATACTCTATATTCCGAATTGTAACTTCCAAAAATCGTCTTTCCTGCAATTTCTGCACTTCTTCTTTTGCACCGTTTCCTAAATACTGTTTCTGTCCATCTTTGAGCCGCATGTAATACGGTCTGCCATTAGAGGCGCAGAGTTTCAAATAGCCCTGCGGTAATTGCTCCAGTCTTTCCTGATAACGCCGTTTTGTCGTTAACAATCTCTTTAGTTCATACGCTACATGAGTTTTACTGTTATACAAAAAATCCCCTCCTTTGTTTTACAACATGTCTACATTTTATATCACTTGTGCGCAATATTCAAATATCTCTTTGCATAAATGTATATTTCTTCCTAATCAGATGAGGTCTTGCAAAGTAACTGGTGCCGAAACAAAGCAAAGCACGCAAGTATGTATACACTCCATCGCGTACTAAAAAAGCAAAAAAGTAAAAAGCCCAGGCGCATCTATAACAATGGCATTAAGTTAAGAAAATCTCACATCACAGAAAATGTGGTGTGGGATTTTTTTGAGAATAAGTATTGTGAGAAAATGATTCTTTCGTTATTGACAATGGAGGGAGCATCTTTATCAAATGAACTTTTACGGCAGTTTGGCTATGGCTTAAATACAGCAACATCATCTGCTTTTGTCCAGCAGCGTAAGAACATACTTCCTAAAGCATTTGCGTCGCTTTTCCATGATTTTACAGCAGCAACTTATAGTAATGATAATTATAAAGGATATAAACTCTTGGCTGTTGATGGTTCAGATATTCAAATCGCAACTAATCTAAAC
>NZ_QWES01000015.1:0-91124 GCF_009936115.1 Anaerotruncus sp. 80
GTAACTTAACTTTAACACAAAAATGAGATCTCGCAATTTTTTTTATTCAGTTGTAACACATCTATTGTAAACCTACACAAACTCCTCAGTCTCTCCTAAATACTATTTGACAATCCCGTCCAAAACCCATATAATAATATGTGCGACTAAAACGTACAAACTTTGTAGAGAAAACTGAATCATTGCCCTTTTATAGCTTCGCCTGGTATGGTTTGGGTCCTGCGCAATGGGATGCCGTGAACCTTGTCAGGTCCGGAAGGAAGCAGCAATAAGCGGAAGTTCTTATGTGCCGCAGATAAGCCTTCTCCAACGCCTGCGGAGCTATAAAAGGGCAATTTTTTTATAACATAGGAAATATCCACTGGTCGATATTTCCATATGTTTCGAGAAAAGCACTTTGTGAAGCGTCGCCGCGAGGCAGACGCCATGTGTGCATAGGAATTTATAATTCTGTCATGTACACTTTTCTTATTCGGAAACAGTCAGAGCAGTGTGATGTGCATATATAATAAAAAAGTATCGAAAATATGCACACCGGTGTGCATATTTTCGGCAAAATAGAGAAATTTATGCATATTTGCTCGGATAAAGGCTGAATTTTGTAGCGTATTTCGGTGTAATTCCTTGATTTTGGAAGGGGAATGTGCATATTTTCAGGTATTTTTTGAGAAATATGCATAAGGGAGCGATAACTTGTGCATATTTTAGGGATTTTTTTAAAAAATATGCACAACGAGCCGGAGAGCAGGCACGCTGCGCGGGGCACAACGAGCCGAGCCGAGTCAGGAAGCAGCAGGCACGCTGCGCGGGGCACAACGAGCCGAGCCGAGTCAGGAAGCAGCAGGCACGCCGCGCGTGGCACAACGAGCCGAGCTGAGCCAGGAAGCAGCAGGCACGCCTCCTACCACATTAAGCACCGTTAAAAACAAGGAGAGGAACTTCATGTATACAGCTTTATATAGGGCGCAGAGACCGGAGGTCTTTTCCGAGGTGATCGGGCAGGACCACATTGTCAGAATCTTAAAGAATCAGATTCAGACTGGAACGGTCAGCCACGCATATTTATTTTGCGGGACCAGAGGGACGGGTAAGACCACGACTGCAAGGATTTTAGCTAAGGCAGTTAATTGTCTTACAGAGGAAGAAAAACCCTGCGGTCACTGTGCAAACTGCATGGCGATCAAAGATGGAACTTTTATGGATGTCATTGAGATTGATGCGGCGTCCAACAATGGGGTGGATAATATTCGAGAACTCAGGGAAAGTGTAAAATATCCGCCGGCAGTGGGACGGAAAAAAGTCTACATTATAGACGAAGTTCATATGCTGTCAACAGGCGCTTTTAATGCACTGTTGAAGACTTTGGAGGAACCGCCGGAAAATGTAATCTTTATTCTTGCAACTACCGACCCGCAGAAACTGCCTCAGACGATTCTGTCAAGATGTATGCGTCTGGATTTTAAAAGAGTACCGGAAAAAGTGCTCATCGACCATATGGGTAGAATTTGCGCAGAGAAGGGAATTGAAATTACAGAGCGGGCGTTGCGACTTCTGGCAGCCAATGCAGATGGCTCTGTCCGTGATGGACTCAGCATCTTAGACCAGTGCCTGTCAGCAGGTGATCGTAAACTTGACAGAGACATTATTCTGGAATTTCTGGGAACGGTTTCCGAAGAATTCTTTATCAATCTGACAGACAAAGTTTCCCTTCATGACGTTGCAGGGGCGCTGGTGATTCTGGATGAAGCGCTGCAGGAAGGTAAGGATGTCAAACAGCTGATGAAAGACTGGATGAGTCACTACCGAAGCCTGTTGATTACAAAATACATTAAGAATGCAGAAGACATGCTGAACATGTCTACAGAAAATATAGAAAAGCTGCGGGCTCAGAGCGGTCAAATCTCTTTGGATGAAATTAACAGCGGAATTGTTACTTTGTCACGAACTATCAATGACGCAAGATATTCCAGCCAGCCGAGGATACTGCTGGAGCTTGCCATCGTAACAATTGCTTCAGGTCTGACGGAGGCAGCGCCTATAGGCAAAAGTGTTCGTCAGGTGCAGCAGGCAAGCGTAAGACCGCAAGGGCAGCCACAGATGGCACAGCCAGCGCCAGTGGGAGCAGCAACAGCACCGTTGCAGCAGCCTCAGGCGGCATCAGTGCAGGCAGCAGCCTCAGCGCAGGTAGTTTTAGAAGAAAACGGTGCAGGCAATGCACTGCAGCAACAGCCGCAGACCGTGCAAATACCCAATTACGATTTGGATGAAATCTGGGAGCGCATTTTTGAAGAGGGCGAGGATATTAAGGGTAGCTTTAACCTGATTCGTACCGGTGCAGTACTGGCAGAGATAAATGACAGTCAGTTTAAGGTTATCGCACAAAACGCTTTCACCAAACAGTATGTAGAGAGTAATCAGCAGCAGATTTGTCAGCTGATGGAGAAGATTACGGGAAAGAACCTGAAACTGGTCTGCAAGACAGAGGAGCAGAATGAAGAAGTATCACCTCATAGACAGGAAGCGGAACAGCTGGCATCAGAGGTTCGCAGCAAACTGGATTTGGGTGTGGACATCACGATTAAATAAAGAGTAAACCATAGGAGGATAAAGACATGGGAAAAGGAATGAGAGCAGGAAAGAAACCGAAAGTTGGCGGAGGAGCAGGCAATATGCAGAAGCAGCTTGCGCAGATGCAGCAGATGCAGCGCCAGATGGAGCAGATGCAGGCAGAACTTGAAGAAAAGGAAATTACCACAACTTCTGGCGGTGGTGCAGTGAGCGTAACTGTAAACGGAAAGAAAGAAATTGTTAGTCTGAATCTGGATAAAGATATTGTAGATCCTGATGACGTGGAAATGCTGCAGGATTTAGTGATTGCCGCTGTCAACGAGGCAATGCGCCAGATTGACGAGATTTCTAATACTGAAATGAGCAAGCTGACCGGCGGGCTCAACATTCCGGGATTGATGTAATGAGACAGTATCCAAGACCATTGGGAAAACTGGTCAATGAACTGTCCAAATTGCCAGGAATCGGCGGAAAAACAGCACAGCGCCTTGCATTCCATATTCTGTCGTTGACAGATGGAGAGGCGCAGGGGCTGGCGCACTCTATTCTGGAGGCAAAACAGACGATGAAATATTGTTCTGTCTGCGGAAATCTGACCGATCAGGATCCGTGCAGCATTTGTACTGACCAAAACCGCAGACAGGATGTGATTTGCGTAGTGGAAAGTCCGAAAGACGTAATGGCGATGGAGCGTATCAAAGAATTCGACGGGCTTTATCACGTGCTTCATGGAGCAATCTCTCCTATGGATGGCATAGGACCTGAGGATATCAACTTGAAGCAGCTGATTGTAAGGCTGCAGAACAGTCAGGTCAAAGAACTGATTTTGGCAACAAATCCTAATATCGAAGGGGAAGCGACGGCTATGTATATTGCAAGGCTGATTAAACCCTCCGGAATCAAAGTCAGCAGAATTGCTAACGGTATACCTGTAGGCGGCGATTTAGAATATGCTGACGAAGTAACACTTTTGAAAGCTATGGAAGGGCGCAGAACATTATAAAGGGACAGATTTTTGGAATCTGTCTCTTTTTTTGGATTATGAAGGTAAAGGGGCAAAAGGGGCAGACTGGTGCAATGAGACTTCTGCACTGCGCAAAATTGCCGAGCCGACTGTCATCCTTGCACCCGCAGCCCTTCTTCCTTTGCAATCTGCATAAAATAGTTATATTTCTTTGTTGCCGCAAGAAGACTGTAAGCAGCACAGTCGATAGCGGCAGTATCGGTCAATTCATTGAAAAGGTTTGTCGCTGCTTCCATTTCGGAGCGGGCGATTTTGATACAGGACAAAATTTGGTTCTCTTTGTTTTTCAATGGAATCACATCCTTTGTAGTTATTTTATTCTATTTTATTCCACCTGCGCATATTTTATACAACGAGTACATTATTTTAGGCGGAGGATTTACTATGGGCACAGAACTGAGCGTATTTTTGACTTTTGGCGGTACGTTGATTTTAATCTTTTTATTGGGAAAAGCACTGCTTGTTCCAGTGAAAGTAATTTTGCGGCTGCTGGCGAACAGTCTGATGGGTGCTGTTTTAATTATTGTAATAAATTACATTGGAATGAATTTTGGAATTCTCGTCCCTATTAACGTTGTTAATTCTTTAACAGTGGGTGTTTTAGGGGTTCCTGGCGTTGTCACATTGCTTTTGTTATGCAATTAAATGTATATTTTGTGCATATTTATATGTATATTGTATTTTTAGTTGTACAATCTTGACAAAGTTACTTTTCTGTATTAAAGTAGATACATTACGATTTTTATTACAAAAAATTAGAGTTTAAAACTATTTTTTAGAAATGAGAAGAGAGAATGGGAGGAAAATCTTATGACTAAAAAAAGAATGAAAACTATGGACGGCAACACCGCAGCAGCGCAGGTTTCCTACGCTTTTACCGATGTGGCGGCTATTTACCCGATTACACCTTCATCGACAATGTCAGAGGTGGTAGATGAATGGGCAGCATATGGCAAGAAAAATATTTTTGGACAAACTGTCAGAGTTGCGGAAATGCAGTCTGAGGCGGGCGCTGCAGGAACAGTGCACGGCTCTCTTTCATCAGGCGCTTTGACGACTACATATACTTCGTCACAAGGGCTGCTTTTAATGATTCCAAATATGTACAAGATTGCAGGCGAAATGCTGCCGGCAGTATTTCATGTAGCAGCAAGAACTGTTTCCAGTCATGCCCTTTGTATCTTCGGCGATCATTCCGATGTTATGGCAGCAAGACAGACAGGCTTTGCAATGCTGGCTTCAAGTTCTGTGCAGGAGGTTATGGACCTGGGTGCTGTAGCGCACCTTGCGGCAATCAAAGGCAGTCTGCCTTTTGTACACTTCTTTGACGGTTTCAGAACTTCTCACGAGATTCAGAAAATCGAAACCATCGAGTACGATGAACTGCGAAAGTTAATCGATTTAGATGCAGTCGATAAGTTTAGAAAGAGAGCGCTCAACCCGGAACATCCGATGATTCGCGGTACTGCACAGAATCCGGATATCTTCTTTCAGGCAAGAGAAGCTTCCAACAAGTTCTATGATGAGCTGCCGGAAATCGTAGTAGAATACATGGATAAGATCGGCGAGGTAACCGGTCGCAAGTACAAGCCTTTTGACTATGTCGGTGCGCCTGACGCAGAGAACGTAATCGTGGCGATGGGATCTGTCTGCGAAACCATCGAAGAATCCATGGAAAAACTTCTTGCGGACGGTCACAAGGTTGGTCTGATTAAGGTTAGACTTTACCGTCCTTTCGTAAAGAAATATTTTATGGATGTTCTGCCAAAGACTGTTGAGCGA
Organism: Anaerotruncus sp. 80; assembly: GCF_009936115.1. Classification (NCBI taxonomy): domain Bacteria; kingdom Bacillati; phylum Bacillota; class Clostridia; order Eubacteriales; family Oscillospiraceae; genus Anaerotruncus; species Anaerotruncus sp. 80. Next base: position 5,375 of record NZ_QWES01000015.1, read on the forward strand.
ATTGCAGTGCTGGACAGAACCAAGGAACCGGGTGCCATCGGCGAACCTTTGTATCAGGATATTAAGACCATGCTTTACGGCGAAAAGTATGCACCGGAAGTTTACGGCGGCAGATACGGTCTGGGCTCCAAGGATGTAACGCCGGGTATGATTCGTGCGGTCTTTGATAATCTGTATCACAAGCATCCGAAAGACCACTTTACCGTAGGTATCGAAGATGATGTAACCGGTCATTCCCTGGGATATACCGTGGGCATTTCCAGAGAACCGGAAGGCACCATCAAATGCAAGTTCTGGGGTCTGGGCTCTGACGGTACAGTCGGCGCTAACAAGACAGCCATTAAGATTATCGGTGATAAGACTGACTTATATGCACAGGGATATTTTGCGTATGACTCCAAAAAATCTGGCGGCGTAACCATTTCTCATCTGCGTTTTGGTAAAAATCCGATTAAGTCGGCTTACGGCATTAACAGAGCGGATTTCGTTGCCTGTCATAACCAGGCATATCTGAGACAGTACGACATGCTGAAGGATCTGCAGAAGGGCGGCACCTTCCTGCTCAACAGTTTGTGGGCACCGGAGGAAATGGACGAACATTTGCCTGCAAGCGTAAAGCGCGCACTGGCAAAGAAAGAAATCAACTTCTATACCATCGACGCATGGAAAATTAGTGAAGCCATCGGTCTTGGCAGCAGAATCAACATGATCATGCAGGCAGCTTTCTTCAAACTGACGGAAGTAATTCCTGTAGATGATGCGATCAAATATCTGAAAGAAGGTATCGAAAAGACATACAAGAAAAAAGGTCAACAGGTCATCGAGATGAACTGGAAGGCTGTTGATGAAGGTATCAACGCAATTCAGAAGGTCGAGATTCCGGCAAGCTGGCTGGATGCAGAAGATCCGAAAGAAAAGGTTCTGGATCTGCCGGTATTCGTAGAAGAAGTGCTGATTCCGATGAATAAACAGGAAGGCGAAGATCTTCCGGTCAGCACCTTTATCAATCACCCGGATGGCTCTTTCCCTCTGGGCACCAGCAGATACGAAAAACGCGGCGTAGCTGTACATCTGCCGAAGTGGGATATGACAAAATGTATCCAGTGCAATCAGTGCTCCTTTGTCTGCCCGCACTCTGCAATCAGACCTGTGCTGCTCAATGATGAGGAACTGGCAGCAGCGCCAAAAGGTTTTGAGACCATCAAAGCGCAGGGCGCACAGCTTGACGGACTGCACTACAGGATGCAGCTTTCTGCTCTTGACTGTATGGGCTGCGGCAACTGCGCAGACATCTGTCCAGCAAAGGAAAAGGCACTTAAGATGGAAGCTTATGCCGATGTGGTTCACGAAGCAGACAACTGGGATTATGCTATGACCATCAAGAAAAAAGACCTGCCAGTTGAAAAGACCAGCGTAAAAGGTAGTCAGTTCTTCCAGCCTTACTTCGAGTTTTCCGGCGCATGTGCAGGCTGCGGTGAAACGCCTTATCTGAAGGTTATCACACAGCTCTTCGGCGACAGAATGATGATTGCCAATGCGACAGGCTGTTCCTCCATCTGGGGCGCATCTGCGCCGTCCATGCCATACTGCACGGATGAAAAGGGACACGGACCTGCGTGGGCAAACTCCCTGTTTGAAGATAATGCAGAATTTGGATACGGTATGGTTCTGGCAACCAAACAGATCCGCGACAAGATTGAAAGCAACATGAAAGCGCTTCTCGAGCTGGATATCGATGACGAAATGAAAGACGCTTTCAAAGACTGGTTAGAATACAAGGACCACGGCGAAGAATCTATTGCAGCCAGCCAGAAGGTTCTGGATGCAATAGAGAATATGAAGACTACCGACGAAGTGCTGAAACAGCTTTGTGACAGAATTTTAAGATACAAGGATTACCTCGTAAAGAAATCTATCTGGGCTATCGGCGGTGACGGCTGGGCTTACGATATCGGCTACGGCGGTCTGGATCACGTACTGGCTTCCGGCGAAAATATCAACGTACTGGTATTCGATACAGAGGTTTACTCCAACACTGGCGGTCAGGCATCCAAGGCGACACCGGCAGCAGCAATTGCAAAATTTGCAGCCTCTGGTAAAAGAATCAAGAAGAAAGACCTCGGCATGATGGCAATGTCCTACGGCTATGTATACGTAGCGCAGGTAGGCATGGGCGCTGACAAAGCCCAGTTCATGAAAGCAATCGCTGAAGCTGAAGCTTACGATGGACCATCTCTGATTATCGCTTATGCGCCTTGTATCAACCACGGCATCAAGAAAGGCATGGGCAAATCTCAGGAGAACATCAAGGACGCTGTAGAATCTGGCTACTGGCATCTCTACAGATACAATCCTGAGTTAAAGAAAAAGGGCAGAAATCCGTTTATTTTGGATTCCAAGGCGCCAAGCAAACCGTTCAAAGACTTTATCATGGGTCAGAACAGATATGCTTCTCTGGCAAAGGAATTTCCGCAGAAAGCGGATAAGCTCTTTGAAATGACAGAACAAGACGCTCGTGAAAAATACGAAAACTACAAAAAATTGTCGGAAGAATAATCTCTAAGGCTTTCGATAAAAAGAGAATCGATGACGGCATCAGCCGAATCATCGGTTCTCTCTTTGGTTCAAATCTATTTTACCCCTTTCTGCCAACTTTCGCTGACTGCCGCTGCGATGTATTCTGTAACTTTCGGGTTAAATACATCTGGGATGATATAGTCAGCGGATAGTTCTTCTTCGGGGATAACTGCTGCAAGCGCCTGAACTGCTGCTATGCACATCTCTTCTGTGATTTTTTCCGCACAGGCGTCGAGCGCGCCGCGGAACAGAGCAGGGAAAACCAGCACATTGTTAATTTGATTGGGAAAATCAGAACGGCCTGTACCGACTACGGCAGCGCCGGCTTTTTTTGCTGCATCCGGGTGTATTTCCGGATTTGGATTTGCCATAGCGAAAATAATCGAATCCTCTGCCATGGAAGCTGCCATTTCTTCAGTAACGCAGTTTGGCGCAGAAACACCGATAAAGACATCGCTTCCACTCAGTGCGTCTGCTAGAGTGCCGGACTGGTTTAAAGGGTTCGTAAAGGTCAGCAGTTTTTCTTTTGCGGGATTAAGCGGGCGACTGGCAGAAATAATGCCCTTACTGTCGCAGACTAATATTTGTGAAAATCCAAGCTTTGACAGCATTTCAGCGATTGCGCAGCCTGCAGCACCGGCACCGTTTATGACCACTTTGGGTTTTTCAGGAGTACGGCCGGTAACTTTGAGCGCGTTGAGCAGGGCAGCACAGGTTACAATAGCAGTTCCGTGCTGATCATCGTGAAAGACAGGAATGGAAAGCTCTTCTTTTAATCGCTGTTCGACTTCAAAACACGCGGGTGCAGCGATGTCCTCCAGGTTAATACCTCCGAAACCCGGCGCGATATTTTTGACGGTTGCGATGATTTCCTCCGGATTCTGCGTCGCAAGGCAAATGGGAAACGCGTCCACATCAGCAAAGCGTTTAAACAGTACGGCTTTTCCTTCCATAACGGGAAGTCCGGAAAGGCTTCCGATATTGCCAAGACCTAAAATAGCGGAACCATCCGTTACAACAGCGACAGTGCGGGGTTTTGCCGTGTATTTGGACGCCAGCTTTTCGTCTTCTGCAATTGCAAGGCAGGGTGCGGCAACGCCGGGTGTGTAGTAAACAGAAAGATCTTCTCCGTTCTCTACTGAAACAGTAGGCGTGATTTCAATTTTTCCATGAGCGGCCTCATGAAGGCGCAGTGACTTCTCACCGTAATTCATAGTATTAGCTCCTTTCCGTGTATCGGATTTATTTGCCTATAGTATAGTGCTATCTGCTTTTTTCGTAAAATACCGAAAAAACAGTTTGCCATAATTAAAAATTATGGAAAATCAAATTTTTAGTATTTTACAAATATTAAAAGCAGAGGCATAATAGAATCGTAAAAGGAATTATCAGACAATTCAAAAGAAAGGTGGAGCAATTATTATGAAAGAAACAAAGAAACGTTTTAAGGTGCCGCATACATATGTAATTCTGTCAATTGTTGTTTTGATTATGACAGTCTGTACGTGGATTTTACCGACGGGTGAATACGATCGTGTAGAGGTTGATGGAAGAACGGTTGTGGATGCAAGCAGCTATCATGCAGTTGATGCTAACCCAATCGGATTCTTTGACTTATTTAAAGAAATCCCGAAAGGCTTTAACGATGGTGCGACTGTTATCTTCTTTATCTTCTGCACTGCCGGTATGTTCAACATCATTATGGCATCAGGTGCTATTGAGAGAGGTATCGGCAAGCTTGCACTGGCAACCAGAGGAAAAGAAAAATTACTGATTCCGGTAGTTATGGCAGTATTTGCTCTGGCAGGTGCTACATTCGGAATAAATGAAGAAACGATTATCTTTGTGCCGGTGGGAATTGCACTTGCAAGGGCACTGGGGTATGATGCCATCGTAGGCATGTCGATTGTTATGCTGGGGGCATCCATCGGATTCAGTTCTGGTATCATGAATGCATTCACTGTAGGTGTAGCTCAGGGTATTGCAGAATTGCCGATTTTCTCTGGATATGGCCTCAGAATAGCAGTTTGGGTTGTGATGTTGATAGTTACAGTGATTTATGTATCTCGCTATGCAAAAAAAGTGAAGGGGAATCCGACTTTGTCTTATGTGCGTGATTTGGAAGTGGAAGAGCATGGACAGAGCATGAATTTGGACACATTAGAAAAAATGAACAAGAGGGACATTCTGATTCTTCTGTGGGTGTCAATCTGCTTTAGCATTATGATTTTTGGTACATTCAATTATGGCTGGTACATGACAGAACTGTTTGCTATGTTTGTCATTATGGGAATCGGTGCCGGAATTTTAGCAGGCTTCGGTCCAAGTAAAATAGCGACAGAATTTGTCAATGGTGCAAAGAGCATTGTTTTCGGCGCGCTGGTCGTAGGTGTTGCCAGAACTATTCTGATGGTCATGAGCGACGGTATGATTATCGACAGCGTATTACATGCGTTGTCAGGTGTGATTGCATATTTGCCAAAGAGCGTTGCTGCGGTAGGAATGCTTTTTGTGCAGGCAATTACCAATTTCTTTATCCCGTCAGGAAGCGGACAGGCAGCAGCGACGATGCCGTTGATGACGCCGCTTGCCGATGTATTGGGACTGACAAGACAGACCGCTGTACTGGCATTTCAGTTTGGCGATGGCTTTACCAACAATATCATTCCGACTTCGTCTGTTTTGATGGGATGTCTTGCTGCAGCGCACATTCCTTATGAGAAATGGGTGAAATATATTGCGCCGCTGATGGGCATTTGGGTTTGCATTTGCGCGGTATTCATGATCATCGCTACAGCGATAAACTATGGTCCGTTTTAAGCGTAGGTGTGAATAAATCTTCGGAGTGCGTACCGATATAGTGATAAAGCTGGGAGGCGCCTTTTGCCAGGCGCTTTCCCTTTTTCTTAATCAGGCAGATCGGCAGCGGAATATTGTCTGAGAGGGGAACAGCGGTAATCTGCGGGTAATGGGCGAAAGCTTCCGGAAACTGCAGGGTTGACGCCAGATTGGCAGCTAGATAATTGCAGATTGTCAGCATTTGATTGGACTTCAGAATATATTTTGGTGTGACGGAATGACGCTCAAAGGTTTGCTGCATCAGTTCGCCAGGATAAAAGAAAATGATTTTTTCATCTGCAAGCTGTTCGATTTTGATTTGCTTTTCTTTTGCTAGGGGATGGTTGATGTTGGTGCAGAAGCAGAGAGATGTATCTTTTAGCACATAATACTCCAGCATCGGATATTCCTGATCGCCAAGAAGACAGATTGTAAAATCCAGGTTGTCATTTTCTATTGCAGTGAGCGCATCATAGGAGGAGAGCTCAGAAATTTCCAGCTCCAGTTGGAACTGCTCTGCGGCAATGATAGGCAGGCGTGGTAAAATCAGCGTGCCAATAGTTGGCGGCACACCGATGCGAATGCTGGTGCGGCGCAGATATCCTAAATCACGCATTTCATCGGTCAGTGAATCGAGGTTTGACAGGATTTCGGAGGAACGGTACAAGAACAGCTTGCCTTCGTTAGTTAGAGAAACATTTTTGTTGGTACGGGTGAATAAAGTGACGCCCAGTTCTTCTTCCAAGTCATGGATGGAACGGGTGATGGCAGGCTGCGAAATATGCAGCTCTTCCGCGGCTTTTGTGATATTGCTGTGTTTGCACACACATTTGAAGTAGTACAGCTGATTGAGTTTCATATTGTTTACCTCCTAAAAGGAGTATATAATAAATTTTGAAAAAAGGAAAGGAAAAAGTATATGTGGAATATGGAACAATTCCGCAAAGAACTTGCGGAAATCGTAAATTTGGACAGCAGCAGCGAGAATTTGCAGGATATTGCCGTGATAGGCAGAATGCTCGCGAACCGATTGAGAGACGAAGGCTATCTGGTGGAAACCTTCGATGAGGATACACGCATTGAGGCAAGGACACATTCGGAGAAGGATTTTGATGTGATGTTTGTCGGTCACATGGACACAGTATTTCCGAAAGGAACTGCAGCAGAAAGACCGTACAGAGAAGAAGGTAATCTGGCTTATGGACCGGGCGTTACTGATATGAAAGCGGGGCTGATTTTAGCCATACATCTGGCGCAGCGCCTTCGGGAGGAAAGACCGGAACTTCGAATCTGCTTTGCATTTAACAGTGATGAGGAAATCGGTTCAGGGCGTTCTAAGACTTGGCTGCAGGGACTGGCAAAACATACCCGATATGCCTTTGTTTTTGAGCCGGGAAGATTAAACAACGGCTTTGTCAGAAGCAGAAAAGGCGGCGCAGATTTGGAAGTGTCTTTTCAGGGGATTGCTGCCCATGCCGGGGTTGCGCCGGAAAAAGGGGCCAATGCCCTTGTGGAAATGGCACGCTGGATTACAGAACTGACGGCGCTGCAGGATTTTGACGCAGGTACATCGATTACAGCGGGAATTGCGTCCGGCGGCACGGCAGTTAATGTAGTAGCTGAACATGCACAGGTAAAGCTTGACATTCGTTTTAAGAACCCTGGAGAGATTGAGCGGATTCGCGAGACGGTTTCTCGTTTGCAGCAGAATCCTGTGGTTTCCGGTGTGAGTGCGGGGGTGGTGTTTAAAGATGTGGTAATGCCGATGAATCCGTCGGAGGTAACAGAGCAGCTAATGGAGAAGATGAACCAAGCAGCGTCCGGTTTGGGGCAGAGTATTTGCTGGATAGATACCGGCGGCGTATCAGATGCTAATCACATCGCAAGTTTGGGTGTGCCGACTCTTTGTGGATGCGGACCTGTGGGTAACGATATGCACAGCAGCGGAGAGTATTTGGAACTGGACACCATCGAAAAAAGACTGGAACTGATGTATCGACTGATTGTACAACTATAAATATCCTAATTAAAAAAATGCCGCGTCGGTTTTCAACCATGCGGCATCTTTGTGGTCTATATTATGAGAAAATACCCATTTTAAAGAAGGTATCGATTTGTCCCAGAAGAACCAGAACCATCAGCAGCGGCGCTGCGAATTTGATGCAGAAATCGAAGAATTTCTGGGTTCTGAACTTGTTGCCGTTCAGGGTCACTTCTTTGTCTACCAGTTCTGTCGGCAGGATGATTGCCATGTAGCATGCGCCCAGCGGCATGAGAATACCCTCGGATACTAAGTCGAAGGAATCAAGCCAGGTGCTCTGACCAAAAATCTGCGGGAATCCATTGCCGCCAAGTCCATCCAGCGCTACGAAAACGCCTTCCAGACCTACGATAATACCCATAATAGTTACAACCAGTTTTCTGTCAATCGGTTTGCCTTTTTCTGCGCGCTTGTCCATGACGGTGGAGCTGACAGCTTCCAGCAGAGCGATGGAAGAGGTGATAGCTGCGATGAATACCAGACCGTAGAAGATGAATCCGAAGATTGGACCAATTCCTCCCATTGCAGAGAATACAGTCTGCAGTGTTACAAAGAGCAGACCAGGACCGCCTTTAGGATCAAGACCGGAAGCGAATACTGCTGGCATGATGGCAAGTCCTGCCATGATGGCGATGATCGTATCTGCAAGTGGAATAATCAGTGCGCTGCGTTCCAGACTGGCGTCCTTTGTCATATAAGAACCGTAAGTAACAGTGATGCCCATGCCCAGCGACAGGGAGAAGAACATCTGACCGCCTGCTGCGGCAAGAACATTGATAAAGCCTGCGCCCTGGAATACGTCCCAGTTTGGTTTAAACATAAATTCCAGACCTGCAGCTGCGCCCGGCATGGTAACGCTTCTTGCGATAACAATGAGCAGACATACGAATAGCGCCGGCATAGCCACTTTGGTAAACTTCTCAATACCGCTGGAAACGCCGCCGCGAACGATAAAGATAGTCAGCGCGACGAAGATAATGGTGTAAACAGAACTTTGCACCATATCGGTGGAAAATGTACCGAAAAATTCACCGCTATCTGTGGATCCAACGCCAAAGCCTGCACCAAAGAGATCTCCGATATTGGCAATCGCGTATTTCAGACAGTAGCCGCCCAGCATGCAGTAAAAGCCCAGAATCAGCAGCGGAGAAATCCATCCGAACCATCCGATAAACGCATATTTTTTACTTAATGCTTCGTAAGCGCCGACAACACCTTTGCCGGAGTTTCTTCCCAGAGAAAGCTCACCAAGGCAGATTACGTAGCCTACCAGTACGACTAAGATTAGATACAGGATGAGGAAAGCAAATCCTCCACTGATTCCCATCTTGTACGGGAATCCCCATAAGTTGCCAAGACCAACAGCGGAGCCGATTGCGGCCATTAGAAAGCCGAAATTGCTCGCCCATTGACCTTTACCTTGTTGTTGTGTCATGAGATAAAGTCCTCCTAATTGATAATTGCAAATATATAGTTTGTCCTACCATTATATCTGGCTGTAGTGAAGTTGTCAATCATAACATAAAGCCTTTTGGAAATTTGTTATATGACATAAAAAACTGAATAAAATTGGATTCCTTTTAATGTATGAAAATAGACGAAAGAAAGCAGAAACCGGGATTGAGAAGAATCCCGGTTTCTGCGTCGTTTATGCAAATCGTGCATATGTATGTGGTCTTATTAGAATAAATCTGTGAAGTCGAAGAATCCGTCTAGAGATACGATAATCAAAATACCGCAGATGATTGGATCCAGCCATTTTAGACAGAAATGTACGAAACCTTTTGTTTTGAAGTCGGAACCTTCTGAAACTTCCTCGTCGAGGAATCTCAGTCTGGTCCAGCCAAGCATGACTGCCATACCGGTAGCACCGATTGGCATCAGCAGACCTTCTGCAAACAAATCGAAGAAGTCCAGCCATACCTTATCAGCTTCAGGCCCAAGGAGTGCAGCCAGCGGATTCCACCAACCGGAAGAACCAAGACCATCACCGGTTACGATTAAGTTACCAGCAAGAGCAATTACTGCAGTCAGGGCAACGCATTTTGCTCTTCCGCCCATCTTGCCTTTTCTTTCCTGTGCGTCTACCATAGCCTGGATACCGCCTTCCATCATACCGATGGAGGAAGACAGTGCTGCGAAGAATACCAGCAGGAAGAAGATTACGCTGAAGATAGGACCGATTGCGCCCATGTTCTGGAATACAGTTACCATAGTGGAGAACAGAAGCCCAGGACCTGCACCCGGTTCCAGACCGTATGCGAATACTGCAGGGAAGATGCAGACGCCAGCCATAACCGCAACCAGAGTATCTGCAACAGCTACGATTGCTGCGTTCTTTTCTAGGTTTTCACTCTTGTTCAGTTTAGCACCATATGCAATCAGACAACCGGATGCCAGTGACAGTGAGAAGAAGCACTGATTTCCTGCAGCGCCCAGAACACCAATCCAGCCAGTGCCTTTAAATGCGCTCATATCAGGCTTGAAGATGAAAGCGAGACCTTCGCCTGCGCCTGGCAGAGTAACTGCTCTGATAATGATGATAATCATGCATACAATCAGGGCAGGAATGGCTACCTTACAGAATTTCTCAATACCGGATGTACCCAGATAAACGATAAGTACAGTCAGTGCCCAGAAAGCTACCATGTAGAGAATTGCCGGCATACCGCTGGAAATGAAACCGCTGAAGTATTCACCGGCATTAGCGGTACCAAGATCGCCGGCACCCACTAACCAGCCGATGGATGCAACCAGATATTTGGTGATGTATCCGCCGAATGTGCAGTAGAATGCAACCAGGAAATAAGGTACGATTGTTTCAATGATACCAAAAATCTTGAAACTCTTGTTTGTGTTTTCAAAGCCCTCAATTGCAGCTTTGCCTGTTTTACGACCGATGGCAAATTCACCCATCAGCAGCGGATAACCTACGACTACCAGGAAGAACAGATAACAGAGCAGGAATACAAATCCACCCATGTTACCCATCTTAAACGGGAAGGACCAAAGGTTACCCAGACCTACAGCCGATCCGATGGAAGCCATCAGGAATCCAAAGTTACTGTTAAAGCCTTTGTTGTTCTTGTTGTCCATTGAACTACCTCCTAATTAGGATAAAATAAATGCATAAAAATAACTTATACAGCTTCATTATATGTGAAAGATGGGTAAAAAGTCAACATGTATACACATCTGAACAAAGAAAAATCTGATAATTGAAAAAACACCACCAAAAAAGAAAGGTTTTTTGGTTCGGTGACACAAAAATGCACAATCTGGCATATATTACATGTAATATGACTTTAGGACAAGAAGGTTTGATATGGGAAACAGAAATTTTCTGATTGGTAACTATTGAGATTTAGATAGATTTCACGTATACTAATTAGAAAGCTTTTTATAGGAGGTATACTTGTGGCAATAGAGAAAGTGAGAGAATATTTTGGGCAATATGGACTAGAAGATAGAATTCAGGAGTTTGACGTTTCTAGTGCAACTGTGGAATTGGCGGCTCATGCGGTAGGTGTTTCGGGCGCAAGAATTTGTAAAACGCTGTCTTTCAAAAGTGAAGACGGCTGTATTCTGATTCAGATGGCGGGAGATTCGAAGGTAGATAACCGGAAGTTTAAGGACTATTTTGGATTTAAGGCAAAAATGCTGTCTGCTGAAGAAGTGGAATTCTATACAGGACATGCCGTTGGCGGCGTTTGTGCTTTTGCTGTCGAAAATCCCAAAGTGCGGATTTTTTGTGATGTGTCTATGAAACGATTTGAGACGGTGTTTCCTGCCTGCGGCAGTGCAAACAGTGCCATCGAACTGACTTGCGATGAGATTTTCGGGTTTTCCAAGTCAGAAGCGTGGATTGATGTAAGCAAACTGCCAGAGGAGGAGTAAACTGCATGGAACTGACAAAAAAACAGAGAACAAAAAAAGAATTACGAAGAATTCTTTTCTGTACGGCAGGGGCACTCCTTTACGCTTTTAATCTGAGAAGCTTTGTTCGAACCGGGGGATTGTTTCCTGGAGGCTTTGCGGGAATTACGATTCTGCTTCAGCAGATTGCGGATACATTTCTGGGACTGTCCATTCCGTATACGGTACTGTATATTCCGCTGAATTTGGTTCCTATTTATATAGGTATTAAGTATCTGGGAAAACGATTTACATTTTATTCCGTTTATGTGATTGTATTGAGCAGTTTCATGACGGATATTCTGTCAGCTGTGACAATTACTTATGATGTACTTCTGATCTGCATTTTCGGAGGCATTCTAAACGGTGTAGCAATCAGTCTGGCGCTTTACGTGGGGGCCAGTGCAGGTGGTACCGATTTCATATCCATTTACTTCTCTCAGAAGAAAGGCATTGACGCGTGGAACTATATCTTTATGGGCAATGTGTGTATTCTTGTTGCGGCAGGCATTCTTTTCGGTTTTGATAAAGCATTGTACTCAATTATTTTTCAGTTTTGCTCTACGCAGGTTATACAGATGCTGTACAAAAGATATCAGAAGCATACGCTGCTGATTATCACGGAGCAGCCCAATGTAATTTACGGTAGGATCAAGGCGATTACCAACCATGACGCAACCCATTTTAAGGGAATTGGGTGTTATCAGGGAACAGAACGGAATATGCTGTATTCTGTGGTTTCCAGTGAAGAGGTAAACAAAGTTCTTGCAGCGATTATGGATGCTGATCCGGGCGCGTTTGTTAACGTGATTAAGACGGAACAAATTGGCGGCTGGTTCTATAACAGACCTAACGACTAACATATATTTAAATACAAAAAAGGGATGCATGACTGCACCATTTTCCTTAAACGGTATCCGCACCATTTATGAACCAATAAGGTCTTATGGTGCGGATTTTTACGTTCCACTTTGAGATGGCTTCCTTTAGAGCAAATTGAAAGAAAAACGAACATTTGTTTGCAAAGGCGATGAGTTTATGGTATAATAAACTCATTCTTGCAAAGAATTTTTTATTAGATTAAGATTAAGAAGGAACTCTTTTGGGTAAACAGATTGAATTGCTGTTTTTTACAGTAGTTCCAAAGATATTCAAGACAAAGACTGATTCATAGGGGAGGAACTTTCATGAGTCAATTCAAATTAGTATCAGAATATAATGCTATGGGTGACCAGCCACAGGCAATAGATAAGCTGGTCAGCGGGATTCTGGACGGAAAGAAGCACCAGACACTCATGGGCGTCACCGGTTCCGGAAAGACCTTTACCATGGCGAACATCATAGAAAAGGTACAGAAGCCGACCCTTGTTATTTCTCATAACAAGACGCTGGCAGCTCAGCTTCACGGTGAGTTTAAGGAGTTTTTTCCAGAGAACGCGGTAGAGTATTTTGTGTCCTACTACGATTACTATCAGCCGGAGGCGTATGTGCCGTCTACCGATACCTATATTGAGAAGGATTCCGATATCAACGACGAAATAGAAAAGCTGCGCCACTCGGCAACAGCAGCTTTGGCCGAGCGGCGCGATGTCATCATCGTGGCATCTGTTTCCTGCATTTATGGACTGGGAAGCCCTTTTGATTATGAAAATCAGATGATTTCATTGCGGCCGGGGATGGAGAAGCCCCGCAATGAAATTTTGCGCAAACTGATAGACATCCAGTATGCCCGAAACGATTTGGAATTTGAGAGAGGCACCTTCCGCGTGCGGGGAGATATCATCGATATCTTTCCGGCAGGGTCCGATAAGGCAGTTCGCATAGAACTCTTCGGTGACGAGGTGGAGAGTATTAAAGAGATGAATCCGCTGACAGGAGAAATTCTGGGACTTAGGAACCACATCGCAATTTACCCGGCATCCCACTATGTTACCTCCAAGGAGAACATGGAGCGGGCGCTGGTCACCATAGAGGATGAGCTAGATCAGAGAGTGCGCTGGTTTAAGGATCGGGGTAAACTGCTGGAAGCGCAGAGAATTGAGCAGAGAACCAGATACGATATGGAAATGCTCAGAGAAATCGGCACCTGCAAGGGAATCGAAAACTATTCCCGTCATATCAATGGCCTTGCGCCGGGCACCAGACCGTATACTTTGATAGACTATTTTCCTGATGATTTTCTGCTGATGATAGACGAGTCTCATGTCATGCTGCCGCAGCTTCGTGCCATGTATGCAGGGGATCGATCGCGGAAATCATCGTTAGTAGAGTACGGATTCAGACTGCCGTCAGCGCTGGATAACAGACCGCTGCAGTTTGAAGAATGGCAGGGACTTGTCAATCAGGCAGTGTATGTCAGCGCCACGCCGGCACCTTATGAAAAGGAAATGGCCGGCGGCATTACAGCAGAGCAGATTATCAGACCGACAGGTCTTTTGGACCCGCCGATTGAAGTGCGAAAGACCGAAGGACAGATTGACGACCTGATTGGCGAACTGAAACAGACCGCTGCCAAAGGAGAACGTGCCTTTGTCACCACTTTGACCAAGAAGATGGCAGAGAGCCTGACAACCTATTTGACCAATGCTGGAATCAGAGTCAGATACCTTCATTCGGAGGTGGATACTTTGGAACGCCTTGAGATTATCAGGGATTTACGCCTCGGAGAGTTTGACGTGCTGGTTGGCATCAATCTGCTGAGAGAGGGACTGGATATTCCGGAGGTATCGCTGGTGGCAATTTTGGATGCCGACAAGGAAGGTTTCCTCAGAACGGAGACTTCACTGATTCAGACCATCGGCCGTGCCGCTCGTAACGTAGATGGCAAGGTTGTTATGTATGCAGATTATATCAGCAAAGCTATGAAGGCGGCAATCGACGAGACGCAGCGGAGAAGAGGCATTCAGGCGAGGTATAACGAGGAACACGGAATTACGCCGAAGAGTGTACAGAAATCAGTCCGCGCGGTCATTGAGGCAACCAAACCAGCAGAGGATGAGGGCAGATATAAGGGCAAGAAGCCGATAGAAATGACCCAGAAGGAACTGAAGGATTACGTAAAGGAATTAGAAAAAGAAATGAAGGATGCTGCGCAGAACTTGCAGTTTGAACGTGCGGCGCAGCTGCGTGACCAGATATTTGAATATAAGAGCCGGCTGTCATAAGGTTGGCGTGATTTGCGGCGCAACCGTCGGTATAGACTAGACGTAACATAGAGATAATTTTACAGAAACGGAGTTAGATATATGGCAAATGAAATTATTGTAAAAGGTGCCAACGAGAATAATCTGAAACACATCGATGTAAAAATCCCGAGAGATAAGATGGTGGTTTTGACCGGTCTTTCCGGTTCAGGAAAATCTTCGCTGGCATTTGATACGATTTATGCAGAGGGACAGAGACGATATGTGGAGAGTCTTTCTTCCTATGCGAGACAGTTTCTGGGACAGATGGATAAACCGGATGTAGAGCTGATTGAAGGGCTTTCACCTGCGATTTCCATCGACCAGAAGACCACCAGCAAGAATCCCCGCTCCACAGTGGGAACGGTGACAGAAATCCACGATTACCTGAGACTGCTTTATGCGAGAATCGGACAGCCGCACTGCCCGGTCTGCGGACAGCCTATCACCAGTCAGTCTGTGGATCAGATGGTGGATACGATTATGGAATTCCCGGAAGGCACCAAACTGATGATTATGGCGCCGGTTGTCAGGCAGCGTAAGGGCGAGCACGAGAAGATTCTGGAGCGAATTCGCAAAGAGGGATTTACCAGAGTCAGAATCGATGGGGAAATCAGGCTAATTAATGAAGAAGAAATCAAGCTGGACAAAAAGTTCAAGCATACCATAGAAATTGTCGTCGACCGTATCATCATCAAAGACGGACAGGAAAGCCGTATTTCGGAAGCAGTTGAATTGGCAATGCATCAGGGTGACGGTCTGGTTGTGGTGCAGTTTGTGGACAAGGATTATTCTGTAGAGAAGACCTTCTCTACCAAGCTGGCGTGTCCGGAACACGGTGTCAGCATTGAGGAACTGGAACCGAGAATGTTCTCTTTTAACAGTCCCTTCGGGGCGTGTCCGTCCTGCAACGGGCTGGGATTTACCCAGAAAATTGATCCGGAGTTGATTATCCAGACGGACAAGAGCATTATCAAAGGAGCCCTCGGCAATATTTTTGCGTCCATGGAATTTTCTGGGTTTTACAGACAGATGATTGATGCTTTGGCAAGAGACCACGGTGTGGATTTGAATACCCCTTATGAGGAACTACCTGAGAAGTTCAAGAAAGAACTGCTCTATGGCACAGGTACGCGCCACCTGAAATACACTTATGTCAGCAGAAGCAGCGGAAGCAAATCCGAAAGAGATCATCCTTTTGAAGGGGTAATCAACAACTTAGAGCGGCGTTATCGTGAAACTAATTCTGATTTCATGAAAGAGCGTATGGCAAAATATATGACAGTGCGGGATTGTCCCGACTGTAAAGGAAAGAGGCTGAAACCGGAGGTTCTTGCAGTTACTGTAGGAGGAAAGAATCTGGCAGAGCTTTCCGACCTTTCTATTCGTGAAGCTTACGAATTTATTGATCAGCTGCAGCTGACCGAAAAGGAAGCAATCATCGGCAGACAGATTATCAAGGAAATCAAAGAAAGACTGAATTTCCTGATTAACGTAGGACTGGATTACTTGACCCTTTCACGGGCAGCGGGGACCCTTTCCGGCGGTGAATCCCAACGAATCCGTCTTGCGACGCAGATTGGTTCCAGCCTTATGGGTGTGCTTTATATTCTGGATGAGCCTAGTATCGGGCTGCATCAAAAAGATAATGAAAAGCTGCTGGCAACATTGCGGGAGCTGACTGATTTAGGAAATACCCTGCTGGTCGTGGAACACGATGAGGATACTATGTACGCCGCGGATCACATCATCGATATCGGACCTGCGGCAGGCGTTTACGGCGGTGAACTGGTGGCGCAGGGAACAGTCGAGGATATCATGGCGTGTCCTGACTCCATTACGGGGCAGTATCTATCCGGCAAAAAATCCATCGCTGTACCGAAGTCAAGAAGGGAAGGAAACGGTAAGTGTATCACCATCAAAGGTGCTGAAGAAAACAACTTAAAGAAAGTAAACGTGGACATACCCCTTGGGAAATTCGTCTGCGTCACTGGGGTTTCCGGTTCAGGCAAGAGCAGCCTTGTCAACCAGATTCTGTATAAAGGCGCGGCAAAGCTGATTAACAGAACAAAGGACGAAGCTGGCAAGTTTAAGAATATGACCGGACTTGAACACATCGACAAGGTCATCAACATTGACCAGTCTCCAATCGGAAGAACTCCTCGTTCCAATCCGGCGACATATACCGGCATGTTCACCCACATCAGAGACCTCTTTGCAAGCCTTCCGGAATCCAAAATCCGCGGTTTTGAAAAAGGCAGATTCAGCTTCAATGTAAAAGGCGGCAGATGTGAGGCGTGCAGCGGTGACGGTATTATCAAGATAGAAATGCACTTCCTGCCTGATGTTTATGTACCTTGCGAAGTGTGCAAAGGGAAGAGATATAACAGAGAAACATTGGAAGTGAAATATAAAGGCAAGAGCATTTTTGACGTGCTGGATATGAGCGTATCCGAGGCTTTGGACTTTTTCAAAAACCTTCCTACTATCAAACGACAGCTGGATACTCTCAACGAGGTGGGACTCGATTATGTCAAACTGGGACAGCCATCAACCCAGCTTTCCGGCGGTGAAACGCAGAGAATCAAGCTGGCGTCGGAACTTTCCAAGAGGAGTACGGGAAAAACACTGTATATTTTAGACGAGCCAACTACAGGGCTTCATTTTGCTGATGTAGATAAACTGATTGCAGTGCTTGATAAGCTGGTGGACGCAGGCAATACTGTGGTTGTCATTGAGCATAATTTGGATGTCATCAAGAGGGCGGACCATGTAATCGACTTAGGACCGGATGGTGGAAACCGTGGAGGCACCATAGTTGCTACAGGAACTCCGGAGGAGATTGCAGCGTGCAAAAAATCTTATACTGGAGAGTTCTTGAAGAAAATTCTGAAATAGTGTATAATACTAAATTGTACCTTTCGATACGTGCCTGTGGCGGGCAGAGAAAGGCATAGATATGATTTGGATTGTATACTAAAGGAGATTATCCCAATGATGAAAAATGAAAACCTGACGATGCTGACGGATTTCTATGAAATCACTATGGCAAATGGATATTTTCAGTCAGGTAATGTAGAAGAAGATATCGCTTATTTTGATATGTTCTTTAGAAAAGTGCCCGATGGCGGCGGCTATGCAGTGATGGCGGGAGTGGAACAACTCATTGACTATTTGAGAGATTTGCATTTTACAGAAGAAGACATTGTCTATTTAAGAGAGAAAGGAATTTTTTGTGAAGATTTTCTGGATTATCTGAAAGACTTTAAATTTTCCTGTGATGTCTGGGCGGTACCGGAGGGAACACCAATTTTTCCCCATGAACCGATTTTGACGGTGAGAGGGCCTGTAATTCAGGCGCAGTTCATTGAAACAATGGTGCTTTTAATCATTAATCACCAGAGTTTGATTGCAACCAAGGCAAATCGTATCGTCAGAGCGGCACAGGGAAGACCTGTCATGGAGTTTGGGACGAGAAGAGCCCATGGCACTGCAGCAGCGGTCTACGGCGCTCGTGCGGCATATATCGGAGGCTGTGCAGGAACAGCATGTGCCATCGCAGACAGAGATTTTGGCATTACAGCCCTTGGGACTATGGCTCACAGCTGGGTCCAGATGTTCCCGTCCGAATACGAGGCATTTAAAAAGTATGCCGAAATTTATCCAGAAAATTGTACCTTGTTGGTGGATACCTATAATGTGCTGAAGTCCGGCGTGCCTAATGCAATCAAGGTGTTCAAGGAAGCACAGCCAAAGAAGATGGGCATTCGTATCGACAGCGGCGATGTGGCTTACCTGACAAAGAAGGCCAGGAAAATGCTGGACGAAGCCGGTCTTACGGATTGTACTATTACGGTATCTAATTCGCTGGACGAGTACATCATTAGGGATGTCATTATGGAGGGCGCACAGATTGATTCCTTTGGCGTGGGTGAACGACTGATTACAGCCAAGTCAGAACCGGTCTTTGGCGGTGTATATAAACTGGCGGCTTTGGAACAGGAAGGAAAAATCATTCCTAAGATTAAAATTTCTGAGAATGTGGAGAAGATTACGAATCCTGGCTTTAAGTCTCTGTTCCGACTCTTCGACAAGGAGACAGGAAAAGCTTTGGCAGACGTTTTAACTGTAGATGGTGAAGAAATTCCTGAAGTAGACGGATATGAAATCTTTGATCCAAATGCAGTATGGAAAAAGAAAAAACTTTATAATTTCTACGTAAAAAATCTTAGAGTACAGCTCTTTGACAAGGGGGAATGTGTATATGAAAACCCATCTATCGAAGAGATTAGAACGTATTGCTCACAGCAAATAGAGACGCTTTGGAGTGAGACACTGCGTTTTGAAAATCCACAAACATATTATGTGGATTTATCCCAGAATCTGTGGAATATGAAGAACCAGCTTCTGGAAGAACATACTGTGCGGTAGACTGTAGAATCGGACAATAAATTTTTTAAAGACCAGCATATTTTTGCTGGTCTTTTGGTATATTCCATAGTAAAATAAATAAAAGTAAGCTTTTGGATAGAGAGGATCTTGTATGCGACATGTTATTGTCTTTCTTTATATATTTGCAATTCTGATAGGCGCCTGCGGGCTGACCATACAGTGGCTGGCAGGAAAAGGAGATAAAGAAAAGCAGTTTGCTTCCATGAAACCCTTTGTAATCATGCTCCTGTTCATGAATGTTTATGACTTTGTGATTTACTACTGTGATAACATTATACACATAGAAACTTCCTTGCTGATTAGTATCGGCGATTGTTTCATTGCAGTTCTGGTATATCTGTGGCTCCGGGTCAGCAACAGTATTACCGGCGTAGAGGAAGAGAGCCGGTTTACGGGTTTTGCGTCGGTCTACGTGTTTTTTTATGGAATTATCTGGATGGCGGCGATCATTCTGTTTAGAGAAATTTACTGGATTAGACTGATTATTGATGTGCCTCTCATTGGTCTTCTGATTGTGGGCAGTATCAGCAGCATTTTAAACAGTGTTCGCAGCAAAGCGCCTAAACGATTTATCGCCTATAAGATCGTTATTACGTTTTTTATGACGGTAAACTATATCAGCTATTTCATCAGTGAAAGCGGCTGGATTGACGGTGATAAAGAGGTGGTTATGAATATAACCATCTACTATTGGCTGGTAATCAACGCAGCAAATATGGTACTGCAGTACAAGAGGGATTTCAGAAGTTCTTATACGTCTGAGGCGCCGGTAGTAATGGAACTTTCTGAGGCGCTTGCCAATGTGCAGAACAAATATGAATTGACTAAAAGAGAGATTGAAATTCTCGAAGAAATTTACAGCGGCAAGACCAACACACAGATTGCCGAAGCTCTGTTTATTTCAGAAAGCACCGTAAAGGCGCATGTCTACAACTTATTTAGAAAGCTTGGTGTTAAGAGCAGAGTAGAAGCGGTGTGCATAGTAAGAGAAGAAAAAGAACCGAAAGCATAAAAGAGGCTGTCTCAGACAGCCTCTTTTTCTACATTTTACATTTTTCCTGATGCGTTAAGCATATCTCTGATTTTGTGCTGTACCATTCTAGTGATAGCGTCTCTTCCTGGTCCCAGATATTTTCTTGGATCGAATTCTCCTGGATTTTCTGCGAGAACTCTTCTGATTTCAGCGGTCATGGCAAGACGCAGGTCGGTGTCTACATTGACTTTGCAGATACCGTACTTAACGGCTTCGTGGATCATATCCTCAGGAACGCCCTGAGCACCCGGAATTTCTCCTCCATACTGATTGCATCTATCGACAAATTCTTTCAGGACAGAGGAGGCACCGTGAAGCACCAGTGGAGTATTTGGAATCAGTGAATGAATTTTCTTCAATCTTTCGTAATCCAGATAAGGTTCTCCCTTGAATTTGTATGCGCCGTGACTGGTGCCGATGGCGATGGCGAGAGAGTCTACGCCGGTCTTTTCTACGAATTCTGCAGCTTCATCCGGGTCTGTAAAGGTTGCAGAACGAGCGTCAACCTTGATATTGTCCTCCACTCCTGCCAGCTTGCCTAGCTCAGCTTCTACCACAACACCGTGTGCATGAGCATATTCTACCACCTGTTTGGTCAGAGCGATGTTTTCTTCCAAAGGATATTTGGAGCCGTCAATCATAACAGAAGTAAATCCGTCGTCGACGCACTTCTTGCAGATTTCAAAATCTTCACCGTGGTCCAGATGCAGTGCAACATCTACACCGGTATCATCGATGGCAGCCTCCACCAGTTTGGTTAAGTAAGATGGTTTTGCATATTTTCTGGCACCTGCAGAGACCTGCAGAATCAGCGGTGCCTGTTCTATCTGGGCCGCAGCGACAATACCCTGAATGATTTCCATATTGTTTACATTGAAAGCACCAATTGCATAGTCACTGTTAATTGCTTTTGCGAACATTTCTTTTGTTGTTACTAAAGCCATGTCATACCTCCTTAAAATGTATATGTCTATTATACACTAAAGCGGTAATTTTTCAACGATTTCCATCATTTTTTTCATATCAGGAAGGCTGCCTTGCCCGCTGACCTGGGCAAAACCGCGGAGTTTTTCGATGGTATGTATCATGGAATGAGCATTGTCCAGCATGGATTCCAGCTCCAGGGTATTCATAACCGGTGGTCTGAAACCGGTTCCAGTATTTTTGGATTTTAAAAGAAACAGCACAGCCAGAATGGGAATAGGGTTGTTTGCCATATGTCACCTCCGTAATTTCTATATCATATTATGAAATACCGGCGCATTTGGTGCATATAGTGTAGTAGAAAGGAGTGTATTCATGCAATTAGACGATAAGACCATTTTAGATTTGGCAGGACAGCTGGGAATCTCCGCTGACAAGAAAACCACTGTGGCTAAGGCTAAATCATACGAACAGAAAAGCGACGCTGAACTTGTATCAGAAATTATGAAAATCAAGAATCAGCTCGAAGCAGCTAATATTCCTTATGAGAAACAGATGGCAGCGGTACAGAGCTTAATGCCCATGATGAATGGACAGCAAAAAGCTCGATTGACAAGAATCATCGAGCTTTTGAAAAAGTAAAGTTTACTGTGTAACCATTCTGGCAATGTCTGTCTGGGTACTGCCGGCAGGGAATGTAAAGGTTGTTGCCTTGATGTTCTCAGGTTTGTACCCTGCAGCATTGCAGACTGACGAATACTCGTCATAAGATGCGAAGAGTTCTGCATCGATAAGACTTTGCACTGCTTCGGTAGCTGTGCCGCCCCGGACCGTGACAGTAATGTCCTTTGTCAGTACGCCGGCTGTCCAGATTTCGTTGGCCTGCTGGGAATTCTCGGGACTGTCGACAGCCTCTGGTTCCGTAGTATCAAGGGTGCCGGTTTCTTCAGCGAGGGTCCTCGGATAATCCATGATGATCTCCATGCGCCACACGATGAGGAGTGCAGCTATAATTAAAATCGCAAGTGCAATAAGAATATCGTTTTTGTCGTAGAAAAAATCTTTTAGTTTTTTCATCAAGATTCTCCTTTCGTCTTTTTCTATATATAATTTAACATACTTTTCGCAAAAGAACAAATACATTTTGCTTTAGAGCGGGGAATGTTGTATAATAAAGGGTATGATTAGGATTGAAATAGGCAAAAACGAGCAGGAACAGCGTTTGGACAAGTTCCTTAGAAAATATTTGGAAAATGCGCCGCTGAGTTTTATCTACAAGGCTATTCGAAAGGATGTCAAGGTCAACGGAAAGCGAGGAAAAGAAGATACCGTGCTGCATTTTGGCGATGAGATATTGCTGTACATCAGCGATGCGGATATGGAGAAGTTCCAAAAGCGCAGAAGGGTGAACCGGACGCGAAGGCAGTTCGGTATTGCTTATGAGGATGACAATCTTTTAGCGGCAGTAAAACCCCTTGGTCTTCTAACTCATGGAGACAGCAGCGAGAAAAAGAATCATCTGGCGAACCAGGTAGTGGATTATCTCATCGACAAAGAGGAGTTCAATCCCAGGCTGGAGAAGACTTTTACGCCGGCTCCAGTCAACAGACTGGACAGAAATACAACTGGTCTGGTGCTCTTTGGAAAAAACGCCATGTCGCTGCAGACGCTAAATCAGATGGTTCGTGAAAAAGATAAAATCCGCAAGATGTATCTGACTATTGTCGGAGGAAGAATGGAAAAGCCTCTTCACCTGATGGACAGGATGGTTAAGAATGAAGAGAAAAACCGCATTGCTGTAGTACCGATAACAGAGAGCGGCAAAGAAATGGAAACTATCGCTGTGCCGCTGCAGTATGGAACCTTTTGCGGCAGAGAGTGCACTCTGGCGGAGGTCGAAATCATTACAGGCAGAACGCACCAAATCAGAGCCCATCTGGCAGCAGCCGGCTATCCTGTGCTGGGCGATTCCAAGTACGGAGACAAAATGATAAATGCAGCAGCAGGCAGAAAATTTGGACTGTCTTGTCAGTTGCTTCATGCGTACAGGCTGAAATTTGAAAACTGTCCGGATAGCCTTTCTTATCTGAGTGGCAAAGAATTCACGGCGGAACTTCCGGAAAGCTTTATGAGAATAAAAAAGCATATTTTTGAACAAGATGAATAGAGGGGAATCACAAAACATGAAAGAGTGGATCAAGGATATTTTATTCGCAGTAGTTATTGCTGTAATTGTAATACAATTTGTTAAACCGACCATTGTCAAGCAAAGCTCCATGGAACCGAATTTTTATGAGGATGACTATCTCTTTGTGAGCAAGCAGTCCTACACTCTGTTTGGTGAGCCGCAGCGCGGGGATGTGGTTGTGGTGCATTCTTCACTGGTACAGGAAAACGGTGAGGAGAAAATGCTCATCAAGCGTATTATCGGGCTGCCGGGAGAGACCATCGATATCATTGATGGAGAGGTGTATATCAACGACAAGAAATTGGAAGAGGACTATCTAAAAGAAGATTTTACTTCGGGCGAGGTGAAACGTCTGGTGATTCCTGAGGGCAAGATTTTCTGCATGGGTGATAATCGAAGAGTCAGCATTGACAGCAGGGACGAAGATGTAGGATGTATTGAGATAGACGACGTCATTGGAAAGGTGGTACTGCGTGTCTATCCGTTCAGCGAATTTGGGATTATTCAAAATCCGTACGATAAATAATATGCAGGAGAGGGAAATCATGGGAAAAAGCAGAAGAGAAAGAAAGAGACAGCGAGAACGTGAAAACCGAATAGACTGGCTGAAATCGGTGCTGTCAGCAAGTGCGGCGGCGCTGATTGTAGTGCAGTTTGTGATCCCTACAGCGGTTTATGGCAGATCTATGGAGCCTGGATTTGAGCATAGGGATTATCTGCTGATTCATAAACAGGCCTATGTAGGGGAGGCGGAGCCTGAAAGAGGTGATGTTATCGTGTTTCAGTCAAAACTTAGAGATAATAACAGAGGAACTTTGAAAAAACTCATTAAGAGAGTCATCGGCGTGCCAGGTGATATTGTAGAGATTCGAGAAGGAAAAGTGTACATAAATGGAGAGGAACTGAAAGAGCGCTATATTAAAGATGGTGTTACTAACGGGGATGTGGGACCTGTTGTCGTACCGGAAAGCAATTATTTCTGCATGGGGGATAACAGACTGCACAGCACTGACAGCCGTTTTTTGGAAGTCGGATTTGTTGAGAAAGACAAAATCGTAGGAAAGGTGGTATTCAGACTTTATCCATTTAGTAAATTTGGAATGATTGGGAGTACACAGTAAATGAAAAAATCAGTCGTCTTTCTGCTCGCCGTTATATTAGGTACAGGTGCAGGGCTTTTAGTATCTCTAGCTTTTCAGATTACGGAGGTTACGGACCACAGCATGCTTCCAGCCTATGAGAACGGAGATCAGGTGCTGGTTAGCAGGCTTGCGTTTGCGGGGAAAAAAGGACCGCAGCAGGGCGATGTGATTCTGATGAAGAACAAAATTTATGCGGTGTCCGGCGAAAACACTGTCATGTTGAAACGCGTTATTGGTGTAGAGGGTGATCGGATTCTGATTACGGAGGGGCAGGTCTATGTAAATAATCAGAAGCTGGACGAAGAATATGTGTTTACGCAGGGTATCAGCGGCGATATGGAAGAGATACAGATTCCCGCAGGGAAGATTTTTGTGATGGGAGATAATAGAGCAGCCAGTACAGACAGCAGACATGAATCTGTGGGGCTGGTTGATGAAGAGGATTTACTGGGAAAGGTGATTTTAAAATGGTAAAAAGACAGAAGAAGATGGTGGCAAACAACAAAAAAGCGCGCCACGATTATTTTATAGAAGAGGTTTACGAAGCGGGTATCGTGCTGACGGGCACAGAGATTAAGTCCATTCGTGCAGGAAAGGTCAGCATCAAGGAAAGCTATGCAAAAATTGAAAAGGGTGAGATGATTGTCTACGGTATGAACATCAGCCCCTATGAGCAGGGTAATCGTTTTAATACAGAACCTTTGCGCCCGAAAAAACTTCTCTTACATAAGCAGGAAATCAGAAAGCTGATTGGATATACAACGCTGAAAGGTCTGACTTTGGTTCCGCTGAATTTATATATCAATGAAGACGGACGGGCGAAGATGGAGCTGGCGGTAGCGCGCGGTAAGAAAAATTATGATAAGCGTGACGACATGGCAAAGAAAGACGCGGCTCGTAAAATCGACCATGCCATGAAGCAGAGGTGGTAGTATGCCAAGTTTCACCAAGCAAGCGATTAAAATGTCTTTTATGAAGCTGCTCAGCGAGCAGCCGCTAAATAAAATCAGCGTTCGCAGTATCGTAGAGGAGTGCGGTATCAATCGAAATTCTTTTTATTATCACTTCCAGGATATTCCTGCTCTGATGGAAGAAATCATTGTGGAACTGGCTGATGGGCTGGTAAAAAAATATCCAAAGATTGAGTCCCTGGAGGACTGTATCAGCGAGGCTTTTGACTTTGCCCTGCATAACAAAAAAGCGGTCTTACATATTTTCAATTCTATGAATCGAGACCTCTTTGAGCGGTATTTGATGAAATCCTGCGAGTATATTGTCAGAACTTATTTGGATACGGTTTTTGGAGAGAGCCTTGTCAGTGCTGAAGACCGGGAAATTGCCATTCGTTTTTTCCGTTTTGAACTGTTTGGAGCTGGTCTTGATTGGCTTTCCCGCAGTATGCCGGAGGATTCTATTGAAGAAATTCATCATTTGATTCACCTATGTCATGGATTGTCCGATGAGATGATCAGGAGATGTAATCAAGCAGAAATTTAGTCACATTAGACCCCGTTGCCTAATTTTTAGGCAGGGGTTTTTCTTTTGCCCATTTTTAACCAGAAGAAAATCTGGTAAGTTAAATACAGAAAGAAAAAGCGCTGTAGATGTTTGATATGAGATGGAAGGATGGATAGTGATGCGTTCAGTTGCACCGATGAAAACAGCGAAAATCGGATACATTGTCATTTCCCTTGGTCTATGCGTGCTGGGGATTTTGCTGATTACAGCACCGGTATTGTCTAAAGCGCTGCTGGGCAGCTGCTGCGGCATACTGTTTCTGCTGTTTGGCGCAGTCAAACTGGTTGGATACTTTTCAAAGGACCTGTACCGGCTGGCATTTCAGCACGATTTGACACTGGGCATTCTGCTTCTGATTCTTGGCGGTGTGATACTGGTACGACCTGAAAGTCTGATGTTATTTATCTGTATCACCTTTGGCATATTTATGGTGATAGATGGACTTCTGAAAATACAGGTTGCCGGTCAGTCGAGAACTTTTGGCATAGGAAAGTGGTGGCTGATTTTTGCAAGTGCGGCAGTTACAGAGGCTCTTGGACTTGTCCTGCTGCTGCGTCCGGGTGAGGGTACGGATTTGCTGATGATTCTACTGGGCATAGGCATGCTTTCGGAGGGGATTTTGAATCTTAGCACAGTTATTACAGCGGTAAAAATTATCAGACATCAATGGCCGGATATGATAGAAAACGTGTATTGCGAGGAAAAGGAGGACTGACAGAAAATGCGTTTTTCAAGGGCGGTGGTCAAACACCGGATTACGATTTTAATTGTTGCGATTGTTTTAATGGTTCCTTCCCTGTTTGGAATGCTGGGAACGAGAATCAATTATGACATGCTGGATTATTTGCCGGAGGATATGGACACGGTAATTGGTCAGGAAGAACTTTTGAGCGACTTCGGAAAGGGTGCTTTCTCCCTGATTGTAGTGGAAGATATGGAGGATAAAGATGTAGCGGTTCTTTGTGAAAAGCTTGAAGAGGTGGATCATGTAGAAAGTGTCCTGTGGTACTCCACGCTGGCGGATATTTCCATTCCGATGGAGATGGTGCCGGATAAACTCTTCGATGAATTTAATGAGGGAGATGCAACTCTGATGGCGGTCTTCTTTGACAGTGCTACCAGTGCTGACTCAACCATTGATGCAATTGCTGATGTGCGCAGTGTCTGCGGCGAGCAGTGTTTTGTATCGGGCATGTCGGCGTTGGTAACGGACTTAAAAAATCTGTGTGAACAGGAAGAACCGATTTATGTAGGGCTTGCAGTGCTTTTTGCAACGGCAGCCATGGTGCTGCTTTTGGACGGCTGGCTGGTGCCTTTCGTATTTCTTGTCTCGATTGGCATGATGATTTTGCTCAATTTAGGAACGAACTATTTTTTTGGAGAAATTTCATATATAACAAAGGCTCTTTCGGCGGTTCTGCAGCTAGCGGTTACCATGGACTATTCCATCTTCCTGTGGCACAGCTACAGTGAGCAGAGGGCGCTTTATGACGACCACAAGGAGGCCATGGCTGTCGCAATCAGAAAGACCCTGGCAAGTGTTGTTGGAAGCTCTATTACTACAGTGGCAGGCTTTGCGGCACTGTGCTTCATGAGCTTCACTCTGGGTAAAGACTTGGGCATTGTCATGGCAAAAGGTGTCATCTTCGGCGTTATCGGCTGTGTGACTGTATTGCCGTCCTTAATCCTTGTACTGGATAAACCCCTTTATAAGACAAAGCATAAATCGCTTATTCCCGATATGGGAAAACTGGCAAAACGTGTGACAAAAGTCTTTCCGGTGCTTCTTGCAGTCTTTATTGTTGCAGCGCTGCCAGCGATTTACGGGTACAGCAAAACCAATGACGAGGTTTACTATGACATGGGGAAATGTCTGCCGGATGATATGGAATACGTCATTGCAAATTCTAAGCTTTCGGAAGAATTTAATATCGCTTCAACCCATATGGTGCTTGTGGACGCAGATCTGCCTTCTAAAGAAGTTCGCGCTATGATGAAGGAAATGGAAAAGGTTGAGGGTGTAAAATATGTCCTTGGCATGGAATCAGTCCTTGGCAGTATGGTGCCTGAGGAGATTTTACCAGAGGGAGTCAAGGGAATTTTAGAAAGTGATAAAAGTGAACTGCTACTGGTCAATTCGGAATATGACGTTGCCAGTGATGAAGTGAATGATCAGATTGACAGTCTGAATAAAGTGCTGAAAAGCTACGACGAAGAGGGTATGCTCATCGGAGAGGCTCCTTGCATGAAAGATATGATAGAGACCACCAACCACGATTTTCAGGTGGTAAATGCGGTATCGATTATTGCAATCTTTCTCATTATTGCGCTGGTCGAGGGAAGTATTTCCCTTCCGTTTATCCTGATTGCGGTTATTGAACTCGCAATTTTTATCAATCTCGGAATTCCTCACTTCCTGGGACAGTCGCTTCCGTTTATTGCGCCGATTTGCATCAGTACCATTCAGCTAGGGGCGACGGTGGACTACGCAATTCTGATGACGACCAGATACAAAACGGAGCGGCTTTCCGGGAAAGATAAGAGAGAAAGTGTTACGACTGCTCTTGCAGCTTCTATCCCATCTATACTCGTATCGGGAACAGGGCTCTTTGCTGCGACCTTTGGAGTGGCAATTTACTCGGATATCGACATCATCAGCTCCATGTGTATGCTGATGGCAAGAGGTGCGGTAGTCAGCATGATATGTGTTATCTTCCTGCTGCCGGCGCTGCTTATGCTCTGTGATAGATTGGTCTGTGCAACGACCAGGGGAATGAAACATGTAGTTAGAACAAATTCGGAGGTGTCAAATCTATGAACAATAAATTAAAAAAATGCTTAGTGGTGGTTTTGTGCATTGCTCTTACTGTGGGCAGCGGTGTGACTATGGCATACGCCGATGATGGGGAAGACGCGAATCAGAAAGAAGAAACGGTTTACGTTCTTGCGGAAAGCGACGGTTCCGTGCAGAAAATCATCGTCAGCGACTGGTTGAAAAACCTGACAGGAAGCCAATCTCTCTACGACAAGTCAGCTTTGACAGATATTGAAAATCTGAAAGGTGATGAGGAGTGTAAGAACGAAGGAAAGTCAGGAAAAATTTGGAATGCTGAGGGAAAAGATATCTATTACAGGGGCAGTATAAAAAAAGAACTGCCGATTAACATGGAGATTTCCTATAAGCTGGACGGAAAAGACATCGAGCCAGAAGAACTGGTCGGAAAAAGCGGCGAAGTGACCATTCGCTTTGACTATGAAAACAATCTGTATGAGATGGCAAAAGTCGGCGGCAGAACAGAGAAAATCTATGTGCCTTTTGCGGTACTGACCGGTATGGTTATGGACAATGACGTTTTCAGCAATGTGGAAGTTTCCAGCGGAAAGGTGATTAACGACGGGGAACGTACCGTTGTGGCAGGCATGGCGCTTCCGGGACTTGCAGACAATCTTAATGTAGATTCTTCTGACCTGGAGCTTCCGGATTATGTCGAAGTGACCGCTGATGTGGACAAATTTGAAATGACTAATACGGTAACCGTAGCGGACAGCAGCATTTTTGCTGACTTAGATACAGGAAAGATAGGTTCGGCAGATGAACTGGCAGGTGCCCTTAATCAGTTGACAAATGCTATGAAACAGCTGCTGAACGGTTCATCACAGCTTTACGACGGACTGGATACGCTGTTAGATAAATCGGGACAGCTGGCGCTGGGAGTTCATGAGCTGGCTGCAGGCGGAAAAAGCCTGAAGGCTGGCGCAACAACTTTACAAAACGGGGTGCAGGAACTTTCTGGGGGTATTACAGGATTAAAGGATGGATTGACAACATTAGACGGCAACAGTGCAGCTATCACTACAGGTGCAAAGCAGGTATTTGAGTCTATGCTCGCAACAGCAGACGCACAGCTTGCAGCAGCAGGGGCAGCGCTTCCAAAATTGACCATTGAGAATTACAGTCAGGTGCTGGAAGGAGCAGCAGCGGCTGCTCCCGACGCCGGTTCTGCGCCAATTCTTGCACTGAAAGCGCAGCTGGATAGTTATAACCAGTTCTACCTAGGCTTGCTGCAGTATACGCAGGGCGTAGCGTCTGCAAAGGCCGGCGCTGAGCAGCTGAATACAGGGGCAGCGCAGCTTACGAAAGGCACAAAGAGTCTGTACGACGGTGTCAACGCACTGAATACAGGTATTAGGACTTTAGATAAAAATATGCCTGCCTTGGTAGATGGTGTAACGGAGCTTCGCGGCGGCGCTAAAAAACTGAACAATGGGCTGAAAGAATTTGATAAAGAGGGAATTCAGAAGCTGGCAGGAGCTGCCGGCGGAAATATCGGAGACTTACTCGATCGAATGAAGGCTACCGTAAACGCTTCCAAAGCTTATCAGTCTTTCTCAGGCATTTCTGACGACATGGACGGACAGGTGAGATTCATATACCGTACCGAAGCGTTGGAAGAGAAATAAATATAGGGAAAAAGAAACCAGCTGGCGGATTGCGCCAGCTGGTTTCTTAGCATATATATTGATAACGTTTATTTGCTCATCAAAATATTATCCAGTGTTTCCAAGAGGGTTTCAATATCAATTGGTTTTGCGATGTGATCGTTCATGCCGCAGCGCAATGCCTCTTGCTTATCTTCTTCGAAAGCATTTGCAGTCATAGCGATAATTGGAATGGAGGCAAGCTCCCTGTTTTCCAGCTTTCGTATTTTCTTGGCAGCCTGATAGCCGTTCATCACTGGCATCTGAATATCCATCAGCACCAGCTGATAATATCCAGGCTGGGAAGATTTTAGCATTTCTACAGCAATTTGACCGTTTTCAGCAACCTCTGCAGTAAGACCGGCTTCTTCTAAAATAGCTACTGCAATCTCCTGGTTCAGCTCATTATCTTCTACAAGAAGAATATGTCCGCTGCGCAGGATTTCTTTTGAGTCAAGAATGTCATCGGTAGCCTGCTCTTTCTTCACAATGGAGTGGAGACAGCCTCTGAGTTCTGACAGGAACAGCGGCTTGCTGCAGAATGCGGTAACGCCGGCTTCTCTTGCCTCTTCTTCAATATCGGACCAGTCATAAGCGGTGAGAACAATAATCGGAACTTCCTTTCCGGTTTCCTGACGGATTCTCCTGGCGACTTCAATACCATTCATGTCAGGCAGCAGCCAGTCGATGATGTAGACAAAGTAATGATCATTTCTTGAAACTGACTGACGGGTGCGCAGCACTGCTTCTTTTCCTGACATAGTCCATTCTGCCCGCAGTCCAATCTGCTGCAGCATGCAGGAAACGCTGTCACAGGTGTTGTAATCATCGTCTACGACCAGTGCACGTAACCCGTTGAGCTCTTCGATTGCAACCGGTTCTTTTCTGCCGGCCTCATCCAGTCGCAGGGTCAGACAAACGGTGACTTCTGTACCAACGCCATGTTCGCTCTGGACGTCGATGGTACCGTTCATCATATCGACGATATTTTTCGTGATCGCCATGCCAAGTCCGGTGCCCTGAATGCCGCTGCTGGTAGAATTCCGTTCCCGTTCGAACGGTTCGAAGATATGGGCGACAAATTCTTTTTTCATGCCAATTCCCGTATCTTTGATGTGGAATTCAAAATTAGCAAAGCCCGGCGAAGCACCTGGTTTTTCGATGACTTTCAAGCTGACCATGCCGCCTGCACCGGTGTATTTGATAGAATTGCTCAGAAGGTTTAGGAGTACCTGATTGAGCCGCAGCCGGTCACAGCAGATCTGCTCGTTTTGGATGTCGATGGCGTCCAGATACAAGTCAAGCTGTTTGGCATTGATATCCGCCTGGATGATATTGTGCAGTTCGTGAAGGATTTCCGGCAGACTGCAAGGCTGTTCTTCCAGATGAATTTTGCCGCTTTCGATTCGGCTCATATCCAGTACATCGTTGATCAGACTCAGCAGATGATTGCCGCTGGTCATGATTTTTTTCAGATATTCTGCCACCTGCTCTTTACGGTCGATGTGGGTGATTGCCAGTGCTGTAAAACCGATGATTGCGTTCATCGGCGTACGGATATCGTGGGACATGTTGGAGAGGAAGGTGCTCTTGGCTTTGTTGGCACGGTTTGCCTGCGAAAGGGCATCTTCCAGCAGTGCCTTTTTCTCTCTTTCGTCCCGCATTTCCTCATCCAGACAGCGGAATCCCAGTACGATGCTGTGGGTCTTGTCCCAGTCTCCAGCCCGTACTGCTTTCATCTGGAAATAGCGGATTTCGCCGCAGCAGGTGGTACGGTAGTTGATATAGCACATATCTTTTTCGGAAAGTTCCTGTTCCAGATGGGCTTTCGAAGCGGTTTTTCGGAACGCTTCTTTATCTTCTTCGTGAATGCTTGTGGCTGCATACTGTTCGAGGCAGGTTTCCAGAGACAGCGCATCATGAAAGATGGCAGGCATGATGCCATTTTTACATTCGCCCATACGCAGGACTTTGCCTTCGCCGGTGTCTAAATCGAAGAAGCAGACCAGCACATACTCGATACTGAGGGCATGCACCAGTTCCATCTGCCGACGCTGATCTTCCAGGCGCTCTCGCTCTTCTTGCAGTCTCTGTGCAGTACGGTCTAACAGATATCTCTGATAATAACGTTCACCATTTTCTTCGATGAGTTTGATATTGCCGGTTACATAGAGAATTTCGCCGTCTGCATGCTGCACACGATAATCGACACTGACGTTGTCGCCTTCCTTTTTAAGGGACTGAATGGATTTCCGCAGTCGCTTTCTATCTTCTTCGAAAACAGTGGAAGCCACCAGGTCAAAGCCGTCTGCAAGGAGTGCCTGCTCGTCGGGATAGCCTAGAATGCGCAGCGCAGCCTGATTGATGCTGAGAATCCTGGAACCGTCCAGGCTGTGGCACATGATGCCGCAGTCCATGGTAGTAAACAGCATCTCCAGAGTTTGATTCTGCTGAATCAGTTCATCGGCGTAAGCCCGCTCCTGGGTGATGTCGATACCGATGCCCATGGTGCCCATAACAGTGCCGTCCAGATTGTATAATGGTGATTTATATGTAGTTAGAATTTTGGTTTCACCGCTGCTGAGAATGGTCTCTTCGGAAACGCAGGTTTCTTTGGTTTCCATGACGATGCGCTCCGATTCGATGCAGGCAGGATCGTCATGTTCTACGTCCCAGATATAAGCATGACCGCGACCTTCCACCTGCGCTTTGGTCTTGTTGACGGTTTGACAGAAACTGTCGTTGACTTTTTTGTGAATGCCGTCTTTGTCCTTATACCAGATTAAATCCGGTGTGCTGTTGATGGTGGTTTCTAGGTACTGGCTGGTCTGCCAGGCGTCTTTCTGCGCTTTGTAGTCCTGATACCATTTTTGGATGCGGAACATTAATAACGCGTCGGAAGCGGATTGCGACCAGATATCGGTCAGTGCTGAAACGCAATCTGTGAACGCTTCCACGTCTGTATCCTCTGCCGTAAGCAGGATGAGCTGCGCCTCCGGCTTTTTCCACGTCAGCAGCTGTGACAACTGCGCTTGTAAATCTGCTGTCAGCAGACTTGCGAAAATGACATCAGCTTGTGATGCTGAGACTTTTTCGACCCGATCACTTTCGAGAAATGCATGGGAAAACTGTGAAAAAGGGGTCAGTGCCCTGAGCTGTTTCAATACCCGATGCCGGTCGCCGATGCAGTAGAATCGTATATGACAATGGTACATAAAACGAATATCCTCCCTAATTTGTGGCTTGCGATTCTGTGATGGCATGATTGCATACCTATTCTAAATTTTACTGCGCTTGCGGGGTAATGTCAATGTTTTAAGAGGATTTGAAATGGAAAATAGTAGCCGCAATCGTATTTTGGGGAATTTTTTCGTTATTTACAGAAAAACGGAAAAAATACGTTTTATATACAGAAAAAATACGCTTCTCAGATACAATCTTAAAATAGGAGGAGCACAAGAGAACGATGAATAGAACATTCTATTATAACGGAACAATGATTACGATGGATTCTGACCATCCCATGGCTGCAAACTTTCTGGTTGAAGATGGTGTGATTCAGGCAGTGGATGTGGACGAGGAGGACATTGGTTTTACAAGGCAGGATGAAATGACGGAATGGGTTGATTTGCAAGGCCGCGTGGTAACACCCGGGTTTCATGACAGTCATATGCATCTGGTGGAGTATGGGTATAATCAGCGGTATTGTGTGGACTTATCGGAAGCCGTTTCTGCAGAAGATGTGGTGCGGCGTATGCGAGCATTCATTGCAGAACAGCAGATTCCTGCAGGAAGCTGGATCATCGGAAGCCGTTGGAATCAAGAACATTTTCCGGACAAACGACTGCTTAGCCGGGAAGATTTAGACCGCGTTTCAGACTGTCATTATGTCTTTGCCAAGCGGGTCTGCATTCATATTGCGGCGGTAAACAGCAAAGTTTTGGAATTGGCAGGAATTGACCATAATACCTATCTGGACAATCAGAATATCGGCAGATATCCTGACGGTATGCCAGATGGGAGAATTTATGAGGATGCGATTGCTGACATGGTACTGGTGCATAAACCGGCGCTTTCCGTCAAAGAAATTGAACAGATGATTGAAGAGACGTTAAGGGAAATCAAGGCAAGGGGCTTTACGGCGGTGCAGTGTGATGACATGAAAGCGTTTTCGGATTTTACGTCGAAAGAGAGAATTTTACGTGCCTATGATAACCTGCGAAAGCAGCAGCGCCTGCCTGTACGCGTGTTTGCGCAGATTCAGGTATCTTCCCTGGAAGAATTCCGGCAGTTGCAAAAGATTCTTGTAGAGATTGCTGATGACCAGTGGTTCTCCTGGAAACGATTAAAACTGATCTTGGATGGCTCTTTGGGTGCTGAGACGGCAGCATTAACCGTACCTTACAGAAATCGCAGGCAGCGGGGACTTCTCAATTTCAGCGATGCAGAGTTAGAGTTGCTGGTTCGGGAAAGTTATGAAAGCGGGATGCAGCTGTTATGTCACTGTATCGGTGATAGAGCAATGGAACAGGCCATACGTGTGATCACGCCTTTCCAAAACAAGTATGGAACAGATTGCCGCCCTAGACTGGTGCATTGCCAAATTGCGACGGAGCCTCTTTTAGACCGAATGGCGCAAGCGGGGATTTTGGCAGACATTCAGCCGGCGTTTGTACCGACCGATTATGCAGTGGCGGAGCAGAAACTGGATCTTCGTCAAGCATATGCGCTTTATGCATGGCGCACCATGTTAGAAAAAGGTATGATGATTAGTGGCAGTTCGGACTGCCCGGTGGAGCGCTGCGATGCGCTTTACGGGATGCAGGCAGCTGTTACCAGGATGGATTTGCAGGGGAGACCGACTGGCGGATTTTTACCGGAAGAAAGGCTGTCGCCTTATGAGGCATTGGCGCTTTATACAAAGGCGCCTGCCTATACAGTAAAAATGGAAGGACAGATGGGGCGCATTGCGCCAGGCTACTTCGGTGATTTTACTGTACTGGATGGAAATCCGCTTCTGGTTCCTCCGCAGCAGATCCATAGTATTTCTATCGTAGAAACCCACTGCGGCGCGTAGTGGAGAAAGGAATCAAATATGAAGAAAGTATTTATCAATGCCAACGGATACACCATGGATGCAGCAGAGCACCGCTTTGAAGCCGTTGCGGTAGAAGACGGGCTGATTACGTGTGTTGGTACTAATGAGGCGGTGCAGGAAGCAGCGGGGACCGCATGCCAGATCATCGATCTGCAAGGAAAGACGGTACTGCCAGGATTTAACGACAGCCATCTGCACCTTTTGAGTTATGGGTATAGCCTGGAAGTCGCAGATTTAAATGACTGCCGGAGCCTGGATGAATTGAAAGACCGTTTGCGCCGCTATATCAAGGAGAATGGAATTAAACCCGGCCAGTGGGTAGAAGGCCGCGGATGGGATCAAAATCAGTTTGATACTAAGAAAATGCCGACAAGAGAGGACTTAGACGAGGAATTCGGCGCATATTTTTTGGTATTGACCAGAACCTGTGCACAAATTTGTGTCGTAACCACCAACGTGCTGGAACTTGGCGGTCTGCTGCACAAACCACAGCAGATTGAGGGCGGTATGATTCTGACAGACGCCCATGAAGTGGCAACAGGCGTGCTGACTGGACTGGCAACGGAAATCATTTACAGAATGATTCCAACGTTGGGGGTAGAGCGCATTAAAAAGTGTATTCTTGCGGCGTGCAATCGTTATGTTTCAGCGGGAATGACTTCTGCGCAGACCGATGATTTTGAACTGCTTCGTGCTGGCCATTTTACAGAAATTTTGCAGGCATACGAAGAACTTGACAGAGAAGGGCTGCTGCCGATTCGCGTCAATCTAATGCTGCACCTTGCCACGTTAGAAGAACTTTCTGATTTTCTGGCACTTGGGTATCGCACAGGAGACGGAAGCCCGTATTTTCGGATTGGACCGTTTAAGACGATTACAGACGGGTCGTTGGGAGGAAGAACTGCTGCCTTGCGGGCACCATACAGCGATAATCCGGAAGGAATGGAAGAAAATATGGGTGAAATGTATATCAGTCAGCAGGAACTGGAAGCACTAACGCAAATGGCTTTTGACCATGGTCTGCAGCTAGTTTCAGACGGCATCGGAGATAGAGCCATGCGAAGCGTACTGGATGCATTCATTAAGATTATAGAAAAGCATCCAGAAGAAGATTTGCGCTTTGGTATCGACCATTGCCAGATTACGACAGAAGGGATTATTGAAGATTTTGCCAAATACCATATCATCGGCGGTCTTGAACTGATCTTTTTGGCTTCTGACATCGCCATTGTAGAGGAGCGGGTCGGAGCACAGCGGGCAAGTATGTCCTATAACTGGAATCGGTTTAAAACGCAGGGCGTAACAATTGCAGCAGGTTCGGATAGTCCAGTAGAGGAATACAGTCCGCTCCACGGAATTTATGCGGCAGTTACCCGCTGTACCTATGATAAAACACCGAAGGGTGGTTATCATGCGGAACAGAAACTCAGTGTACACGATGCCATTCATGCCTTTACGACAGGACCTGCATATGCGACATTTGAAGAGGACTGCAAGGGAACGATAGAGGTTGGAAAGTATGCGGATTTTGTTGTCCTAGCGCAGGATTTGTATGAAACTGCGCCGCTGGATCTGGCAGAAGTACAGGTCGCGATGACAGTCGTAGGTGGAAAGGTTGTTTATGAAAAATAATCCAGATTATATTTTATATAACGGCAATTTTATTTCAATGGAAAGACCGGATAAGCAGTACTGTGCCATTGGGATTACGGGTGAGACGATTACGGAGGTATGGGAAAAGCCATGCAGGATGCCGAAACGGTTTTTTGGTACGAAGATGCTGGATTTGGAAGGCAGAACGGTTTTACCTGGATTCATTGACAGCAATGTCCATATGGTACAGGGCGGTTTGATGCAGTACTGTGTGGAAATTAAAGCGGATACCAGAGAAGCCTTTCTACAGCAGCTGCAACAGAAAGTGCAGGCATTTGAAGCGGGAGAACTGATTTGGTGTATTGGCTATAATGAGGATACTGTGGAATTGAATCGATGGGATTTGGATCAAATTACTTCCATACATCCTGTTGTGGTCAGCAAGACAGAATTCCATAAAACGATTTTAAATACTTCTGCTTATAATTTACTTAAAATTCCCTATAGTATTTCTGGCATTCAGCGGGATGAAAAAGGGATGCCCACAGGGGTTTTGCAGGGAGAGGCCAGCGGATTTGCAAGACGGAAATTATACACCTGTTTTGTAACGGATGACATCCGAAGACTTGCCCTCGCAGATATGGAGCGAAAAGCGTTCCGCTGCGGCATTACAACGGTCAATGCTATGGAAGGTGGCGCCTTTTTTTCAAATCAGGATATCCGCATGGTGCAGCGGTTTGCAGAGCACAGCAGGCTGGAAATTTTTCTGTTTCCGCAGACCATGGATGTGGCAACGGTACAGGCGGCAAAACTGCCGCGGATTGGAGGCAATATATATCTGGACGGTTCTATTGGATCTCAGACGGCGGCACTGTATGAACCTTATATAGATGGTGAGCACCAAGGGGTACTGTATTATTCACAGGAAGATGTAAATCAGTTTGTGCTGGAAGCCCATACTGCCGGCCTGCAGATTGCATTGTCGTGCATCGGACCAAGGGCGATTGAACAAGCGTTGGCAGCTTTTGCTGCGGCATTTGAAATAGCAGGCAGAAAAAATTTGCGTCACAGGCTGGAACTTTTTGTTCTGCCGACAGAAGCACAAATCACCTGGGCGATTTCTATGGGGCTGATTTTGTCTATGCGAGCTAATTATGACAGGCAGTGGGGCGGTGCGGAAGGTAAATATGCTGCACTGCTTGGGGATCGGTGGAAGGGAACCAATCCCATCGGCGCTGTGGTGGCGCAGGGAGGCATTGTGGCGGGTGGTTCTGAATATGCAGTTACACCGTTGAACCCTCTAAAATCAATTGCTTCTTGCCTGCTGCATCACAATGCAGTACAGCAGCTTTCCCTTTATGATGCGCTGCGGACCTATACTGCAAACGGTGCCTATGCCAACATGGCAGAAGACAGAATTGGAAGTCTTGGCATCGGTATGCAGGCAGATCTTGTCGTACTGGATCAAAATCTGTGCACCCTTTCTCCTGCAGAAATTGAAACCCTTCGCGTGGAAATGACCATTAAAAAAGGGGAAATTGTATATGCGCGGGAGGATGTATTATGGAAATAAAAGTTTACCTTTTGCAGAGACCGCACATTGAAATCGATGGACGAGAGGCGCTTGCCAAATTGAATCACAAAGCGCTTGCGATGATTTTTTATCTGGCGGCCAGGAAAGGGCAGATGGTTTCTAAAGAACTGCTCAGTGAAATTTTTTGGCCAGAACTGCCAGAAGAAAATGCTCGCTCTAATTTGCGGCAGAGCCTTTCTTATATTAGAAAAATCTGTGCAGAAGAATGGGGTGGACAAGAGGAGGCATCGATCATTTTTTCGGAGCGGAACATGTGCAGTCTTAATGCATCTTTAGGCGTTTTCGTGGACGTGGCAGAATTTCGCAAAGCGCTGAAAGCAGCGTCTGTTTGTGACAGCAGGCAGGAGAAAATTCGGCATTTGCAGCATGCAGTGAATGTACATGGCGGCAGCTTTTTAGACGGTATATCGGTGCGTGGAAGTGTGGCTTTTGAAGAGTGGGTTATGATGGAGCGGGAATCGGTAAATCAGGCATTTATTGATGTATCGAAGCAACTGGCGTTTCTGTATCGGGAAAATGGACAGTTCGCCCAGGGGATTTCCTGCCTGAAAAAACTGCTGCTGATGGATCCGCTGCTGGAGGAAGTCCATTTGCAGCTGATGGAACTGTACTGCCAGAACCAGGAGCGGGCAAAAGCAATCTGCCAGTACAAAGAGTGTGTGCGCATTCTTGGTGAAGAGTTAAATATTGGTCCTATGGAAGAGACGCGGGCTCTCTACAGAAAGATTCTTGAAGATGCGCCGGTGGAAATGGGACACATTACGATAGTAGAAGAGAAAGATGATTTATGTGAGCTGCAGCTTTATACTGCATCTGCACAGCCAATAGACTTTGAAGGGATTTATCGTATGCTGGAGCCAATCATCGAGGAGGATGTGAAAGTGCCAACTTATCTCAAACCAGGGCTGGCCATGTTGTTTCCTCAATATTCGGAATGGCTTGCAGCACAGAATTTGTCGGAATCGTATCTTTTTTACTGCATTAAAAAACTGCTGCAGGAGATCAGTCTCAAAGGGAAAGTGGAGATTCAGGTGTCCCATCCTAAGAGACTGGATCAAAAGTCAGCGCAGCTGTTACAGTATCTGATTGGCAATCTGCATATGGCAGATGTTGATATTCATATGTTTAAGGAGGAATAACATGTCTGAAAAACAAGAAAAAGCAGGACTGAGAAAGGAACTGGGACTATTTCACAGCGTATCAATTGTCAGTGGAATTATGATTGGTTCAGGTATTTTTTATGTCAGTACATATGTGCTGAGCAGAGCAGGATTATCCGCAGGATTTTCCATTTTAGCATGGGTTGTTGCCGGCTTTATGTCGCTGATGGCGGCATTATGTTATGCGGAGCTGGGTACTTCCATGCCGCAGGCAGGAGGTACCTACAACTATATTTCTAAAGCTTATGGACCAGGAATCGGATTTTCTATGGGAATTACGGACTTTTTTATCTCACAGTCTGGTTCGATCAGTGCCCTTGCAGTAGGATTTTCTACTTATTTTAGTATTCTGGTGCCATTGACGGAGTGGCAGATTAAGGCAATGGCGATTGGGATTATCATCATGCTGTCACTGATCAATATGTCTGGTGTGAAAAAAGGTGGAAATGTGCAGGGAATCTTCATGATTGCAAAGCTGGTGCCGATTGCGATTATTATCGTATGCGGTCTTATGATGGGCAGCATGAATAATCCGATGGAGATTGTACCGGGAGAAGGTTTGAATCCAATGAGCGCTTTTGCGCTGTCCATTGTAGCGGCGTTATGGGCATATGACGGTTGGAGCTCGGTCTATATCGTAGCAGAGGAACTGAAGAACCCTCAAAAAGATCTTCCGAAAGCAGTAACAATCGGGGTTTTAGGTGTGACCCTTGTCTACGTTTTGTTCAATTTTGCATTACTGAAAATTTTACCGATTGATCAAATTGTTGCGACTGAGGCACCAGGAACCATGGCTGCAGAGGCACTCTTTGGCAAGCCAGGCGCAGTTTTAGTCACCATCGGTGCACTGATTGCAATCTTTGGTTCCTGTAATGGTTGCATTTTGGCGTATCCGAGAGAATACTATGCAATGGCTAGGGACAAGCGATTTTTCGATGTCTTTGCGAAAGTCCATCCGAAAACTGGTACGCCTGTCAATGCACAGATTGCGACCATGATTGTATCTTCTGTATTAATTCTGTTTGGTACGTTTGAGCAATTGACTGCCCTTGTGGCTTTCTGTGCATGGATTTATTACACGCTGGGTGTATCTTCGGTCTATGTGTTTAGAAAGAGAAATCCGCAGATGGAAAGACCATATAAGGTTTGGGGCTATCCCGTGCTGCCCGCAGTGACCATTCTGCTGTCGCTGGTGGTACTGGTAACAACCCTTTGGGAAGATCCAATGAATTCCGTCATCGGTGTCGTAATTCCGATTGCGGGGTATATTCTCTATCACGCTTATTTTAAGAAAAAAGAGCAAGCGGAGAACTAAGGTATCGTATGCACATCTGCTAGTATGTGCGCATGATAATCTGCAGGAGCTGAGGAAAGAATTTTTCCAGGCTCCTGTTTTTCTTTGTGCTGGATGCTGTAGCGCGCAATGTGTCAAAAATTACTGGTTGAAAACAGTACAAAAGTAATGTAAAATGAATACAGTAACAAATATGGGGGTGTAAATGTATTGGATTGAAATTTATAATGAGGGAAAAGATATCAATCGAGACTTAGTCATATGACAGCAAAGAAATTTTTGAAGGTATTAGATAAGGCTGCGTCCCACCGTGGGACATAGAAGTAAAACAGAGTTTGAGATTGTCACTTTACATTCAAGCAGAAAAAAGGTATAATTATACCATAAAAATGATATATGGAGGTGGCCTGCATGATTATTAAAGCGTCAACTACTCTGAGAAATGATTATAATGCGGTTTCAAATATTGCTAAAGAGACAAATGAGCCAATCTATATTACGAAGAATGGTGAAGGGGATATGGTCTTGATGAATATTGAAGCATTCGAGAGAAGAGAACAAATCTTACAGATGAGAGCAAAAATCCTCCAAGCAGAGCAGGAGCGTCTGAGCGGCACAAAGACATACTCTCTTGATGAAGCGCAGGCGATGCTGGAGGAAAGATTAAATGACATGTAAAGTAACGCTTCTACCAACAGCCTGGGAAGATTTGAAGCGTATAGAGGATTGGTACTATTATCAATTTGGAAAATCTACGGCTTTAAAAGTGTCTTCAACCATTCTTAAAATAATCGGTAGACTGGAGTCATTTCCTGACTCTGGCTCATTAACTCCCGATAAATGGCTGAATGAGCAAGGCTATAGGATGGTCATTTGTGAGAAGCATATTGCAATATATAGACGAATTCAGAATGAGGTTTTTGTTTACCATATTGCTGATACGCGAACGGAGTATACCAAGGTGTTTTACAATTAAATATATGCGTCCCACCGTGGGACGAAACTACGATGAGATATGCGCATTTAGGAAAACGGTTTTTAAAATTACATACTGCTTCATGCATTGAAAATACTCTTCTGAGAGACCATGGATGAACTTTCTTTTGACAAATATAGAGAACTGGCGGT
The DNA here is from genome assembly GCF_009936115.1 of Anaerotruncus sp. 80. NCBI lineage: Bacteria > Bacillati > Bacillota > Clostridia > Eubacteriales > Oscillospiraceae > Anaerotruncus > Anaerotruncus sp. 80. The sequence continues at coordinate 47,531 of NZ_QWES01000015.1, forward strand.
TTTTTTTATAAATATTTCAAAATAATACAATTTATTCCTGTTGAAAACAAAGTGAAAGTGTTGTAAAATAGCCATATAAACATTTATGGGGGTGTAAAGGTTTCGACGGGGGTGTAGAAGCTATATAAGATGCTTACTATATTTTGAAACTTGCATTTTCAATGGATTGAAAGGTCATATTTCTTTATAATTTGATGAAAATAGAGAACTAACAGAGAACAAATAGAGAACACGCTCACTAAGGGACATATTCGTTATGTCCCTTTTTTAATGCCAAAAAGGAGAATAATTATATGAGATTTCAGGTCGAGATAACACAAAAGATGGCAGCCGTTGTAGAGATAAATGCACCAGATGAGGATGCTGCTTTGCAAGAGGCGAATGAAATGATATCTAAAGATATAATTTCTTCAGATTCTTTTCATATGGAGGAAGCAGCTGCTGTGATAAAACAGTCAGATAACATTCTGATATTTACTAGGCCTGCAAACGGAAGGTTGCAAAGAAAGTTTTGACTTATATTTTGTCCCATGATGGGACGGAGAGGAAATGTCCCACTGTGGGACGGAAAGGAAGAAAAAGCATGGGAAAAGTAATTGCTGTAGCAAACCAAAAGGGCGGCGTTGGAAAAACAACAACCGCGGCAGCGTTGGGGGATATGTTAAATCATGCTGGGTTCAAGGTTCTGCTGATAGATATGGATGGACAGGCTAATCTGACATATAACATGGGTATTGAACGACCAGATAAACTGTCGCATACAGTTACAGATTTGATTATGGCAAAGGCAAATGGAGAGGCAGCAGAGTATAATGCAGTTGAATTTGTCTTAAAACCTGGAATAAGCCTTTTTCCGGCAAATATAGTTCTATCAGGGCTGGAAATGTCGTTAATTAACGCATTCCAGCGAGAACAGATTTTGCGGCTGATTATTAACGATATTCGAGATCAATATGATTATATTATCGTTGATACATCACCTTCGCTGGGGTTATTGACAATTAACAGTCTAGTTGCAGTTGATGAGGTAGTCATCCCAGTACAGGCACAGGTTTTTGCAGTTAAAGGGATGGAGCAGTTGTTTAAGTCAATATCTCTTGCAAAACGGATTAATCCAGATCTGCAGATTGCGGGAATCCTGCTTACGATGGTAGACGGCCGCAGCGGAAGTCAAAAAGATACTGTGTTGCAGCTTGATGCAGCCTTTGGAAATACCATACCCAAATTTGAGACAGTTATTCCTTTGCAGGTCAATGGCTCGAGGGCATCAAAGGAGCAGGAGGCAATCACTTCTTTTGATCCGGATGGTGCGGCTGCCAAAGCATATCAAAATTGGCTGACAGAGTATATGGGTATTACGCAATATGTAAACTTGGAAGGAAGCCAGATTGAAATTGGTGATGTCCTGCAAATAGGAACTGATCGATACCTGATTCACTATGGTTACTACGACAGGAGAACAAGAGACGGGAAAATAGTGAAAACACTGGGTGCATATGCTGAAATGCTTACTGATGAAATGTCCCACGATGGGACAGAGGGAATTTTTCTGTCGATAGGCAGTTTTATGCAGCGATATAAAAGCTATAACAGAAGGAAGGTGGTGAACGGTGATGGGTGAAAGAAAAATCAATTTTACACCATTGGAAGAAATGTTCGGACTACCTGCAGATAATTCTGCGAATCAAGAGGAAGTTAATAAGCAGGAGCAGGATATTATAATTGACATTGATAGAATGCTGGACTGGCATACAACAATAAATGTTCCCGGTGTAAAGGTACATCCGTTCAATCGACTTTCTGAAGCTAAACAGTTGGAGTTATGCAAAAGTATCGAAAAAAACGGATTGATATCGCCGATTATACTGAGAGTTGATCGAGGTCGGACCGGATACTATGAAGTCATTGCCGGGCATAACCGAAGAGATGCAATGCGTAAACTTGGACATCATAGCCTAAGCAGCCAGTTGGGGCAAATTCGAGTCTTAGAAGATTGTAATGATATTAAGGCTGCGTATTGGATGCTTGATTCCAATATCCAGCGTGAGGAGCAGCTTCCCAGTGAGCGTGCTGATGCATACAGCACTAAATATGCATTGATAAGAATGGAAGCACAGCAGAACCCGGCAATACTGTCCCACAATGGGACAGAACGGACAGATGAAGTAGCTGCCAGAATTATGGGTATCAGCAGAACAACATTGCAGAGATATCTGGCACTGAAGAAACTCATACCGGAAATTCTGAAAATGGTTGATGACAAGAAATTGACGATTCCGGTCGCCGAATTGATTGCAGCCATGAGTGAGGAGCAGCAATCAGCACTTTTTGATGCGATGCAGGAAACGAAATGTCCGGGCCTTGCTTTGATTAAGCAAATCAGAGAACGCTGTAACGAGCAGTATCTTTCTGCTGAAGAACTCTGTGAAATGATTAGCCCCACGAAGCCGATGAATCGGATTAACCTGACGCCGGTTCTTAAATCGACAGCGAAAGCTTTTGCAAATCTGGATGTTCCGGAGGCTGACCAGGTAGAGTCAGCGGAACTGGAGCGAGTCATCACGGAGGCAATCAAGGCATATTTGGCGCAGATTTCTACCGGTAACCAAAAAAAGTAATGAACAGGTGAAATGTTACCAGTTTATTTTCGGTAAGAGTTGGTAATTTAGCACAGCTATCGGTATTCTGCAGCCTTTTTTGTTACCAGTAATAGTATTTAAAAAAATAAGTAGAGATTTTATTGGTAACGAGGTTCTTTGAGATGTGACGTTGGGAACGGAATGTGTATTATATAGTAGTTCAGACTATGGGAGTAGTAACTGTGGTGTATCTGACGAGTTAAGATAGAGGTGGGGATGTTTGGTATGCTGAGGATGTTATCCGTCAGGCAGCTACGGTTGGCAGACATTCATGACGGGGCGGAACACGGGTCGCATTGGAGTAAAAGAAAACAATCAGTCAGAAAAAGAGGCGGTGTTTATTATGATTACAAATGGAGATAAAGTTATTATGAACGAAAAATATCATGTGACAGAAAAAAATAAAAACAAAGTGTTCCTTGTAAGCTCAAGTCCGTTTGAAGTATGCGGTCAAATGTGCGTGATGCTGGAAGGCTATACAGGTTGCTATGCGCTTGATGGATTGAAAAAGGTTAAGGGAGGCACTGAAGATGCTTGAGAAGTATGATCCAAATATTTGCTTTGGGAGACACACTATCAGAATTACATTGATGCAATGGGACTATGTGGGACACGTTGCAGTTGAAGTAAACGGAAACTGCAAAGGAGCAATCCTATTGGATTCCTGCTATATTGTTGAAGCTGATGAGGATGACATACAACATTTTGTAGAGAATGACTGTAATTTTTTCAAGGAAAGCGGCATTTTCTCGGCAAAGCTGAAAAATCAAAAGGGTGAAATACTTGAAATTGAGGATTTTGTAGATGAAATTGAGAATTTGATTGTTGGTATAGAGATTGTCGATTATGTTCAGAAAGAATGGTGAATTTGCCAATGTCCCACAGTGGGACGGAAATGAAGACGGCAATTGGATAGGTTAAAAGTAAGAATCAGGTGAAGTAATATGCGTATAGGAATGATTTCTGCATTTGCCAAAGAATCGGCACGATGCACAAAAAAGTTGAAAGGATTGGAAGAACTCAGTGATAGTTTGGTACATACTGAAGTAGGCCAACAAATATTGAATGGTGATAAAAATTTAGCAAATGAGACAGCAAGACGATTTACGAAGATATTAGATATTAACAGTCTGCAGGATACAAATTTACAAGTGATTTCAGATTTCAATAATATCCTGCAAATCATAAAAATATCATATTTTGCTCACCGTGATTAAGTGGTGTCCCATCATGGGACAGGGAGTTACAAATGGATGGTGTTTTACTAATTAGAATTTTTTTATCGGTTGTTGATGAACTGATGTCTCAGCCACGACTATATGCGCTGAGCAATCGAGAACGATATATCAATTTTAGAGCCGACGATTTTAAACGAAAATTAAAAGAAGTTATGTTAAGAAATCATAGTTGCCTTAGTTCCTCTAAAATAAAACCTATTTTAGAGGACTTCAAGGTGTTGCAATGGATTATCTGTGATAAGGAACGATTTACGAATGTCCAAAAAATTAATGAAAAATCTGCTCGAGTATTAACAGTAGATCGCAGCAAATATGAGTTACTGAAATCTCTAGATTGGGAAGATTCTTAGTTAAGGGAATTGAGTGTCCCACAATGGGACAGAAAGAGAAACTGAATCATGAAAAAAATCATTATAGGCTTCGGAATAGGAAGTCTTTTTTTGATGGTAATGATGATATTCGTGCTGATTGCGGGTATTTTGGGCGGTGGTTTAGATGAGTCGTCGGCTTACGGTGCTAATGTGGCGCTGCCGATTACGATTACCGGTGATATCCGGGGCAATTCGATCACAATGGATATTTCCGGGGGTATCAACGCAGCAGATATTAAAGGAACTGTCTCAGGCGGAAAATTCACTGCGAGCTCAAAAAACTCTGAAGTACAGATGGAAGTGCCTGGATCACCGGCACGGACGGATTTTTTCTCCTATATGCCGCAGTTTGATCAGCGCCTTTATACAATCAAACTGGATACATCGTCACCTCAGTTTAAGTTAAATCAAATGTGCCGGACTGACGCCGAGGGGTTTCGGCGTAAGGGTGATGCTTATCTGGTGGCGATGGGTACATATTACGGCGGCAGGGACAACATCGGAGATCAGTATAGATTAACCTTCAGTGGAGGAACGACTAAGGAAATCCTTGCAATATTGGGTGACTGCAAAAGTGATGCAGAAACGGATGCAAAGCATCAATATCATGCCAAAGGTGATAAGACTGTAGTTGAGTTTATCATGGGCGCCCGGGATAGCAAAAATAATTCCGTCATCAATGAAAAATTTGGAACTCTGGTTGGAATTTCAAAAATTGGAATGACAATCAAAGTAGAGGGAAGTATTTCAGGCAATTCTATCAAGATTTCAGGCACTGCCAATGGTACGCCATTTTCCGCATCTGGGGAGATCAACAGCGGACATTTTGAAGCAACGGGCTATTATGGCTCTGGTGCAGGAGGAGATCTGCTGTGGCCGACAACTTCTACATACATTACTTCAGAATTTGGATATAGAACAGATGCGTCCTATGTCGGCGGCAGTACGAATCATGCAGGCATTGACATCGGAGTAGCAGAAGGGTCAACGGTCGTAGCAGCAGCACCAGGCACGGTTGTCATCGCTGGCACCTATGGGGGCTATGGCAAGTATGTAGAAATCGATCACGGGAATGGACTTGTGACCTGCTATGGGCATAATAGCATAATCAAAGTAAGACAGGGACAGAAAGTTAAAACTGGAGATGTAATTGCATTATCCGGAAATACGGGTGTTTCTACCGGGCCACATTTGCATTTTGAAGTGCGAGTAAATGGTACGCCGGTGGATCCAATGAAATATTTGCGAGCAAAAGAGTAGGAGAACAATAGTGATGAGAAGAAAAAAGGCCGCTATAGCAGTAGTTTTACTGTTGGCAGCGGTTCTGGCGGCAGCTTTGCTGATCATGGGACCGCGAACAGCGGGGACAGAATCTGCAGATATTGCAAATCCTAGTGAAGTGGGTACTGCAGATAAGCAGCAGTCTAATCAGCAGTCATCTCAAATTGATGACAATGAGGAATTGTTTAATCAGAGCCAAGAGAAGAAGTTGGAGAGAATCTTTAAAAACACGTATATCTATTATGATGAATTTCTTGAAGGAAAGCCAATTACCTATACTTTTTACGAAGATGGGACGATGGTGGCCTACTATTGGGAGGATACGGAGTCAGAATCCATACCATTAAGTAGCCAGTGGGCACAGTATAACGTTAATGACGATGTGACTGAGATAACGCTCGATTGGGGAGATGGGACGAGGACAACGGAGTCATTTAAAATCAAGAGAAGAGGTATCGTAATCGGAAAGATAGAATTTCAGCTTTCTGATCGAGAGATTCATCTTAATTAGTTCAATCCGGACCAGAGGATTAGATACCTTTTACATATAAAAAACAGGAAGAGGAGATGAGAAAATGACATATTTAACACATGCCTTGGGAGGCGCCTTGGCGGGAACAGCGGTAATCGCGATACTTAATCCTGGAGACAAGGTTGCTGCAGCCGCAATTATGTCTGGCGCTGTTATCGGTTCGTTGCTGCCAGATATTGATCACACCAGGTCTAAAGTATCTCGGTCATCAGCTGCAGCGAAAATTACATCTTATGCAGTTTCAGCTGTGACAAAGCACAGAGGTTTCTTTCATACTCCACTGTTTGTTTTGATCCTGGCATTGGCGCTTGGAACGGTAATCAATATTTTGCCGAACGATGATTTTGTCTTGGCCGCATGGAGCCTATATTTCGGTCTTTTACCGGGAATGCTGTCTCATTTGCTGTTGGATACCTGCAACCCCGGAGGTATCATGTGGCTTTATCCCGTATCGAACAAAAAACTCAGTATATTGCCAATCAAAACCGGCAGTCTTGGAGAGATAGCTGTCGCCATTATATTGGCAGTGCTTTTAGCTGGGTGGTATGGTATAGACATTATGAGTATTTTGCACAGATAGTGGAGGTGGATGATGTTTGATATTGACGCATATCGCAAGCATCTGTATCAGCTGGTCAGAGCGCAAAAGATGTCACGCTTGACCGCTGCCGGGTATATCAGTTGCTTGGAAAGACTTGATGAGCAAATCAATCCAGGACAGAGCGTAGCTGGGGCTATCAGAGAGCTCTGCAAAGATACACAGCAAGGCGGAAAATATATTGCTGCAGTCAAAAAATATGAACGGGATATACTTGATGCGCCTAAAAGCCTGCTCTACGGGCAAGAACTGTTCGATCTACGCAAGCAGTGCAAGCAGGCGCCAATCGGCAGGGAACCGGTTCTGCCAGAGCAGACATATTTACGCAAAATCAATAGGTTGAATAATGAAACGGTCAGGGTCGCCCTGCGTCTGCAGGTGCGGTCAGGCTTGCGGATTGCAGAGATTGGAGATTTAAGAGCAGCGGACATTGAGATTACCGAAGACGGTATTAAGCTTTTCATCAGGTGCGGAAAAGGTCGAAAATCCCGGCACGTAGATGCCATAAAGGATGTTTTTCTTGAAACCCATCTAAAAGAGCTGTTAGAGGGCAAGTCTGGCGATGACAGGGCGTTTGATTATTCGACTGCTTATTTAAAGAAGAAGGCAAACGCACTAGGCATACCTACACATGATCTGCGTCGGATCAATTCCCGGATGCGATATCGGCAGCAGCGGGGAAATGGATTTGGAAGAAGGGAAGCTCGCAGACAAGTACAGAAGCAGCTGGGACATGCTCAAGCTGCTACAACAAGCGCATATTTAAGGAAGGAGTGGAGTGAGTAACAATGAATCAGAGCAAGCTTGACCGGCAGCTAGAAGCCGGTGCGGAAGTTTTTTTTCGGGGTGTTGGCAATGGAGTTAAGAAGATGGTCAAGAACCCCAACTTGATATTGGCGTTTATTTTGGTCACCCTTGGCTGCGGGGTGATTTTTTATTTACGGGATGTCATTTTAGGACAGTTTTTTTCGGAGGGAGAGTTCAATATCTTCACGATTGCGATTCATTTAATTTGGATAGCACCAATTCTAACATTATATGGATTCAGCAGAATGGAAGGTCAGACGACGGATGCAGCAGAGGCATTTGCATCGATTAAGTTTTGTAATCGCCAGGGCCAGTATCCGGAGCAAATTGGTAAGGAAGTTGACGGGAAAAAGGTTATTCTGTCATTTAGATCTCCCGGTTTGACAGTCGCTGATTGGCGGAGTCGTAAATCGGAGTTGGAGACCGCTTTCGACTGCAATATTGTTAAATTTGAGGCTCCTCCACACACGAAGCAAATCATCAAGATGCACACTGTGCCAAGCAGCGATGGTCTTAGCACCAATCTTCCATGGTCAGATCAGTGCATCAGTGACAAAGAGTTCGTTATTGTCGCCGGTGAAGATCTGCTGGGATCGGTGGAGTTCAATCTGGATAAATATCCTCACGCGTTAATTGCTGGAGTCACCGGATCAGGCAAGTCTGTAGCATTGCGCTGTCTATTCTGGCAGTGCATTTATAAAGGGGTAAAACCGTATATGATTGATTTCAAGGGTGGAATTGAGTTTTCCGCTTTTGAAAGCTTTGGTGAGGTCATCACCCGGCGTCAGGATGCACTGGATCTGCTGAAAGATTTGAATCGTGAGATGATGATGCGACTTGATCTGTTCCGGCATACAGGAACGAAGAATCTGTCAGAGTACAATCGGAAATATCCCAATGATGAGCTGGCAAGGATTGTGTTGGTATGCGATGAGATTGCGGAAATGCTGGACAAGACTGGTTTGCAGGCAGCCGACAAAGCCATTTTCTATGAAATTGAAAAGGAGATGTCATCTTTGGCAAGGCTTTCTCGTGCAGCGGGAATACATATGCTTTTGGCTACGCAGCGTCCCGATGCAAAGGTGATCGTTGGACAGATCAAGAATAACCTACCAATCAGAATAAGCGGCAGAATGGTCGACTCTCAGGCGTCTGAGATGGTGCTGGGTAATACCAAGGCTGCAGAGCTTGGAGATACGCTCGGCAGGTTTATGTATTCTGTGGGTGCAGACACTTGGGAATTTCAGGCATATAATTTCCAAGACTCAGACATCAGGCCAGGAAATTATCAGCGGGGGAAAATGTTGCTTGACGAGCAGGAAGGTTTGGATGTAGTTCGGCAGGGCGATGAAGAGTATTACGATGAATATGATAGTCCGAAAGATTTTGAAATCGACAATGAGTATAGAGGGTTTTAGAAAGGAGGAAAAAGTTGAAAAAGGAGAAAAAAGTAAAAGTATCCAAAATCAAATCTACAAGGATGCGAACTGCAGGGAGGATTTTGCTTTGGATCATGCTGGGAGCAGTTTTTATCAAGGGTGCCGCCGACATCATCATGGGAAATACCATTTCAAAGCAGCGTGAAGCGCTGGAGACGTACATGGCGGTAGTCAGTTCAGAGCAGGAGTTAAGAGATGGTTCTATGGCATTTGCCGAAGAATTTGTACGAGAGTACCTTACTTTTGATGGAGAACTTGGCAGCGACTACGAGAACAGAATTGCAGCTTATACAGCAAGAAATCTTCGCATTGAAGCTCCGGACGAAGGAGCGGCAATCACTGTTATCGCCGTAAATGCGGTGGATGTGCAGCTGCTTGATGGGAATCGTGTGAATGTTACAGTAACTGTAGAGGCACAAATTGGAAAGATGACTAACAAGTTCAACTTGAAGGTGCCGGTGGTCTCCAGTGGAGGCAGGTATGCTGTGGATGAATATCCACAGATTATGCCGGGCATGGAGGTGGCAGACGTCGGGGCTGCGTCAGGTACGATTAGTGGAACGGAAGTCTCCAATAGCGAAAAAGATCAGATTACATCTGTTGTAGAGAGTTTCTGTAAGGTTTACTATGGCGGCAGCGACAATGATCTGTTGTATTACGTTTCGGAGGGCAGCGGTATAACGAATACTGTGGAGGGCATGGAGTTTGAGAGCATTGACAACTTAAGAGCAGTTTATGTCGCAGAAACCGATAACTATGTGATTGACGTAAAGATTAAAGTTGCTAACAGCGGGGTGGCTCTGCCTCAACATCTGTATCTGACTGCTGAAAGGGACGGAGACAGGTTTTATATCAAAAAAATAGACACGAGAATTTAGAGGGAATGAAAAATGAATATCAATTACTTAAACAAAAAGATGGAAAGAAGAAATATGATTATGAGAGCGGCTGTTATTGCTATAGCTGCAGTGCTGCTAATCCTTTGTGCGACGGCACCGACATTTGCTGCCAGCAGCGGTGATTTACAGACAGGTAAAAACTTTGGAGAATGGGCATTAGACCAGATTTGGTATTTGGCCTTGGCAGTATGCGCATTTATGATTGTGCGATTCCTTATTAAAAAGGCTTGGGTACAGATGGTAATTTTTATTGTCTTGGGAGCGTTATGCCTGTTTCTCATTTCTTCTCCAGAGTCGCTAAAGGGAATTGGCGAAAAGCTGTTCAACATGATATAAGGAGAGAAGAATGGCAAAAGATGAAGACCGCATTATTGTGCTGCGTTCATACGCTACAGTTTGGCAATACGAAAAAAAGCTATATTCGATTGATTCTTTGAAACTTTGGATTCCGGTCGCAGCAAATGATCTGCTCTTTTTTGTAGTGGGACTTGTACTGATGGTAATTTTATCAAAAATCTCGGTTTTTGCGGCAATTCCTTGGGTAATCAGGTACGGGGCAATACCTTTCTTGATTATGAAATTTTTTACAAAAATGAAGTTTGACGGAAAGTCGCCGCATAAGTTTGCTCTGGGATATGTGGAGTATAGGCTGTTGCCGGAATACCTATCAAAATTCCAGGAGTGCAATGATTATACAGAGGGTTGCTTCCAGAACGTATTATATCGCGGAACAGAGATTATTAACATTATTGATGCCAGATTACAGAGCAGTAAAGGCAAAACTGGAAAGAAAAAGAGGAGGGGAGAGAAATGAATTATGAGTTTCCTATCAAGTATTTTGAGGGGAATTTGATTTTTAATAAACGCACTGAGTGTTGGGCATGTTATCAAATCTTGGGCGTGAGTTATGACTATCTGTCAAAGGATAAAAAAATCATGCTTTTGAATCGTGTGACAAGGTTTATCTCAAACATCGGACAGGAAGCGCAGCTTCTAATTATTCCAGTTGCCCAGGATGTCAGGAAGCATCAGGAGGCGCTGATGGACGCGATGAATCGCAATGATCCGTTATATGCAGTGTCCCAGGCACACGCTAAAGGAACATTGCATTACCTGGAACAGAAGATAAAGGATAACGGTGCCACAAATGATTATAACATCTATCTGATCGCAAAGCTGGAACGACAGAAGATCAGCGGGGGAAATCTTGAAGAGCTGATTAGGAAACCGATGAAGGCAATCAACGAATTGTTTGACGTTGAACAAAGGGATATTCTGGAAAGTGACATACGCGCATATAAAGAGGTTGCCGGGAATTACTGCCAATCTCAAACCCGGAGGATCCGCATGGAACCGGCAGACGTAGAGACCGTGCAGTGGTTGTACCGGCGAATGACTCGCCGGGGCATCAGCAACGGCGATGGAAAACTTCGGAAGAATGCAGATGGTTCTGCATGGAAGCCAGCATCAGCTCCCGTGTTAAAAGATGGAGAAAAGGCAATCCGTCCGTTACAGACGGATATTTTAACATTGTCGGAAGCACTGATAAATCCAAAAGCACATCGGTATATTACCTGTGAAAATACAGACGGGACAATATCGTATCAGACCTTCTTGTCTATGGCATCGGTTCCGGATGGCATGATCTATCCTGGAGGTGAGTGGCTTTTGCTGCTGCAGGATTACCCTTATGCCACAGAAGTTTGCATTCACATTACGACAATCGAGTATAGGGAATCTCTTAAAAAAATTAGCGGAAAGAAGCAGGAAATAGAATCACAGCAGGAACACGTAGCGCAGTCAGCGCGGATCCCGGACGAGCTGCGAGCAGCTGCCAGCGAAGCAAATCAGCTGGAGGCGGAACTGCGCCGCACGAGAGATCCACTGTGCAAGGTATCAGTCACATTTTGCATTGCCAGTGATGATAAGGATTTGATGGAAGCTCACGCAAAATTCGTCCGGGAACGGTATGAGGATAAACAGTTCATCGTTGAGCGTTCCATGGCAGATCAATTTAAGCTATTTATGGAATGCATTCCCGGCGCAGGCAGATATATGACAGATTACATTATACCGCTGCCGCCGAGAACTGTGGCTGGATCCATGTTTGCTGTAACTCGGCTTTTGGGAGATAACCTAGGACCGTACATTGGTACAACAGGAGTTCTGGACAAACTTGTATTCTTGGACCTTGCCCGTGCTTGTAGGCTTAACAACTCCGCATCTGCTTTTTTCTGGGGTACGTTAGGTGGCGGAAAGAGCTTTAATGCCAACCTTCTTGCTTATCTTAACGTGCTATATGCGGGAGCTAAAGTCCTGATTGTTGACCCAAAAGGTGACCGTGATCGATGGGCTGAGTGTCTGCCTTATCTGGCGGATCAAATATCCATTATAACCTTATCGCCGGATGATAAAGGCCAGGGCAGCTTGGATCCATTCATAATTTACAGAGATGACATCGATCAGGCTGCGGAATTGGCGACTAACATTCTTTGCGAGTATTTTGGAATAACATCAAAAGATCTGGAGTACACCGCAATTCTAGCAGCAATCGATCAGATCAGAACAGCGGGGAAACCATGTATGAACCTGCTTGCGGAGATCCTGGCGAACTTTCCTGATGAGGATGAGCTAAAGCCAGTAGCCAAAAATTTGGCCAGGAAGATTCAGCTGCTGCGCCGCGCTGGCATGGCAAAACTGTTATTTGGATATGGAGATGAGGATGGATTGAGATTCACAAAAAAGATCAACATTTTGCAGATCCAGAATATGACAATGCCTGACGCGGAAACGCCAAAACAGGACTATACCCAGGAAGAAAGATTATCGACAGTTCTGATGCTGCCAATCGCTTCGTTTTGTATGAAGTTTGCAGCTGCTGACCGAAATGAATTTGATATCATTGTTTTTGACGAGTCGTGGGCGCTGAATACGACCCAAATGGGGAAAAAGCTGACTAACTCTTTGGCCAGAATGGGAAGATCGCTGTATGCCAGCGCTATCTTTATCGGCCATAGCGTATCCGACGTTGACAGTCCAGGGTTGCGAGAAGCCATCACATACAAGTTCTGCTTCAAAGCGAAGACTCGAGAAGAAATTGTAAAATCACTGCAATTTTTGAATCTGGAAGCAACGGATGAGAATATAGAACTCGTGATGAAGCTGCCGAATCGTACCTGTCTGTTTCAGGATCTTGAAGGCCATGTTGGGGTATTGCGATTTGATGCAATTTGGCAGGACATTATTGACGCATTTAATACTACGCCTGGAGAGGAAAAAACGAGGAGTGACGCATCATGAAAAGGTACGCGAAATTTGCTCTGTGCATAGTCTTGATTATTGCACTGAATACAGTGGCAGTATATGCTGCAGGCTCGGACGGTGGGGCAGATGACGGCTTGTTTTCTTCTCTGGATCAAGTCAAAGCGCAGGGCAGTTACTTGGAGTATCGTGATAATTACTATCTGGACATGGAGGACACCTCAATTCTATCCAGTCCGGGAGCAGTGATATTTAATCTTCTTGCTAATGGTATTTTCGGATGGAGTAAAAATATTGGCTGCCTGACAGCAGTTGCAACGCGGTTTGCGTTAGGGGTTGATATCTATAATCTAATTAGCGATTTTATCACCCCTTTTTTCAACAGCATGCGAAAAATTGTCTTTGACAGCTATGCAACATATTTCATTGCTATCGCAGCATTCTATTTCTTAATCCAACTGCTGCGTAACAGACAATCTCAGGTCATTGGTGGCTTGCTTGCTGTCACGATGATTATTGCAGTGGGACTTTTTTTCTACGCGAGACCAATGTTTGTACTCAGTACGCTTAACGATATCACAACGGAACTGTCATCTACAGTGATGGATGCACCCTATGATACGCTGACCAATGAGGAGGCAGATGAGGCAACAGCGGGGGACAAATCCGTGATTCTGATCTTTAACGTCATGGTACATTCCCAGTGGCAATATCTAGAGTTTGGCAGCATGAAGCAGGCGCAGAAACACGAGGACACGATTCTGCCATTAGAGGTTGATTCTGATGAAAGGCTTGCATACATCGGAGATCTGGAACATCCGGGACTGACAAAAGGTAATACGGCGGCACAGATTGAACGCTTTGGCCTTGCGCTGATCTTTTTTATTTTTGATCTTTTGCTGCTGATTATTATCCTGGGCTTTTCAGTCTTGATACTGGGCTATCAATTCTTCGTGCTGTTCTTGGCAATTCTGGGCACATTCATTTTCGTTTTAGCGTTAATTCCCGGATATGGCACTCGTCTGCTGAAACGGTGGGCACTGAAGCTACTGTCATCCTCAGCTGTCAAAATAATTCTGGTGTTTTTCATGGCGATTTTGTTTATCATCATGAATTTTTTGTATACTGCTACAGCAACCTATGGCCTGCTGCCGGTTCTCTTTATGATGATATCTATGTGTCTCATCGTGGCAATCAAGCGTAAGGAAATCGCGGAGCTGTTCCTGGGAACTTCGGGAGGTAAGGTAGTAGGCGCTGCCGGAGACATCGCCCATGGAACCTATTCGGAATTGACAGGACTAAAAGATAAGCTGACTGATCTGCGCCGCGGCCAGGAACGGGAGATGGATGATGAAGAAGATGACGAAAGAGAGCGTCGTGAGGAGCAGATGAACCGGAGCGCCAGCGAGTATTTGTCTGAGGCAGAGTTACGGCGGTACCGTAGGCGTATGGACCAGAACTCTGGAGCAGATGCCGGAAAATCTTCTAACTCAAATCAGCAGGGTCATTATACGGGAAGGACATCTGAGCAGACGCAGCAGACTTCAGATAATCCTGCAGATAATGATGAGCTGCAGCAGGGTCATGAAGGACAGGGCAGAACGCTGCAGGGCGAATATCTCACCGGTGAGGATTATAAAAAGGCGGAGGAGATATTGGAGCAAAATTATCAGCTGTCAAAGGCGAAATCGGAGCGGACTGCGCAGGAAAGCGGAGAGCCGGTACAGTACAGCGATTTTGTCCAACGAACTGATGCAATCCGTGAACTTGGCGGTGATGCTATGTTTGATGATCGTGATATTCTCAAAACCGCGCGCATCTTGCAGCGTACGGAAGCTGCCGGAGGCAGCATGGATGATTTGATTGGGGATCCGCAGGAGCGGAACAGCGGGGAGGAAGATCTTGCTCAGCAAGAAGAACTTCGACTGCAAAGCGTAATGGATTATATGCCGCAGATAGAGCAGGAAAAAATACAAGCAAACAATATGGAGGGCACTGCAGCATCTAATCAGCGAGATTCTACTATTGAATCAGAACTGCGGCCTGAGCAGTCAGACCCTTCAGAGTCGCAGGTTATATTAGCAAATGCTGCTTCTGATGCGGAAGCAGAGACGCAGCTGCAGCAAAATCAACATGTGGCAAAAGGATTAAGCTTTTTCAAAGCGCAGTTCGGTGAAGAAAAAGGTGAGAAGTATTATGAGAAAATGTGTGCTAAATACGGCGAGGAGAACGTAAGTCAGTTCAGTAGCAGCGAAGAAAGCGTCAGCTACTCTACGGTAAACCAGATTCTGCGAAGCAATATGGATGAGCAGAAGTAGAGTGAAGGAGGTGTCTATGAAATATAAACTTGTGCTTGCTGTCGGCCACGAGCAGATTACTGATCAAATCAAAAAATTTGACGAGGTAGAGGTGGTTGAGGAAAATGGTGATATTGAAATCATAGAAGAGGTGATGGAATTTGTGGATGCAGATTTTGCAGTCATCAATACGATGCTTTCAGCGGAAAAGAGCCTTCATTTTGCGCAAAGAGCGCAGCAAATGCAGGTGAAGGTAATTTGTATCGTCGCAGATTTTAAAATGGACAGGAAGCTGATTTTGAGCCTTGCAGGGTGTGGAGTCACAGCTTTTGTCCAAATTGATGAGCTTTACCGTATTCCAGAGTGCCTAGAAGCGTATCCAGAGCAGTTTGACTACCAGTTATTGCAGGATCATGCAGAGGAGGGCGAAACAGCGGGGGCGAAGTCTGCAGTACAAAAAAGGAAAACAACAGTGGCTGTCTTAGGAATCATGCCCAGGATTGGAACGACGACCCACGCACTGAGTCTTGCTAAATATCTCAATGATCGGGGATACAAGACGGCGTATATTGAACTTAATGGTTCTGATTATATCCGTCAGCTGGCAGCAACTTATACAGCTGCGGAGGAAGATGCTGCAGCAGGAAAAGTTACTTACGAAGGACTGGATATGTATTATGATCCCGGCAGCGTTCCCAAAGCGCTTAGATTGCCGTATTTGTTTTATATTTACGACTTCGGGGATATTCATGGGCTGAGGTCGCGAGAACAGATTACTTGGCTGGAGAAGGATATTAAAGTGCTGGTTGCAGGCACAAAACCAAATGAAATTGATCAATTCCAGTACGCTGTAAAGCAGGTCTACAATCAGAACACTAAGTATCTGTTTAATTTCTGTAGTCAAGCAGAGCAGCATGATGTCAAAGTAAGGATGGGAAGTAGGACGGACGCAACTTATTTTGCATCCTGGCTTCCAGATCCGTTTGCGACGGTGGATGAAAATGTCTATTTAGCGGAAATGATGGCTGATGCTTTGGCAAAAGCGGGAGATGTAACCGAATCAGTAAAAGAATCAAAAGCACAGAAAAGCGGATTTTGGAGGAGGAAGCGATGAAATTCCAAAAAGGGTTTGTTGAAGAATACGAGGATCAGTTGCAAGAGGAAAAAACACAACAGGCATTGAGGCAAAAGTATGATGTGGGGAGCGATAAGACTGTCAACATTGTAAAACTGTCCCCATGGCAATTCCTGATTGAAAAGGCAGGGAATTGGGGAAGGAAATTGATGGCTATTATCTTTTTGCTTTTTTTCTCGATTGGAGTGCTGGCAATGCTTTATCCTAAGCCGCGTGCCGAGATGCTGATTCTATTTCATGAGATATTAGATGAGGTAACGGCATATTTGCCGGATTTTTTGGTGTTTTGGGATTAGGAATATAATTAAGAGACATATATCAATAGAAGAGTTGTGTACAGAGGGAAGTTTATATGAAAATGGAGGCGAATTGGATATTGATATTTTGTATGACAGTTAGTATACTATTAGTTATAACTGTAGTATTAGCTGTTAAAATGAAAAAGGTGTGTAGGCTGGACTCTAACAAAGATGAAGAGATTGCATACCTTCGACTTACAGTCCAGCATTTAAGAGGTAAATAGAATTATGGTAATCCCACAAAGAACTCGAGTAGAACTTCGGCCAAAGGAGTTGGCATTGAAGATTAAAGATTTTGGTTGTTATCGTATTACGGTTTCATTAGATGAAGAAAACTTTCTCATGTTTAATTATCCTTATGATGAAAGTATGGAGAATACTATAATAATTGAAAATTTTGAAGGCGACTTATTATTTGCAGAGCAATATAACTGTGGATACGGCGGACATAGTCCAGGAAAAACAGAGGAATTGTTAAAGGCTCTTGGTATAGAAGATTACGAGGCTGAGAGATTGAAATGGCTAGATGGTTTCCAAATTTCCTTTAATCGGGATGGCATTTATGAACCAGAGAATAATATAGAAAATGTTCCATTCAGAAGGTTTAGTGATAAAATTGATTTATCAAATGCAAACACCGTTTGTAATATGAAAAAAAGGCAATTGTATTTTATGGAACCAAAGAAAAAAGATTTTACAACTTTGCTTCGTACATTAGATCTTCTCGAAATTGATGGATTAAAAGCATATATAGGAAAAGACAATACTCCGTATTATGATTTTAGCATACCTTATCTTTCGCCGGAATTGCAAAAACAAGAAGCAATGTTGAAAGGTCCATTTATTGTATTTGAGGCGAGACCGTTTGATGTAATTTGTTTTGTTGGGACAAAAGCTCCTGCTAGTATTATAAATACGTTGACATTGTATATACTTGGATACCCGTTACTGCAAGAAGAGAACTTAGGCGAATACATTGTACTAGAGAGCGTAAGGAATTACAATAAGTCAAGGATAAAAAGGTGGGCAAAGGCTTTGAAAGAGTCGAAAGACATTTATTTATCAATCAAGGCGAGACCCTAGTTCGCAGGAGGTAGAAATATGGATTCCCTCGGAACTGCATTATTAAGCATCCTACTCTCGGTGTTGGCAAGCATAGTGACTACAAGAGTTTTAAACAGCAAACTTTATTTTACATTTCACAGAGGAAAATTGCTAGAGGACTTAATTCTTAGGGGTGATATTCAGGTACGCAGCAGTACAATATCTTCACCTGCTGATTGGGAAAATTTTGATTATCAGAATTGCTATTATTTTACTATTTCAAAAAATAGTCCAGTTAAAATTTGTAATCTCAGCGAGTGCAAAGAGATTGATTTCTATAAAAGGTATAGATACATACATGTACGAAACAACTCCTCATTATGCATTTTAATTGCGGAGCTCCATTTGAAAAATGGAGTAACTCAAAATTTATATGATTGGTCTTCTGTAGAGATGGAACCGAGTCAAAACTGTGGCTTGATAATTGATAGCTATGACGATGTGACTGAGCTAACTATAGACTATAACGGTAGAGATATCCATTATGCGATTACTGATAAAAAAGGTTATGCTACATGCAAAATACAGAAGAGAAGAAGGAACCATAAGAAGGTTCGAGAGGTTATTGTTGCGAATGAAATTTTACCTGAGCAGGCAAATGCCCATCTAGAAAGTGAGCAAAAATTTAAAAAAAGTTAGGAAAATAGTTGATTTTCACTCATTATACAACCACAATGAAGATGATTATAGTTTTCTATATTATGAATTGAGAAAATAGGCAATGATAAAAATAAAACCATACCTAGAGAACGAAAGGAGACCACATATGAAGAAAGTAATTACAATGATGATGACAATCGCCATGATTTTTTCTTTGGCGGTTCCAGCGTTTGCAGATGATGCAGCAGCTGGAGTTGAAGCAGCTATTACAAAACCTGCGAAAGTAGAAACTCTAAAGGTAAGTAAGAATACTTATAAGAGCTTAAAGGTGTCTTGGCAGCCAGTAGATGGTGCAGAGAGTTATCAGGTTTATAGAAGCACAACCGGAAAAACCGGCAGCTTTGTTCTGAAGAAGGCAACAACAGGTACTACTTATACAAATACCGGTCTTACTACCGGCAAAACCTATTATTATAAAGTCAGAGCGGTAAACAGCGCTGGCAAAGGCAGCTTTTCTGCTGTTAAGAGCAACAAGGTGGCTCCTGCTACTGTGAAAGTCGAAAAAGTCAGCTGCCCAAAAGACTATCAGGTCAAGGTCGCATGGAACAAGGTCTCTGGCGCATCTGGCTATCAGGTATACCGTAGCCAGAAGGGGAAAGATAATTGGAAACTGTTTAAATCCGTAAGCAGTAAGACCACTGCTGTAACCGACAAAATGGTCGGTAAAATGGAATATGACAGCAAAGGTCGCAAGGTTGGATATGACTACAGTGACTTAGATAAGTTTTGGGAATACAAGGTGCGCGCCTACAGAACTGTTAATGGCAAAAAGGTCTATGGTAACTTCTCTAAGGTATGCCAGTGGACTCCTGACTGGACTATTGAGGAAATCTACGACTGGGCATGGAAATATGTCGAGGCAATGGAATTTCCAATTTACGAATACATTGAGGGAAAGGAAAATCCTGATAGACATGATTCCTACCTATGGCCAAAGAAAGATGGTACAGTTTATCATTGGAAGCATATAGTTGGCTGGACAACAGATGAAACTGTCTGGGGAGATGAAGCCTTTATCTTCACAAATCCTGCTAATGGAGCCACAGAAAAGCCTTCAGATTTTGTAAAAGCTACCCCTGATAATATGAACTGGGGAACGATGTGGCCAATGAAAATCAGTCCATATATGACAAAATATAGAATTAAAAATACCATCAAAAGGAAATTGGATTACTATATTCCAAGGCTCTCGGAAGCAAATCCGATTTATTGGGACCCAATTTGGAATGAATGGTCGGATGAGTCATCGTTATTTACCATATACTACGAAAAATACGGTATCGGCTACAAGTTCTGGCAGTTGTGGTAAAATAGCAATTCACTAAATTCTGGTTTGCCTCCAGAAATAGAGACGAATAGGACCCGTCAAGCATTATGTTTGGCGGGTTCATTTGTTCTCGTCTAAATTCGGTAATGGCATATTATCAAGAAGCCCGTAAAATCCCTTGATTTAGCTATAGGGAGTGTCAAAACAACTGAATAAAAAAGCGCAAGAGAAGATTGTACAGTCTTCTCTTTTTTATTTGTGAAATTAACTAAAATTGAAATAGATTTATAAATCCTTTCACTCCTTTCATAAGACTAACAAGGAGGCGTGCTGCTGCCTCCTTGCGTAGTCGAAACAGGAGAAAAAGAAAATTCAACAGCGTTTTTCTTAGAAAGAGGCTGTTTTAATATATATACAAAATTTATAAAAAGGAGGAACGATATGAATTTATCGAAAAACAGAGGATTGAGAAAAGCCATTATGCTTTTTCTCGCATTTGCAGTACTGTTATCGTACTTTCCAAAAGATGCCTTTGCAGCGGAATGGAATCCTGGAAAAAGAGTGATTTTCGTGGAAGGCGACACTTTAAAAGGCAGCGATAGCAACTCTCGTGGTAATAAATACTTTTATCACAGCAGTAAGTTATACACCAATCGCTGGCCGTCAAATGATGGAAAACGCTGGCTTACAGAAAACTGCTATGCGTTGCAAACACCAATGCACAGCTATATCGTGAAACCAACTTCCGGAGGGGCCGGAAAAGAAGCATACTGCGTAGAGCAGAATGTCGCATTGCCATCCAGCGGAAATAAGAAATATGTCGGAGAAAAGTGGGAAGAAAGCCCATTCATCGGCGATTTGTATTCAGAAAATGTTCAAAACGGTATCGCCTTGGCACTGCTTTATGGTAAACAGTCAGACTCTAAAACATCAGACATCGAGAAGATTCTTGGTGTAAAGGGAGCCAACAAGGATGACTGGTACACTGCTACGCAGACGATTATCTGGGAATATCAGCAGGGGCTGAGACAAACCGCCGGCGGCGGCACAAAGTCCTACGGCAAAACTTCTCCGGACTTCTTTTATTCCACAGTTAGAGGCAGAAAGGCTGGTGAGATATATAAGGCTATGCTGAAGGCTATGGCTCTTCACGAAGATACTCCTTCATTTACCAAAAAAATATTAAAACAAGTTAAGAGTTCTATTTCTATGGAGCTTTGCGAGGACGGCGTTTACCGTTCGGTAAACCCTGCATATGCAAATAGGACGGAAGAAGAAAAAGAAACTCTGCGTCAAAAGAGCGATTACTATGTAATCACTGATACTAAAGGTCTTAACCAGAATCTTCGTGTTATGAGCAATTTAGACGAAAGCAGCAATTCTGAACGGAAGAAAATCAAGTTTGTTAAAAAGGGTACAAACAAATATACCATCGAGGCAACTTCTGACCCATCCGAATGGGATGGAAAAGTGCTTCGTGGCAAAAAAGATATACCAGAAGTAAACAGAGATGACCTTCTGGCGTGGTCATGTAACGATGGAGACCACTACCAGACGCTGGTTACCGGTGCTGACGACCCGGTGAATTTTTATTTTAAACTCGCCATTAAAGAATCCCCTGCAGCCGGAGAACCAGAAGAACCGCAGCTGCCGAGCTTTGAACTGGACGTAGAAAAGGTAGACAAAAATGCTGGTTTTGACGGTGATGATCACACCGGAATGGGCGATGCAGCGCTGGATGCAAGCATCAGCCTGTACTTAAATGGCGAAGAAATTGATAATAAGATTTTGGATGTAAACGGCTATAGTGATGAGCCGTTTTATTTTATGCCTTGGGAAGATGTA
Source organism: Anaerotruncus sp. 80 (assembly GCF_009936115.1). Classification (NCBI taxonomy): domain Bacteria; kingdom Bacillati; phylum Bacillota; class Clostridia; order Eubacteriales; family Oscillospiraceae; genus Anaerotruncus; species Anaerotruncus sp. 80. The sequence continues at coordinate 69,203 of NZ_QWES01000015.1, forward strand.
TCGGAGCTTAACTACGAAAAAGTAGAGCATGAAGCTGATGAAGAAAAGGGAGAAGCAGCGTGGACAGAGCATATCTGGAAGGCAACTGCTACGGTAAAGACCGCAGAGACCGCAGTGCCTGACGGAAGATTCCCGGAAGCCAATAGTGAAAGAGATCATGGAACCATCACTTATTACGCACATTGTAAAGATGATGGTCCGATTGAGTATGAGATTACCTATGAGGGCGGCACTCTGACAGATGCTGCAGATATTAGCCCGGACAATCCGCAGCCAATGGTAGATGATAAAGATAGTAATGCCTTTACCAACGATAACTACCGTGGAAAACTCCAGATTGTAAAGACTATCAACGATCAGGACCCGTTCACCACCGGGGAAGATGGTGTAAAGACTTACTCCAAAACGTCCAAATGGACCATTCAGCTTGCTTCCGGCGGCTATGAAGATTGCCCTTACGTTAGAGTCGTAAAGGTAAATCCGGGCGAAGCTGGCTATGATGAATTTGCCAATACCTATAGAGTAGTTCGTGATAATAGCGGAACTCCGGCAGACCCAGATAATCCGCTTACTGTTTCCGGCAACGGACAGATTAAGGTTTTAGACCTGCCTTATGGTACTTATGAAATCAAGGAAATACAGGCTGATAAGAACGGTTACGTTTTGGAAACCTTTAACCGTACAGTAAGTGAAGACGGTCAGCTGATTTCCGTAGATGTAAATAATAAGGCGAAGACCAACAAGATTAAGGTTGTAAAAACTAATAGCGAGACCGGAAAGACTGTAAGATGGGACGCTGATAGAACCGCTTTCAGAATCCGCTATAAAGGAAATCCTGATTTAGCTGATCCAACAGAAGCAGAAAACTATAACCGTTATCTGCCAAACGGCGCAAGCTACGCAGATGCCAATAAGAACTATGTCTTCTATGCTAACAAGAACGGCGAAATCGTGCTGCCATATGAAATCGAATACGGCATTTACGAAATCGAAGAATTGGTAGTACCGGAAGGATATTATGTTGGCAGCTACGGAGAAGATGGCAAGGGAACAGTAGCAGATATGGGCGCTGTTGACGGAAAAGGAAATACCGTAACGCCGCCAAAATCCTTTGCAGAAACCGTGCAGATTACTGACAAAGATGGAAATCCTGTTAAGTACGAAGGCGACAATAAGGCAACATATAACACCTATCGCTTTAGCGTAACCGAGCAGGATGCTCATATGGAAGGCGAAGACTACATTACATACTATGCAGTCGTTGAAATGGCAAACAATCCGGTGAAAGGCAAAATTGAGATTACTAAAACCGGCGAAGGTCTTGCCGGCTGGAGCGTTGGCGATATCTGGAAGGCAATCTGGGATAAGATTACCTTAAAAGATACCAAGTTTGTGATTTACTCTGCAGAAGACATTGTGCAGTCTGACGGCGTAATCCCGGTAAAGGCATACACCGCAGATGGAAAAGCAGTATCTCTTACAGAGGTATCCAGAGACCAAGCAAACGTAAAAAATGCGAAAGCCGTATCTAAGTTCGCACTGGAAAGCGGCGAGACTATTTTACAAACCTCCTTTAAAGATATAGGGAATTTGAATCTGACGCTGACAGAATACCTTGTAAAAGCCCAGAACGGTGCTACTTACAAGGATTCCATCATTGTAAAAGACGATGAAACCAAGATGACATATAAATATACCGTGGAATATAAGCTGAACTACTCTAAGGGCGGCTATAACTACACGGATATCCATGTTGTAAAAGAAAGCATTGCTGACGACTATGTTGCAGAAATTGAAACGACTGAACCGGTCATGATGTCTGGAGACCTTGAAGTCGGCTTTTTAACCATGAACTATGATGGCGGTAACCGTGTTACCATGAATCCGCTGCCAGGCCAGGAAGAAAGCAGTAAAGACGAAGGCATTGGCACTTACGAAGCCTATGGCGAAGATGATATTATCGCTGAAATCGTGCTGCCAAAGAAGCCAGAACCGGTAATTGACGAAGAAACCGGAAAGCAGAAAGTAGATGAGGAAGGAAATCCTGTCTATACTGTTCCGATGGAAGTCGTAAGACCGGCCGGCTGGACCGATGTGAAAGATGAAGACGGAAAGATTTCTGACGACTGCTATATGGTCGAAAAAGATGGAAAGTACCAAATCTTAGTTAAGGATAATGGTAAAACCAGATGGATTCCTTGCGATAAGGACAGAAACTTCTACAAGTCTTACAAGCAGGAATATGACGTGACACTCGCCCAGCACTATAACAGCAAGGACGGATTCACTTTTAACTGGGATGACGTTTTAAAGCTGGAGGCAAGCCTTGATGCAGACAAGGAAGAAACAACTACCGTAATCACAGGGGCTGATAAATCCGCACCGGAAATCACGGAATCTACGGTTTACTCTCATGTGACAGAAGGTAATGTGGCTACATTTACCGGAAAGCCGATGGACGAGGCTCCAATCTATTTCCTGACTCACGATGGAATCAGGACTGAAATGTTCCTCTCCGGCGGACTGACCCACACCAAGGTGACTGTAAGCCAGAGCCAGCTGTTTAATTTTAACCACGTTCTTCCGATGGTAGAATGGTTTGATGGTGATGATTTTGCGGAAATCGAATGGTTTGACAAACTGACGCCGGAAAGTGACCAGTTTGAGAAAACCATCAATGAGAACAACTATGTTAAGGCAACTCGCCACGAGGCAGGTAAAGATGATAAAGAGCCGTATTACACCATCGACATTACATCTAATAATGCTGACAGTGAAAAAGGCTTTAGAATCACTTATCCAGACACTACAACCGCAGTGCCTGTTGTAACAGATAAGGGAGAGGGCGGCCAGCTGCTCTTTACAAGCTGCGATGACAGCATGATTTATCCAATCGGAAGTCCGGTTGAAACCATTACAACAAACCTGAAAGGCGTTGCTACATCCAGCAATCTGCCGCTTGGCGAATACTGGGTAAGAGAAGTATCTTCCACAAATGGCCATGTAAATAAAGGTGAATGGAAGAAGTTTGTTCTCGGCTATGAAGACCAGTACACACCGCTGGTTTGGGATACCGCTTCCTACGAAAACGAAGCTGTATCCGTTAAAATTGACCTCGAAAAGCTGTTTGAAACAGGCTATGGCAGCAAAAAATATGAAGCCGGTTCCGGCGCTGTCTTTGGTATCTATACAGCCGAGGAAATCGCAGCTGTAACTGACACTGAAAAGGATGTTGACGAGAAGACAATTCCGGCAGATACGCTGGTTGGAAAAATGGTAGTTGAAGACGGTCACGCAAAAGCGACCATCAAACTGCCGCTTGGAAAATACTACGTTAAGGAAATCTCTGCACCGGAAGGCTTTAAGCTGAACGGTACAAAATACCATTTTGACGCTGTAGACATCTTAACCGCAGACCAGATGAGTTTTGCATATGACGACCTTGGCATTACCGGTACTGTTTTACAGAACGGCCAGAATGGAGCAGCCATTGACTTTGATGTACTGAAACGCAATCCTGCTGTAAAAGTAGTAATTGACGGTACTGAATACACGATGGATCAGGCGGCTGCAAATGAAAATGTAACCGTAAGCGTAATGGATGGCCGCACCAATGTGCAGGTATTCATTGAAGATGGAAAGAACGCCGTAATCGAGTTTGAAAACGGCGCAAAAATGACTGTAAGTGCTGCGGGTCAGACTTATACCGCAGAACTTTCCGGAAAAGCTCCAACAACGCTGGAAGCTGGAGCAGAGGGCAGCGAGAACTTTGCAACGCTGACTGAAGACGGAAAAACAGTAGTAAAATACAGCCCGAAGGTAACAAAAACAAACTGGCTCTCCGAAGTAACTTACCTCTACGAGGAGCCAAAGAACACCGAAGCAGGTGAGGGCGGCTTTACTGCCATTCAGCCGGCAAATAAGGTACTGACTCTGATAAACCCGGAAGGAACTTCCGGTGTGACTGCATCTGTCGACTATGTATATGCAGCTGCAGAGCTGACTTGGCAGAAAGGCACAGTAACCAGCGTTACTGTAGATGATAAAGAGATTTCAGCATCTGACTATGCGGACGGCATCAAGCTGGAGAGAATCGTTACAGACGAAAAGAGCGGCGATACCAAAATCCAGTCTGCGAAAGCTATCGTAAACTTTGAGGACGGTACTACCTTTACTGTAACACTTGATAAATCGGGTCAGTTTAATATGGCAGCCTCCGGTACTGTAGAAAAAAATCTGGAAACAGAAAGCACGCTGGCTGTAGACGGAAAAGCCATTACAGAGGAATCTCTTGCAGGGATGAAGCTGATTGACTTTAAAAATACGACAGCTAAAACTTATGCAAGAAATAACACAAGTGCAGGGGTGCTGAATATCACTGTTAATAAGATTAAAAACGACAGACTGCCGGAAAACCCGGTTACACCACCGCCGACTCCGACTCCGGTAATTCCAAGCATTAAGACGACTGCGCTGGACAAAGAAACTGGAAGTCATTTTAGTTATGCTGATGGAAAGGTGACGCTGATAGATGAAATCAAGTATACTGGTTTAACTCCGGGGAAAACATACATCCCAAAAGGTGTACTGATGAATCCGGTAACAAAGAAGCCATATAAAGTGAATGGAAAAGAAATCACGGGAACTACCGTATTTATTCCGGAAACTTCAAATGGCAGTGTTTATGTAGAGTTCACCTTTGATGGAACTGATTTTGCTGGATTTACAGGTGTAATTTTTGAAGAATTATATCTGGATGGTCTGGATGGAGAGCTTGTCTGCGAACATAAAGATTTTGATGATGAGGAGCAGACAATCTACTTCCCAAGGTTGCAAACAACGGCCTCTCATACCGGCAAAAATCTTATCGAAGATGTAGTGGAATATGGACCGGTAAAAGAAGGCGAAGAGTTTACTGCAGTTGCCGTTCTCATGGATCCGATAACAAAGCAACCAGTTTATAATAATGGGAAAAAGGTAACATCTACATTGAACTTTACCGCAGATAAGCCAAATGGCAAGGTTACCGTGCCACTTTACTTTGACGAGGAGAAACTCGCTGGGAAGACAGTGGTAGTATTTGAAAGAATCTACTATAAAGGAAAACTGATTGGCAGTCACGAAGATTGGAATGATAAAAATCAGACTGTGAAGTTTAAAGAAAAGATTGGACTGGTGGAAATTGAACCACCGAAGGGTCCGGGACCTTACGATGATACAAGCATTACAGTTGAGACTATCACACCGAAGACTGGCGATACCGCAAATCTATTGATATGGATTGCCCTTGCTGTGATGGCAGTGCTTGCATTGTTTGAAATCTATCGCAAAATAAGGGCAAAAGAGAGAAAAGAATAAAAGAATATCCGTTATTACCCCCAGAGGGCAGCTTATCGCTGCCCTCTTTTGATTGGAGGAAACGAATTGAAAAAGAAAATCATCTTGCTGCTATGTTTTCTTTTGGCTTTAAACCTGTGCTGCACGAGCATCACATTTGCTGGTACTGCCAGCAGCAAAAAAACGATGTATGCAAAGCAGCAGACATGGATCTATAGCAGCGGACATCAAGAGGCAAAATATGCTGTCTGTCCTATAGGCAAAGGACAGCAAGTTAAAGTCGGAAAGAAGGTCTATGCTGTTACCAATGGAAAAAAGCACTACTATTATCAGACATCATATTTTAACAAAACCTTTTACATTCCGGCCGCAAAGCTGACGACGAAAAAGCCGAAAGAAGCATATTCGATGACTTACAGCTTTAGGGAGCTTTTGGTTACACCGAAACTATATTTGTATGCGTCACCGAGTCTTTCGTCTGCAAAAAGGCGAACAAGTGAGACCAGCATCTACACCATCGGTGAAACCAAAAACTGGTATGTAGTATTTGTAAGTGGAAAGCTAGGATATATCTCGAAAAAGTCATCCGCAATTAAGCAGATGAGTAAACCTACATACGTGCCGCTGCATATCGACAGTAAGGCTTATTCTGCCGCAGAGCAGAAACAGATTATGAACAGATTTTATGTGCAATATGCGCTTTTGCCGTCCTATATGAGAGATGGGCTCTTAAAACGAGATACAGAAATCTATATCCAAAAAAAACTAAAAGAACCGTTTGAGAGTAACGGCAATGCCGGCTACACCACAAGCAGCCCTACCAAGGCAACCATTTTCATAAAAGAATTTGAGAACTATAATTTAGAATTTTCTCTACATCATGAAGTTGGCCATGCATTAAGCAGGCATCTTTGGCCAGGCCAGAGCATCAATGAACTGGAATATCTGATACAGGAAAATAAAACACTGCAGCTTGGTTCATATTATGCAAGCAATGCAGCAGAATGGCTCGCTGAATGTATTGATATTCTGATTAAAGACCCAAATCAGCTGCAAGATAAGGCACCGATGACTTATCAGTTGTTGATGAATGAGGTTTTTAGCAATAATGACGAAGAAAGTCCATTACGTGCCGCCTAATCTGGCACGAAAAAATATATCTAACTATCAAAATTTAAAAACGAAAGGAAAAACAAAAATGAAAAAGAAAATGATCACAGCGCTGTGCGCACTTACGTTAACACTTGGTACTGCAGGAAGCTGCTTTGCAGCTGAAACAAATCCGCAGACTACGCAGGCATACATCAATGTCCCTGCCACCGCAATCGACTTTAGCGTAACTGAAGAAATCATCTTTGACGGTACTGCTGATTCTGCTGATTTAACTGCCAATGACTTGGAAGTTACCAACAACAGCAAAATCGGTGTTTTAACAGCTTCCATCGAAGTCACCGGCGATAATGGCTGGACAGTAGTGGCTGATTCCACCAATTTTGCAAGACTCGGCGCCAATGCAAAGAAAATCGGCATCATGGCAGCTGGTAGCCACGACATGTTCACAGGCGCATATACTGGCGCTGGAAACATCAATCCGCAGGACAAAGTAACTGTTGCGCTTGCTGGTAAAACCGGTAGAGTAACTGCTGCTCTGGACAAGGCTAAGGTTGCTAACTTCGTTACAACCGTTTCCGTCGTAGAAGAGTAATGGAAAGAGGTACAGAAAATGAAAAAGAAAATCTTATCTCTAATCTGCGTACTTAGCATGGTGCTTTGCTCCTCCGCGGTTGTTTTTGCTGATGACAGCAGCGTGGCTGCATATATGACTGTTCCGGCTACGGCGATTGACGTCTCCGTGACGGAATCAATTGACATGGCTGGTACTGCAAATGCTGTAGATTTAACAGTTGACAAAGTAACTGTTACCAATAACAGTGCAGCCGGTGTTGTTAAAATCGACAAAGTAGCTGCGACTGCAGCTACAGGCTGGACACTGGTAGATGCTGCAACAGATTTTAAGGCATTAAACGCCAACGCCAAAAAGTTGTCTTTAACACCGACACTGGGCAGCTCCACTTGGGACATTACTAAAACCTGCCCGTCATTTGCTGCAGTTGATAGCAATGTAGGCGCAGGCACATCAAAGGATATTACCTTTACAGGTAAAACTGGCGTTGTAACAACAGCCGTAGATCATGTACAGGCAGCCACTATCGTGGTTACTTTAAGCCTGGCATAATCCGTTATTACTATAAACAGAAAGGTGGTACGTAATGGAAAGTACAAACGAAAAGAGCAAAAAACAAAAAATACTGATTATAGTTTTACTCATCGCAGTTGCTTTAATGGGAGTAGGGCTATTTTTCGCCTTACACTCAAATGACCTTGAGACCAGCAAAACAGCTGTTATCGTACAGACAGACGAAGAACTGAACGATATGAGCAACGGACAGATAAGAATCCTTATCAATTCTGCGGTGCAGATTTACGAGGATACCATGCAAGACCTTGCTTTTGCTAATCTAAATGAAGACAGGCAGCTGCAGTGTAAAATTAAAGTGGGGGATACCTACGTTTATAATTCCGGCCTTGTGAAGTCCGGGGACATTATACAGGCGGATGTGGTGGATACCTCGGTTTTGCAAAAAGGAAAGAATCAAGCGACAGCTGAGATTTACAATTACAATATGGAGAATGAGTTAATTGGTCAAACCAATACCGTGATTGACCTTTATCTCAACGACTGATGAGCAGGGTGCCCCGACAGAGGCACCCTTTTTAAGAAAGGAGGTAAACGTGAAAAAGAAATCAAAGCGATGGTTATCAATTGCATTGACAGTCTCCATGCTTTTGGCAATGTCCGTTCCTGCTTTTGCCGAAGAGCCTGGCAGCCCTTTAGAGCAGATTCCACCTGATTCTGTACAGGAAGATATAGAAAAGCAAGAGCAGAATGAGTTGGAAGACAAAGATTTAGAAACAGCTATACAAGATGCAGCAGTATCTAAAGACGAGGAATCCGCAGAAGAAGCCACGATAGAGAAGCCTAAAAAGGCAGCTGCAAGAGCTGCAGTAGCTGATACTACGATTGTTCTTTATTCTAATGGCACATTAGTGATCAACGAACTGCCAGAAGACCGCAGCACGAATACATCCGCCTATGGTTCTGTTACCATTGAAGCCTCAAGCAGCAGTTTTAATGAGAATGGTGGAATAGACCCTCCATGGCGACAGTCTACGTGGAAGAAGAATCTCATTAAAAGCGTCAAATTTGGAAGTCTGACACAACCAACTTCCATGAAGGATTGGTTCAGGGATTGCTCAAATTTATCAAGTTTTGATTCAACGAATCTTGATACATCAAAAGTAAAAGACTTTAGTGGGCTATTTGCTTCGGCTGGCGGTAGTGCTCGGTCTTTCAGCATAAAAGGGCTTGAGAGTTGGGATACCAGCAGTGCAGAGACTACATCAAGTATGTTTGAGTCTAGTTATTTTGAGGTTCCTCAAGATAGTTTTGCAAACTGGAATCTGTCAAAGTTAACAGATGCAAGTCGGATGTTCTATTTTTACAGATCTGATGAGAAGAATATTGGAGAAATATCTCTTCCAGCCGGATGCAATTTGACCGAGTTTTTTGCAAGTGCATATAATATCGCTGCAACAGTTAAAATGCAAGGAGCACCTTCTGCATTTGATTCTGTATTCTTTGGCTGTGGGGGAAACGGTGAAATTACATTGATTCCGAGCAATGCTGAAGCAAAAGTCTGGTGCAAGAAGATGGTTGCACTTTATGGTCCGGCAGGAACAAAAAGTATCGCTAATTTACATTTGCCGGCAGAGCCGATGACTACTGTACTATATGCAGACGGGACCATGATCATAAATGAGATGGAATCGGACAGAGCATCTAATCTTAAAGAACACGGAGCGGTGCTGGCTGAGACAGATCCGCTTGACGCAGAAAATCAGGACAATCCACCATGGCGTACTGTGGAAGTGTTTGCAGAAAAAGCAAAATTTATTTACCTGGGCAGTCCGGTGATAGCAAAAACTATGGCAGAATGGTTTTCTGGTTTTACCAAATTGGAGTTGTTTGATTCAGAAAACCTGAACGCATCTAATGCACCAAATATGACAGGAATGTTCCGTAATACCGGAATCGAAAGCGAGGAAGGCTTGGAAGTAATTGGAATGAAAAACTGGCAGACTTATTCTCACAGTGAGAGAATAACGTCATATATGTTTGCTGGTGCTAAGGTGTCAGCCATTGATGATTTATCTGGCTGGATGATCGGAGAAGCCGATAGTATGTTTGAAGGACTTGTCGGAACACTTGATGCAGGCACGATTAATTTATACTATGGCAAGTCTTTTAAAAATTTCGCAGCAGATGCTGAAAATCTGATTACTGTGTTGAAGATTTATGCCATTCCGTCGAATTACGAGAATGCTTTTTTCAACGCAGCAACCGGCAAAACAGGTGACATTACATTGACATATGAATCCTACGCAAGCGACGATGTAAAGGACTGGTGTCAGCAGATGGTGGACTTATATGGGGCGTCCGGAACAGAGACACAAGGTGAAGTGCATCTGCCATATGCCAAAAAAACGGTTCTCTATGAGGACGGTACTCTTATTCTCAATGAATTGAGCAGAGACTCCACTGCAAATATAGAAAAGCACGGTGCTGTTAAAAAAGAATTTCCTGCCTGGGACGGTACAGAAAATGATTATGTTTTCGGTGACACCGGCGTGCCTTGGTTTAACTATCGCTATGATATCACTGCAGTTGAGGTAGGCAGTAAAATTTCACCTGTGGATACATCAAAATGGTTTTTTGAATGCCCTTATGCTGTTGCCGCAGAATTATCAAAGCTGGATATGTCAAATGTTACAAATGCCGATCAGATGTTTTACAATTTTGGCGGAAATGCTGCAGAGAAAGACATTGTAATTTCCGGGTTGGAAACTTGGGATACTGGCAAGCTGAAAAACATGCACGGAATGTTCATGTGGGTTGGCCAGTTTGCCAGAAGTGTGACGATTACAGGTTTCACAAATTGGGATACCAGCAGTGCCGAAGATACCAGTGAAATGTTCAATTTCACTGGCAGAAGCGCTAAGACGGTCAATCTTTCCGGCTTTGACGGATGGAATACCGGTAAAATTAAAACCACAGCGAAAATGTTCTATGGCCTTGGCTATGACGCTGTATCCGTTAGTCTTTCCGGCTTTGAAAACTGGGATACGGCAAGCCTTGAAAACGCGGAGAGTATGTTTGAGCAGTGTGCAAGCAGCGACAAGCAAGAGGTTGTGATGGATCTATCAAAATGGGACATCTCTAATGTCACTAACATGCGTAATATGTTCGCCAGCTTCAGAATTTCAGCAGAGAAAGTTACGCTTCTGGGACTTGATCATTGGAAGTTTAATAACAAAGCAATTTTGTCCAGCATGTTTGACATGTTGGGCATCACTGGCAGCACACCGTCAGTTTCAGAATACAACATCGGAACATTAACGATTCCCGGCGGTTGCGTCACTGATAATATGTTTCAGGGCGCGCATAATGTAAAAGGCACTCTGAAACTTGACGGTATGCCAGTTTCAGAATACGGCGGAGACATTAACCTTGCATGGCGTGCAAATACTGCCGGCGGCGCTTTGTATCTTGCCCCGACAGATGATGAAACCTTTGCTTTTGCGGAAGAAACAGTCTCTAAATATGGTCCGACAGGAAGCGAGTCGCAGGGTAATGTTTATCTTCTCAAGATGTTTGATTTTACTGTGTCTGAATCCATCATGATGACCGGAACCGCTAATTCTGCAGATTTAACGGTTACTGACCTAACAGTTGAAAACCTCGGTTCAAAGGCAATTACGGTCAGCAGCGTACAAGTGGACAGCATTTTGAACGGATGGGCACTTGCTGCAAACAGCATTGATTTTGCAGCACTCACAAAAGACAGTAAAAAGTTCTCACTGGTAATAGGCGGATTTGACTTGTCTAAAGGCGCATACACCGCCGGCGGCAGCATTTCTACCAATAACCAAAAAGTGTTTAACCTGACCGGTAAAACTGGCGCTGTAAGCACCGCTATAAACAAGCAGCAGATTGCAAATCTGGTTGTAACTGTAATAGCAGCGGAGTAAGGAGGGGAGAGTAGATGAAAAGAAAGAAAATGAGAAAACGCCTTATTGTGGCTTTGGTTCTGTCTATGATCATCGCTATTCCTGCCTGTGCATATGCGCAAAGCGCAAGTGCTGAGACCGGCGGTTATTTGACAATGCCGAGAAGCAAATTTAACTTTATCATACCAGAAGCCCTTGATGTCATAACGGAGGTTGTACCAAAATATGACGACAGCGGCGATATTACGACTACAACAACGCCGACTGTAAAGGACGATGATGGCACAAATAAAGTGAAAGAGGAAAATCAGCGCGAGCTGATCCGGCAGGCTGACATGTATGGCTCTGATGTTGTAGTCATTAAACCAACAGAAGATGATGACGACATTAGCACCAAAATATCCAGCTCCCTACTTGATGAAGTCGGTAAGCGCCCAGGCCTCGACCTGTCAGTCAATACTCCAATCGGCAAAATCGTGATTGATACCGATGGTGTTTTAGACCTGGCAGGCAAAGCTGGGCAGGACGACATTGTAATTACCCTCATTAGAGACAATACTCCGTCAGGCAAGGCAAAAGAGATTGCCGGCAAAGACGGGATTGTATACCGACTGATTATCACCATCGGCGGCAAAGAGATTGAGGCTATAAACGGTACAATCACGCTACTGTTAAAAGCCGATGGAAAACTGCTCGATGAGGAAATCATCGCAATCCATCTAAAGGATGGAAAAGGGCAGGAGCTTGCCAACAACCGCTATGACAAAGATGGCGGCAACTGGGTTACCGTGAAAACATCTTCCGCGGGTACGTATATTCTGACGCATAAAGATAACGGCACTGTTGTAAAGCCGGAGAAGCCTACAAAACCAGCTAAACCGAATAACGGCAACAATTCGGGAGAGATCAAACCAACCCAGGGAGGGCAGAATAATCAATCCGGTGGCACACCGCAAACAGGCGATGACTTTGACTTTTTTAAGTATTTGCTGATTCTGATTGCAGCTGGAAGCCTTCTGGCTGCGGTGAGAAAATTGGATAAATAATGAGAGACAAAAGGCAGCAGTAAGCTGCCTTTTGTAATATAAAAACCGGAGGTGATGAAATGAAGAGAAAGCGAGTGACGGTGCTATGCCTTATATTTCTGCTATCGCTTACATCAAGCGTTTATGCAGGGAGCATGACAACGAAGGCATGGACTATCACAACAGACCAGGCCTATGCAAATATCACCCTTGATGATCTCGGCAAAGGTGAGCTTGCCAATATGACTGCAGAAATTGATGAGGATGGCAGGACATATAAGGCAGTAAAAGTGACTGCAAATGTAGTAGGCAAAAGTGAGCCTGTTACAGTAAAAAAGACCTATACAAACCTTACCGACAAAAAGGTGCAGAACAGTATTACGAAATCAGGCGAAAAGCTGAAACTTGATGATGTAGAGTGGACAGAGCATCGCCGCAATGCTGCAACAGGTACACTTACCTATAAGGGAAGTGATAAAAGACCGGATGCTCCCAAGACAAAAGAAATTACGACATCTTTACCGGATGGAGGCGAAATATCCGTTGTTGGAAAGTTACAGGATATCAAGCAGACCGGTAGCAGTTATAGCAAGCCATTCACAGTGACTGCAAAGTTCATCGGTGATCCAGATGTCGCTTATTATAAGCTGGAAAACGCGAAAATCCCGAATAATCCAGAAACACCGACATTTGAAGGATATCAAGAAACTATTTTGCGGCATTTGAACTATAATCCGGCTGATTACCGCATTACCGATGGAAAATGGAAAGGCAATTATGTAACAGAAAATGGGCAAACTGTTCGATACGCAGAGTTTAGCGGATTACGGAAAGTGAGCGACTGGACGGCCTATTACGAAGAAGAGTTGACAGCAGATAGTCCGGCACTTGCTACTTATGATGCAGTAGCAACATATACCAACGGTATGAAAGATATCAGCTATGAAGTGATGGTAACTGTGGATTACGAAGAAGTGGGACTTTCGCTGTTACAGAAGGTATTGATTGTAACAGCGGGGATTGCAATATTGTCCATTATTATAGGGCTTATATTGATGATTCTAAAAAAGAAAATGGAAAAAAATAAGAATACTGTTCATTAAAAATTCAGGATAATCATTTGAGAAGAACACTGCTTTTATAGGAAAACTGAATATGTGGATTGATGTGGGGCCATTGCTCCAGATGTTTTAACGTCTGTTGTGATGGACCCTTTTTCGCTTTTTGCGTCAAACGTCAAAGAAGAGAGGTATAATCATGAAAGAAATAACTGAAATCTTGAGAACAGAAGGGATATTATCACAGGGCTTCGGCATCAGTCCTAAGATTCTTTACAGGGATCGACGTTTGTCGCCGGAAGCGAAAGCTATATATGGGTACATAGCGTCATTTGCTGGGAATGGAAATTCAGCATTTCCGAGTCGCGATATTATGCTGGAAGAGCTAGGGATGTCATCAAAGCGCTATTATAAACATTTTTCACTGTTGCAGCAATGCGGATATATTACTGTTACGAAACAGAGAGACAGGTATGGTTCTTTTGATCGAAATGTTTATACTCTTGTAAGTAATCCCGTTCCAGAGGAAGAGGATTTGCAGACAAATAGTGAGACGGAGCTATGCGGAGCAGCCGCAAGAGAACAGGTAGAATGTTCGGTGGGAGATGCGGCAGAGAGAAAACAAGCAAAACGAAGTAGAATCAATTACTCCGAATCGGGAAATTTCGAACAGCGGGGAAGACGGCAGGCGCCAATGCCTGAAACCGGAAGGGGCAACAGCTGGTTGCGTGAAGTCATGGCAATTGATGAGATTTCACAGCAGCAGCCAAACGACAAAAAGCATTTAGAGAAGATCTATATGGCAGCCACAGATATGGCGGATTCTGAGCAGATTAAGGTTGGAGGAACGATAAAGTCAAGAGAGCAGATAGCTGCAGTTTTGAACAATCTAAACGCAGATACAACAAGAACTGTACTTTTTAAATTTAAGAAAATATTAAATAATAAAGAATACAAAATTTATAATATGAGAAGTTTTTTGCAGACGTTGATTTGTAACAGCCCGTTTGAGATAGAGGATTTCCTGACATATCAGGATGCACAACGGCAGAAAGCAGAGGATGCAAAGAAAGATGAATGTGAACAGGCAGAAAAGACGAAGCGCTATGAGATTTTGGATGCGCATCCGGAGCTACGTACTCTTGAATCTGATTATACTGAGGTGATGCGCAGACTTACGAAAGTAATGTTAACTGATAATGCGGCGGAAAAAGAACAACTGATGAGAAAACGTGATGAAATAGATATTCGGCGTCGAACCTATTTGGAAGACCACGGACTGCCGGATATCGTTTGAGATGTGCTTTGAAAACGTGGAAAAATGACTGGGAACATTGGAGCGGATCCATGTGGTCAAAACGACCACGCGGTAAAAACGTTGAAATTTGTCCATGTAGTCAAAACGACCACGCGGTAAAAACGTTGAAATTCGTCCATGTAGTTAAAATGACCACACGGGCAAAAAATGCAAAAAACCCGCAAACCGTTGAAATGGGTCCATGTAGTCGTTTTGACCACACTAATATAAACAGTATATCTATATAGAATTACTAGAACTACAACAAAAAACTTTAATTACTAGAAAAACATCCTCAACAGTCAACGCGCGTGTGCGCGAAGTGAGGAAGGAGAGGGTGAATGGGATTCGGTTCTCAAAAATGCGGGCACAGATGCGAACTTTTATTTTGCGTTTTAAGCGATTTTATCGTCCTGGGCGAAAAGAGTATCGAAAAAGATGCCAAAAACGATCCTAGGTGCGATTTTGAGCCTTAGACAGACATACAAACGGAGGAGGAATATGGATAAGGTTTATGAAATGGCGGTAATCGAACTGGTCAGATTGCTGCGTATTGTGAAAAGGCAGCTGCTTTTGCTGCGCGGTGTGCCGATGAACCAGGAGGAAAGGAGAAAGCTGCTGAAAGCCATTGAAGCGGTGGAAGCGGAATTTGAGGTGTTCAGACTATGAATAATTTGTGTGAACGGAGTTGTGATATCTGTAATCTGCGTATGTATTGCCAAGGTTGTAGTCTATGTGAGATGCCTTTTTGCAAATTTGATTGTGAACAGTGCTTTTCTCTTTGCCCGCGACGAGGTTTCTCCTGGCATTATCTAGCTCAAGTAGGCGGCGGTCAAGTCACATTGCAAGGAAATATGTCTCGGCAGTTGCCAGCATTGATTCCCGTGCTGCCGGATCACATGCCAGAGGCTATTGATGTCGGCCAAGTCGTAGGAATCCACGGTGGTAATTTTTTCAGCGAAAACGGTGAGCGTGTAGCGCCGGTGTATAGGCGCAAAGGCATACAGGACACACTGAATCTGTTGCAGCCAGTGAAGGGTGTATTGCAATTTTATGTCAAAGATCGAACCTTGGAAGGTATTTGGGATAAGCGCAGGGAAATCTACGCACAGCTGCAGGAATTTCCCTGGCAGGCGATCATAGCTCCGAACTACAGCGTTTATGAAGATGCGCCGCGAATCGACCACCTATATAACATTAAGCGCAGCAGTATCGTGTATAACGAGATGTTGGATGCTGGACTTCCGGCAGTGCCGGACATCTCTTGGTACAATAAGATTGACCTGGACCAGTGGATCCAGGAAATCAATAGCAAAGGTGTCAGATGCATTGCCTTTAGTTTTCAGACCGTTGGCACGGGTCTTAGGGCGTCAAACTTCTATGTGCACTATCTCGCCGCTTTTAAGTATCTTACAGAGCGGATTCCTGCAGAAACAGAAATCATCGTGGCGGGAATGGTATCATCCAAAAGGGTGCAGTTCTTAAAGGATGTCTGCAGCAATCCTTTGTCGGTGCTGAATCAGTCGGCATATGTCCATAGCCGCCGTGGGATTCTGTCGGAAACGGGGAAAGCGCCGGGAGAATTAACTAAAAATCAAATTTTGCTGAGAAATCTCGCGTACTATGATAAATCATACAGAAGGGAGGCAGAAATATGCCCAAGAACAGGAACAGCGGAACTATTGCAGGAAGAACTTACGAGATAGATCGAACTGAGCATGAGAACAGAAATGATCAGGAGATGAGCGATCGGCTGGAGAGACGATTGCAGGCCATGGATCCGATTACAGTAGAAATTGATAGTCGAACCAGACATAGGCGTGAACGAGTCACCGTTGATTTTGTGGATAGAGATCAAGCTGAGGTAAACACAGAAGGAGGTTCTTATCGGGTAAATATCTGGGAAGGCACTTGTACATGTCCGGATTATATGCATCGTCAGGGCAGATGTCGGCATGTTGAGGCTATGGATGTGGCCAGAGAACAGGCAAGACAGGGTATCATGCCGGGCAGCAGAGAAGATATAGAAACGTCCAACGGACAGGTTTTGTCAGAGCATCAAAGGGCGGAGACGGCGGCTGAGCTGCGTAATGCGGCAAGAGCGCGTACCGACGATGATTTTTTCTATACGGAACATCCTGACGTATTTGAAAGCGATATGGCGCGGTTGCAAGGCGAGCCGGTGCCGTATACTTATGAGAATGTGCTGAATGGATCTGACATCACCTTCGGCATTGAACTCGAATTTGTCCATGGGGATAGTGATGCGATCGCTGCAGAACTGTATCAGATGGGTATCTGCGGAAATGATTCTATGTCAGGGTATCATGGCAGACGTGTTCCGGGTAAATGGGCGCTGGAGAGAGACGGAAGTGTTACTTCAGGCAGCCGAGGTGGGGAGTTGATATCACCAATCCTTACGGATACGCCGGAGACGTGGCGGACGATTGAAAAGGTCTGCGATGTGGCAAAACGACATGGGGCACAGGTGAATTTTCAAACTGGTGGTCATGTACATATAGGCGCTTCCGAAGCTTTGGATGGCAAAAAACAGAGATGGCGGCGCCTTTTTAAAATGGGTGCTGGTTTTGAGCAGGTTTATAAAAGAATATCCGGAGGGGAGCAAGGCGTGTTCAGGGGAGGTCATTATGCCGCATCTTCAGAAGATCTAAATCGTACAGGTATTGTTATGAGGCTTCCAGGCGAAGGTGATACCAGTGATTTTTTCTCCAGAATCAGCAGAAGACTTGGGCAGAAATACCGCATGATCAATTTTACCCCGCTGGGATCCAAAAAAACAGTGGAATTTCGAGGCTTTAACGGAACACTAACTCCTGGGGTCATTCAGGCCAATGTTAAATTCGCAGCTGGCATGGTTCTTTCCGCGGAACGGTCAAGATTGCGTAGCACGGAATCACTGGTATCAACGGACTCAGATAAAAAGCGTGCCAATATTATCAATGCGTATGAGGAAAACAATCAGAGGTCAAATGAAGCGATTATGCGCACTTTGGATGTAGTTTTTTCCCGGAAAGAGGATAAGCAGCATGTATTATCTGTCATTGCAAAAAATTCTTGGAGTAGGCATTGACAAACAAACTGATTCGTGTTATTTTAAAATAAAAAAGTGTTGAAATGAAATTTCAAAATGATAATCGGAGCATAGTACTGATGATGAAGAAAAAGATAGAAGTGCTGCTTGCCGCTAATGACATGAATGTGGTGGATTTGGCAAAGTGTTTGGGCACATCGTCTCAGAATTTGTATAACAAGTTATCTAGGGACAATTTCAAGGTTAAGGATTTAGAGGATATTGCGGAGGCTACAGAGTCGGAGCTGGAGATTCGCTTTATCACTAAGGATGGGATGAAAATTTAGGAGGTGCGAGATGTTTAGCGTAGTGCATAACGGACAAGTTCAGGTAAAAGAGCCGGAAAAGCGGTTTCAAATGATGAAGGCAATGGATGATAATATGTATGAAGCGGATGATTATAGGGATCTGGTAGCAATTCTCTGTGGCACTGACTACTATGAAAGCCAGTCCGCAGAAACGGATTGGCATATGAGAGTGGACGCTGCAAAGGAACTGTGCCTGGCGCTGATTGCTTCGACCGAGGTGGAAGCAGAAATGGCAGGGGAGCTTGGAGAAGACGAGGAGTTGGATGAATTTATTATCCTTTATGATGAGCGGATTGGAAAGATACCATATTCTTTGACTGGACCAGATGCGGATTATGACATTCACGTTGATAATCCGGAGCTGATTCGGGTAGAAAGTGATAAGAATCTGCTCTGGACGCTGGAGAAAGCGCAGCTGATTGCAGTGTTCGAGTATGACGAAGATAAAGGCGACTATATCAGATGGCTAAATCATCTAGATCTGGATGAGATGATTGCGGAGGAAACAGAATACTTCCGGCAGCATGGTGATCAAACAAGGATGCCGCTGTTTAAAAAGTTGGAGGAATAAGACATAGAGATAGGTTCGCTAAAATTTACAGTCTTTTCTTGAATTATATTTACTTTCTTCAAAATTTAAGTTAAGCTATAAGGGAAATATTTTTCACTTCATAAAGGCAAGAGTTGAGTAAAATAATGAAAGATGGGAAAAATAAAAAAGAAAATTTATTCTGTCTTACAAAGTTCAGACAGCAGATTTAGGGAGTTTCAGAAATCTATTATACGGTACGAGGAGAACATTATGTATCTTGAAAAAATAAGCCTACAGAACTTTAAGTGTTATGAGACATTGGATATAAAATTTGATAAAGAATTAACACTTATTATTGGTGCGAATGGTGCAGGAAAAACATCACTGCTAGAAGCTGTTGCGATTGCTATTAGTACTATGTTTGTTCCTATGGAGGGAGTTAAGGGAACAGGTATTGATAAATCGCAGGCACGCTTGAAAGCCTATAATATTGGCAGCCTTAGTGATGTACAGGCACAATACCCGGTAAAGATTTCTGCAACGGCTATGATTGATGGAAAGCATGTTTTGTGGGAGAGGGGATTGAATAGTGCTCAAGGACAAACTACAACGAAGGACGCGAAGGAATTGATTTCTATAGCTGCTGACTATCAAAAAAGACTTCGCGAAGGTGATACTACACTAATACTTCCAATTCTCGCTTATTATGGGACTGGACGTTTATGGGACTTTCACCGTAAAAAACAAAGCGATATCCTTGAAGCGAATACAAGAAATAATGGTTATATTGATAGTGTTGATGGAACTGCAAATGTTAAGTTGATGATGAACTGGTTTGCAAAGATGACGGTTCAGAAGTACCAGAACCTAGAAAATGGTTTGGGGCCAATTCCTGAATTGGAAGCAGTTTTTGCAGCGATGGAAAAGTGCTACAATCTCATCACAGGATTTGATAATGCAAAAATACAGTATAACATGGGAACAAAAGAATTGGATGTTTCCTATCTTGATGAATCTGGCAAACGAATGCGGATTCCAATTAACCAGCTGAGTGATGGATATAAAGGGACTATTAGTCTTGTGGCAGATATTGCTTATCGTATGGCGGTTTTAAATCCTCAATGCTTGGGAAATGTGTGTCAAAACACAGATGGTATTATTTTAATTGATGAGGTTGATTTGCATTTACATCCAGCGTGGCAGCAACGAATTTTGGGAGATTTGAGGACGATTTTCCCTAGAGTTCAATTTATTGTAAGCACACATGCCCCAGAGGTCATCAATTCTGTTTCGATGGAAAATGTGGCTGTAATTGAAAATAATCAACTGATTCATGTGCCAGTTGAGACCTATGGGAAAGATGCTAATGGTATTTTACGAACCATTATGGGTGTAAGTGAGAGACCTGAGAAGATTATGAGGAGATTTTCGGATTTCTATGCCGCAATAGATAGAGCAGATTATGAAGCTGCGGAGCGTATATTAGATGAACTTGAAGAATGCATCGGCGATGATCCAGAACTTGTATCGATGCGTGTACAGCTTGAATTAGAACAATTTTAAGAAGGTGTAACATGATACAGATAAAAAAAGGCAAAGAACCCCGAGCACTCTTGAAATATCGGAAACAAGAATTTTCGTCCTACAAAGATATGCCTTCAGAGGTAAAGCGGGATGTATTAAGCAGCTTGATGTTAGAACAGGGACATTTATGTGCATATTGTATGAGAAGAATTGAACTTAATGGGAAGAAAGAACGGAGAGCTACAATTGAGCATTGTCTACCACAGGCTGTTTCAGATGTTAATCGTCTAAATTATAAAAATATGGTTGCTGTATGCAGCGGCAACAGGGACGCCCATTTAAACAAGGATAAGACTTGTGATGCAAAAAGAGGGAGCTTGCCATCAGAACAACAGCGAATGAAGAAAATTGACGTATTTGATGGTCATACCTTGGACCTCATTCAATATGGATCGGATGGCAGGATTTTTTCAAAAGACCCCGATGTCGATGAAGATTTAAATGAGCGGTTGAACTTAAACTGTGAAACTTTACGACTGGGGGATTGCCGAAAGCAAGCATTGAACGCATTACAATGTGATATTAGTAAAAAGTATCCAAATAAAGATGTCCCTCAAGATTATTTTCAAAAATTGTTGGATCGATATACAACTCAAACCGGTAAAAAGACACCATATGTGGGGATTTTAATTTATTGGTTAAAAAAGAAAATACATAGAATCTGAAGGAAATCATATAAAACCACTCATGCGTTGCTGTTCGGAGTGGTTTTAAATTGAATTTTAAAACTACTTAGGGCGAACTATATAATAGCGTTTTTTCTATTTTGATTATAATTCTTTGTGGGGGTAATTTCGCAAGCAGGATTTTATGTTGGAATCCCAAGTTAAAAAGTTTGGTTTAAATGAATTCAACGAAATAAGTGTATGTCTCACCGTGGGACGAAGGGAAACCTCTTTGATATAATTAGGTAAAAATTATATTAAGGAGGTTCTTTTTATGAACTATGGCTATGCAAGAGTATCCAGTAAGGATCAAAATCTGGATCGGCAGTTATTAGTGCTTCAGGAGTTTGGTATTTCTGATAAGCACATTTATGTAGACCGTAAATCTGGAAAAGATTTTGAACGGCCAGGATACAAGAAACTGATTCGTCGTCTGAAGCCGCAAGATGTGCTGGTAATCGGCAGTATTGACCGTTTGGGACGAAACTACGATGAGATATTGAATCAATGGAGACTTATTACAAAAGAGAAACGTGTAGATGTTGTCGTGCTTGATATGCCGCTTCTTGATACGAGACAAAAGGGGAAAGATTTGACTGGGACTTTCATTGCTGATCTGGTGCTTCAGATATTGTCCTATGTTGCGCAAACAGAACGGGAGTATATTAAAAAAAGACAGGCAGAGGGTATTGCAGCAGCAAAACAGCGGGGTGTGAAATTTGGCAGACCTAAATTACAGATTCCGGAAGAGTTTGCGCAATGCAAGACTTTATATGAAACAAATCAAATTACGTCCAGAGAAGCTGCCGCAATGTTGCAGGTGTCACAGCCTACTTTTTTGCGATGGCTTTAAAATTTTTTTGAAGTTTTTTGAAACAAAAGGTAGACTTTTTGTT